>NZ_CP021913.1:0-340714 GCF_002814095.1 Sagittula sp. P11
GCGGCCGCTGCCGAACAGCGTCGCCAGAAGGCCCTGCACTATCCCCATGCCGCCACCCGCGCCTGAAACTCGGCATCCGTCATGTGATAACGGGCCGAGATGAACTCCTCCGCGCGGCGGATCCAGCCGCCCTTCCCGCCTGCGCGGGTCCTCGCGTACTTTCGCGACGCCGGCCGCTGGTCCGCAGGCGGAAGTAGTAGTTCCGCCGGGCGATCCCGTAGGCATCGGCCATGTGATGCGGCGCCTTCGCAAAGGCGCGCGCGCAGGCGGCGATGGTTTGCGGACCGATGGCGCCGTCGACGCCCACCCGTTCGCCCATCTCCGCCAATAGCCGCTGCAGGATGCGCACCGCGTTGGCCCCGGCGTTGACATACATGTCGAAGACCGTTGCCTGCAGCGCCTCGGGCAGCTCCGCGATCCGCGGGCGCAGGAAATAGTGGTCGAGGTAGATTTCCACCGCCTGCGCCCGGGTGATGCGCTTGACGTCTTCGGCATCGACCGCGCCGTCCCGCGTCAAATCGAGACCCAGCCGGCGCATCGTGTGCACCGTCACCCCGTATTTCGTCGCGCCGCCCGGATCGTCCGGGTCGTTGACATAACCACCCTCGCGCGCGACGATTTCCTCGGCCATCTGCCGGACATGCCGTGCTGTTGCCATCGTTCTTGCCTCCTCATGAGAGCCACTCGATGCGGCAACCCTGCTGCGGTTTGGTTAACAGCCTTTGAGAGGAGCGCGCGCCGCCATGACGGAACTCACCGCCGAAGACATCATCGCGCGACTGGATCTCGCACCACACCCCGAGGGCGGGCACTTCCGGCAGACGTGGATCGCCGGCGGCGGAGGATGGGACGCGGCCCGCCGGCACCTGCATCTATTTCCTGCTCGGCCCCGGCGAGAAGAGCCATTGGCACGCGGTCGATGCGACAGAGATCTGGCATTTCTACGCGGGCACGCCGCTGATCCTGTCGGTATCGGCGACTAAACAGGGGCCGCGTCAGGACATCCTGCTGGGACCGGATCTGCTGAACGGCGAAACGCCTCAGGCGATCGTTCCCGAAGGGCATTGGCAGGCCGCGCGGGCGGGCGACGGCTGGGCGCTCGTGGGCTGCACAGTCTCGCCGGGCTTCCGCTTCGAGGGTTTCGAACTGGCGCCGCCGGACTTCGACATTCCCTGACCGCCCCGCCCTGCGAATACGGGTTCATGGATCACGGGCACATTCCGGAATCGAAACGACCCGGGACAATGCCCGGGCCGTTCCTTCACCTGTGCAAGGCGATTACTGCATCTGCGTCGTTTCGTACGCCTGCATCTCCGTCAGCTGGTCGTTGGAGTACCAGGTCACGACGTCGTAGCCACACTTCGAGCGGCACGAGCTTGGCTTCACCGGACTCGAGCAGCACGAACTTGTCGCCGATGCCGAGGAAACCGCCGACTTCTGCAACGATACCGGCGATGCCGCCGTCATCGCTGATGACGATGTCCTGCACGGAACCCACGCGGGTCCAGTCTTCGGCCACGGTGTTGAAGGACGCCGTCTTGTCCCATTCGCCTTCGATCACGTAGACGCGGTTGCCGATGATGGCCTTGGCCGACACGTCGCCGGTCACGCCGAGACCCTCTTCGCCCGAGGCCATCTCGCTGGACATGTCCGCGTCACCGGCCATCGAGTCGGTGCTTCAGCGGCCTCCATGGTGTCAGACTCTTCCGCCATCGGATCGGCTGCGTCAGCCGTGTCGGTCGCGTCTTCTTCCTCTGCCATCGGGTCGGCTGCGTCGGCGGTATCCGTCGCGTCCTCTTCCTCTGCCATCGGGTCGGCTGCATCGGCGGTGTCCGTCGCATCCTCTTCCTCGGCGGCCGGGTCGGTCGCATCGGCAGAGGCGGTTGCATCTGCATCGGCCGCGTCGGTGTCGGCTTCGGCGTCTGCGGTCGCTTCACCCTCGACAGAGGTGGATTCGTCGGAGGTCGAGTCCACCATGTTCTGGCTGTCGGAATCAGACTCTTCGTTCGTCGCCTGATCCGTCTGCTGCGCCTGATCCTGCGGCAGGATCGTGGTGCTGTCGCTGTCCTGCTGCGCAATGGCGAAGGCAGGAATGAGGGCGGCGGCCGCGGTCGTCAAAAGAAAGCGTTTCATAGGAATTCTCCTTATCCCATCCAGATGACCAGAAAACGCCACCTCCCCCTTTCTGTTCCGCCAATATTTTCGCATCTGCGCGGAACATTCCGCGCACACCTGCGTTTCACGCCGCTCTCAGCGATGTTTCACGCCGCTCTCAACCCTGATTTGCATGCACAAATCGCAGCAATTGTTCGGTCGAGCCGTCCTTTCCGGCAATCGGCGCGTCTCCGCTCACCAGCGGGCCAAGCGCCGTCGCCAGCTCCTTGCCCAGCTCCACGCCCCACTGGTCGTAGGAGTTGATCCCGAGGATCACCCCCTCGACGAACACCCGGTGCTCGTACAGCGCCACGATCTTGCCCAGCGTCTCCGGGTCCAGCGTCTCGTACATCAGCGTGGTCGAGGGCCGGTTGCCCGGGAACACGCGGTGCCGCGCCTGCCGTTCCAGTTCCTCGCCCTCGAACTTGCCCGCGACCTTGCCGCGCGCCTCGTCCAGGCTGCGACCCCGCATCAGCGCCTCCGATTGTGCAAGGCAGTTCGCCACCAGCAACTGGTGGTGATGCGCCAGCTCCGGCTCGTGCCCCTTCGCGGCGACCATGAACTCGCAGGGGATGACCCGCGTGCCCTGATGGATCAGCTGGTAAAAAGCGTGCTGGCCGTTGGTGCCCGGCTCGCCCCACACGACCGGGCCGCTGTCATAGGGCAGATTGGCGCCGTCCATGCTGACGCCCTTGCCGTTGCTCTCCATCTCAAGCTGCTGGAGGTAGGCCGGCAGGCGCATCAGCCGGTTGTCGTAGGGCAGCACCGCACGCGTGGCATGACCCAGCCCCTGGTTGTGCCAGATCCCCACCAGCGCCAGCATCACCGGCAGGTTCGCCGACCATTCCGCCTCGCGGAAGTGCATGTCCATCGCGCGCGCGCCCGACAGGAAGGCACGGAAGTCCTCCGGCCCGACAGCGATCATCACCGATAGCCCGATCGGCCCCCACATTGAATAACGCCCACCAACCCAGTCCGCGAAGCCAAAGACCCGCTCCTCCGGAATGCCGAAGGCCCCGGCCTTCTCCGCGTTCGACGACAACGCGATGAACTTCCCCTCGTCCGACACGCCATGGCCTGCGAGCCAGTCCTTGGCGGATTGCGCGTTGGTCATGGTCTCGATGGTGGTGAAGGTCTTCGACGCGACGATGAACACGGTCGTCGCCGGGTCGAGCCCCTTCAGCGTGTCGGCGATGTCCGCCCCGTCGACGTTCGACACGAAGTGGCAGCGCGGCCCGTCATGGTAGGGCGCCAGCGCCAGCGTCGCCATCACCGGACCCAAGTCGGAGCCGCCGATGCCGATGTTCACCACGTCGGTCACGTCCGAGGCCCGCAGTTCACGGGCCAGCGCCTCCATCCGGCCGAGCGTTTCCAGCACCTCCGGCATCACGTCCTCGCCGTCGACCAACACCGGGTCGCCGTCGAGGTTCCTGAGGGCGGTGTGCAAGACCGCGCGCCCTTCCGTCTCGTTGATCTTCGCGCCGGTGAACATCGCCTCGCGCCGGTCCGCGACCTTGGCCGCGTCGACAAGCGCCAGCAGCGCCGCCTCGACCTCCGCGTCGATCTGCGTCTTCGAATAGTCGAAAAGCATCCCAAGGGCGGTCACGCTGAACCGTTCGGCCCGCCCCGTTTCGGAGAACAGATCCTCGATCCGGCGATCCCCGATGCGCGCTGCCTGCGCCTTTACAGCCTCGAACATTCCCGCTTCTCCGCTCATCGCCGCACGTCCGCGTCCGGCCTTTGAAATTCTTTCAACCCTAACCCCGCGCGTGGCGGGTCAGAGCGCCCAATGCACCTTGGCCTCGTCGAGAACCGCGTTGATCGGCGCCTCGATTCCCGGCTTGCCGCGGGCGCCCTCAAGCACCGCGCGCTTTTCCTCGCCGAAGATCAGGACGTGTTTCGACATGGCCCCGTTCAGCACGTGCGCCGACAGGGTGATCCGCGGCTCCGGCGCGCCGGGGGCGCGCATCGCCATCAGGATCGGCGCGTCGGGCTTCAACGCCTCTTCGAGGCGGTCGGCCTCCGGGAAGATCGATGCCGTGTGCATGTCGGTGCCCATCCCCAGCAGCACCACGGCCAGGGGAAGCACCTCTGCGATGGGTTTGCTCAATTCCTCAAGCGCGTCTTCCGGCGCATCGAAGGGGGCGTACAGGGGCAGAAAACGGGCCTTTGCCGCGCGCTCGACCAGCAGACGCGACTTACCAGCGCGGTGTTGGACCGCGGGCTGTCTTCGGGCACCCAGCGTTCGTCGCCCAAAAGAACGTCCACCCGGCTCCAGTCCAGGTCAGCGGCACAAAGATCGTCGAAGATCGGCCCGGGCGACGTTCCGCCCGGCACCACAAGCGCCGCGCGCTCCTCGTGCTGCAGAGCGGAGCGCAGGTCGCCTGCCAGCCGCTGTGCCAGCTCGATCGACAGCATTTCGCGATCCGGATACTCGATGAATTCGTAGGTCAAACCGTTTGTCCTTCCTCGGTCTGTCCACGGCGCACCGGTTTCCGACGCGCCGCACATCACTAGTGGCAAAGACCGTTTACCGCCACCCAACGCGGCCAAGGCACCTGACCGTGGTCAGATCCTTTGCCGGGAAAATGCGTCATCGGGCACCATGCCTCAAGACTTGATCTCGCGCCACTTCCGGCCATCGCGGTGCATCAGCATCAGCGCATCCTCGGGTCCGCTCGACCCCGGATCGTAGGGCTTGGGCACGTCGCCGCGCCGCTTCCAGCCCGCGATGATCGGATCGGTCCAGGCCCATGCCGCCTCCACCTCGTCGCCGCGCATGAACAGCGTCTGGTTGCCCCGGATCACGTCCATGATCAGACGTTCATAGGCATCGGGCACCTCCTCGGCGTCCGGTCCAAGGGCTTCGGCAAACGACATATCCAGCGGCACGTCCACCAGACGCATCCCGCCCGGTCCCGGCTCCTTGATGGTGACGCCCAGCGTCATGCCCTCGTTCGGCTGCAGCCGGATCGACAGCACGTTGCGGTGCGTCCCGGCCTCCGGACCAAAGATCGAATGCGGCGCGTCCTTGAACACCACGGCAATCTCGGACGTGCGCGACCGCAGCATCTTGCCGGTGCGCAGGTAGAACGGCGTACCCGCCCACCGCCAGTTGGAGATGTGGCACTTAAGGGCGACGAAGCTCTCGGTGGTGGAGCGCAGGTCGTCCACATGAGTCCGGTACCCCGGCTGCGTATCGTCCGCGTCGTATTGGCCGCGCACGATCTGATGATGATCGACCGGGTCCAGCGCCCGGATGACCTTCAGCTTCTCGTCGCGCACCGCGTCCGGATTGAACCGTGCAGGCGGCTCCATCGCGATCAGGCACAATAGCTGCATCAGGTGATTCTGCACCATGTCCCGCATTGCGCCCGACTTGTCGTAGTAGGAACCGCGGCCCGCCACGCTCACCGTCTCGGCCACGGTGATCTGGATGTGGTCGACGTATTGCGCGTTCCAGAGCGGCTCGAACAGCATGTTGCCGAAACGGACGGCCATGAGGTTCTGGACCGTCTCCTTCCCGAGGTAATGGTCGATCCGGTAGATCTGCGTCTCGTCGAAATGCTCCGCCAGCGTGGCGTTCAGCTTCTTGGCCGTCTCGAGGTCCTTGCCGAAGGGCTTCTCGACCACCACGCGGCTGTCGTCGTCGGCCAGGCCGAAACTGCGCAGCCGTTCCGCAAGCGCGCCGAACAGCGACGGCGCGACCGAGAAATAGAAGGCGCGGATCACACCGTCCCTCAGCCGCCCTTTCAGCGTCTCCCAGCCGGTCTCGCCCATGGCGTCGACATGCTCGTAGCCGACCCGCTCCAGGAAGGCATCGACCTGCGCCTTGTCGGCCCTGTGTGCGCCGCCGAACTCGCGGATCGCCTCGGCGACCGTGTCGCGAAACGCCGCGTCGTCCATCTCGGACCGGGCGGCACCGATGATGCGGGCATCCTCCGGCATCTGACCCGCGCAGAAACGGCGGAAGAGGCCGGGCAGAATCTTGCGGCGCGCCAAATCGCCTGTGCCGCCAAAGATCACGAGGTCGAAGCCATCCACCGGAATGACACGAGACACCATGGCATTACATCCTTTCAGTTCCGCGGCGCAGTTAGCGCTAACGACATGTCGATGACGACGTACCCCATCTGTTGCACGGAGTCTAACAGCGATGTTGCCCTTCACAAAGGCGTGGGACCAAATTGTGTTGCCGCGCCAAGAGATGCATCATCTTCCGGCACGGCCGCACAGCACGGAGAGCCAGATGAAAGACGCAAGCCTCGCCAACGAGGGCAAGTTCCGCGACCCGCACGTCACCGCGAAGGGCGAACCGCGGGCCCGCGTCGCGTTGTCTGACCCCCAGACGCTCTGGTTCAACACCGGCACGCTTTGCAACATCACCTGCGCCAACTGCTACATCGAAAGCTCGCCCGAAAACGACAGCCTCGTCTACATCACCGCAGCCGAGGTCGAGAGCTACCTCGACCAGCTCGAAGACCGCGACTGGCGCGTGCGCGAGATCGGCTTTACCGGCGGCGAGCCCTTCATGAACCCCGAGATGATCGCCATGACCCGGGCCGCACTCGACCGCGGTTACGAGGTGCTGATCCTCACCAACGCCATGCGCCCGATGATGCGCCCCCGCGTGCAGCGCGGCCTGAAGGAGCTGCAGGCGAAACACGGCGACCGGCTGACCCTGCGCGTCTCGCTCGACCACTATTCCGCCAGCCAGCACGACGCCGAGCGCGGCATCGGCAGCTTCGCCCGGACCATCGAAGGCATGCGCTGGCTGCGCGACGAGGGCATTCGCATGGCCGTCGCCGGCCGCACGCTCTGGCACGAATCCGATGCCGAGGCGCGGCAGGGCTTTGCCGGGCTCTTCTCCTGCGAAGGCTTCGACATCGACGCGGCCGACCCTGGCCAGACCGTCCTCTTCCCCGAGATGGACGAGACCGTCGAAGTGCCGGAAATCACCACCGCCTGCTGGGGCATCCTGGGCAAGCACCCTTCCTCGGTGATGTGTTCGACCTCTCGCATGGTGGTCAAACGCAAGGGCGCCGACCGTCCCGCCGTCCTCGCCTGCACCCTCCTGCCTTACGATGCGGAGTTCGAGCTGGGCGCCACCCTGGCGGAGGCGGAGGGCGAGGTCGCCCTCAATCACCCCCATTGCGCCAAGTTCTGCGTCCTCGGCGGGGCAAGCTGCTCTGCCTGATACGCGCATATTACGCGCTGCAATTCACCGGAAACGGGAAAACTGACCCTTGGTAAACCGGATCGGCAGGCCAATGCCTGCCGGATTTCTTTCGACACTTGCAGCACCCCGCCCCGCGTGTCACCAAACCCCCGCACGAGGAGACGCGCCATGACCACGCCCCGCAAGATCATCATCGACACCGACCCCGGGCAGGACGACGCCGTCGCGATTCTGCTTGCCCTCGCCTCTCCCGAAGAGATCGAGGTGCTGGGCATCACCACCGTCGCGGGCAACGTGCCGCTGCACCTGACCACCCGCAACGCGCGGATCGTCTGCGAACTGGCGGGCAGGCCCGACACCCGGATCTTCGCGGGCTGCGATGCGCCTCTGGCCCGTCCGCTCGTCACAGCCGAACACGTCCACGGCAAGACCGGCCTCGACGGCCCGGTGCTGCCGGAACCGACGATGCCGGTGGCCGACCTGCACGCGGTGGACTTCATCATCGACACCCTGCGCGCCGAGGCCCCGGGCAGCGTCACGCTCTGCCCGCTCGGCCCGCTCACCAACATCGCGACCGCGCTGGAAAAGGCGCCCGACATCGCCTCCCGCATCGCCGAGATCGTGCTGATGGGCGGCGCTTATTTCGAGGTCGGCAACATCACGCCCGCCGCAGAATTCAACATCTACGTCGACCCGGAAGCGGCGAAGGTCGTCTTTGCCTGCGGCGCGCCGATCACCGTCATGCCGCTCGACGTGACCCACAAGGCGCTGGTGACGAAGCCCCGCAACGACGCCTTCCGCGCGCTCGGCACCCCCGCAGGCCACGCCGTGGCCGAGATGACCGACTTCTTCGAGCGCTTCGACAAGGAGAAATACGGCTCCCTCGGCGCGCCGCTGCACGACCCCTGCGTGACCGCCTACCTGATCGCGCCCGACCTCTTCGAGGGACGGCACATCAACGTCGAGATCGAGACCGCCTCCGACCTCACCCTCGGCATGACCGTCGCCGACTGGTGGCGCGTCACAGGCCGCGCCCCGAACGCAACCTTCATGGGGGCAATCGACGACGACGGCTTCTTCGCCCTCCTGACCGAACGGCTGGGCCGCCTGTGACAGTTCGGACCGTTCGCGCCCAGCTACGCGTCAGCGCCGTGCCACAGAACCTGTGTCCGGACCCGACCGGCGGCGCAGAGGACAATGCTTTTGCCGAAACCATGATTCTTCCGGAAGCCGACACCGGCCTTCCGACCTCCACCGCTTGGACGCCCGCATGAAATCCCTCCACCTCGCCACTGTCGAAGACCTCCCGAAACTCCTGCCCATGGTGGCGGGGTTCCACGGCGAGATGGGCTTCGGTACCGACGCCGAGCACCACAGGGCGGCGATCCAGCCGCTGCTGGACGGCTCTCCGCATGGCGCGATCTGGCTGATCGGTCCGCGCCGCGCGCCGGTGGGCTATATCGCCATCACCTTCGGCTGGTCCGTGGAATTCGGCGGGCTCGACGCCATCGTGGACGAGATCTACATCCGGCCCGCCGTCCGTGGCCGGGGCATGGGCGGCGAGGCGGTGCACGGCATCGCCATGGCGCTGAAGGACGCAGGCGTTCGCGCTCTGCACCTCGAGGTCGACCGCGAAGACGACAAGACCCAGACCTTCTATGCCCGCAACAAGTTCAAGGCGCGCGACGGTTACATCTTCATGTCGCGGGTTCTCTGACTGCCCGCCAGACCGATTTCGCCTCAGACATCCCCGCGGCGCACATCGCGGGCCCTCAAGCGGTGCCCCGTTTGGCCCCCTGTCAAGCCGGACCGTCCCCGCCTATATTGAAGCCATGACCCTGCACATCCCGTTCGACAACAGTTACGCCCGTCTTCCCGAAGGTTTTGCGGCCCACCTGCCTCCGACACGGGTGGCGCGCCCCAGCCTGATCGCCTTCAACCACCCGCTTGCGGAAAGCCTCGGGATCACCGGGACGCGCGACATGGCCGACGACGACCTTGCCGCGCTGTTCTCCGGCAACGCGCTGCCCGATGGCGCAGAGCCTTTGGCCCAGGTTTACGCCGGTCACCAGTTCGGCGGCTATTCCCCGCAACTGGGCGACGGTCGCGCGCACCTTCTGGGCGAAGTACTGGCCCCTGACGGCCGCCGCGTCGACATTCAGTTGAAGGGATCGGGTCCGACGCCCTTTTCGCGCCGCGGCGACGGGCGCGCCTGGGTCGGTCCGGTCATCCGCGAATACGTCGTGTCGGAGGCCATGCATGCGCTGGGAATCCCCACGACGCGCGCCCTGGCCGCCTGCCGCACCGGGGAAGAGATCATACGTGAGCGCCCCCTGCCCGGCGCCGTCTTCACCCGCGTCGCGTCGAGCCACATCCGCGTCGGCACCTTCCAGTATTTCGCCAACCTGCAGGACCGCACGGGGCTGCAAACGCTTTTCAACTATACCGTGGATCGCCACTACCCCGACGCCGAATCGCCTACCGACCTGCTCCACGCCGTGATCCGCAGGCAGGCCGCGCTGGTCATGCAATGGATGTCCGTGGGCTTCATCCATGGGGTGATGAACACCGACAACTGTACCCTGTCGGGCGAGACCATCGACTACGGCCCCTGCGCCTTCCTCGACGCCTATGACCCCCGCAAGGTGTTCAGCTCGATCGACACCTTCGGGCGCTACGCCTATGCCGCGCAGGCGGATATCATCGTCTGGAACATGGCGCAGCTGGCGACCGCGCTGATCCCTCTGATGCCGGACCAAGAGGCGGCGGTGGAGAGCTTCACGAAGGAAGTCCATGCCATGCCCGAGCTGCTCCAGGCGGAGTGGCTGGGACGTTTCGCGGCGAAACTCGGGATCTCCAACCCTCGGGAGGATGACGGCGCGCTGATCGGGGAGCTTCTGCAGCTGATGCAGGCGGGCGGGTCCGATTTTACCAACACCTTTGCGGCGCTGACGCGAGGGTCCGCGCGGGACGAGATCGCAGATCGCAGTGCGTACGACGAGTGGCACCGGCGGTGGCAGAGCCGCCTGACGGAGGAGGACGCCCCGCAGGCCGTGCTCTCTGCCGCGAACCCCTTGGTCATCCCTCGCAACCATCGGATCGAAGAGGCCATTCAGGCGGCGACCGATGGGGACGACAGCCTTTTCAACAGGTTGCGCGACGCTCTTGCCACACCGTATGAGCTGGCAGAGAAGAACCAGTGGCTCGCGCGGCCGCCGAAAGAGGACGAAGTTGTCACCGCGACCTTCTGCGGTACCTGATCGCTGGGGGCGCTCGTAAGGGGCCCCGTGGTTGCCATATGGCCTTGGTGGACGATAGCAGACCGGCAGTCTGACGGGTTCGGGATATGGCCGTCGGCGTATCCGCAGCTGACACATGAGCCGTGGAAAACCGGTTTCCGGTCCGGTGGGACCATGGCTGTCCATTGAGGCGGAAGGGATCGGATGGACCTGCAGTTCTTAACGATTTGGCAAGGTTTTCTGGTTCAATCCGATGCGGTTCGCCCAGTTTAAGCCGCCCAATTCGGACCGTGTCGCCGGCTTTCCGGCTCCGTCCCGCACCCCGCCAAACGGCTGCGACGCCCAACCCTCAGTCGGACTTCGGAGACCCGGCCTCGCGCCCGGCGGAGGCGAGGCCTTCGGGACCGGCGGGTTCGGCCAGCGGCGAGGGTCTCTTGCGGCGGTTGATCAGGACGATCCCCACCGCCACGAGGCCGAGCGCCACGATGAACTGCGGGCCGACCGGCTCTGCGAAGATCAGCCAGCCGAACACCACCGCCAGCACCGGCGACAGGAAGCTGAAGGAGGCGATGTCCGAGGCCGGGTAGATCGTCATCAGCCACAGCCAGAACAGGAACCCGAGGCTTGCCACCAGCACGCCATAGCCGAGGGCCGCGTAGCTGATCCAGTCCGGCGTCCGGATCAGCGGCCCGGCGAATGGCGCGACGCACAAGAGGATCACGCTCGACACCGCAAGCTGCCAGAACAGTTGCCCTTCGGCGGGGAGTTCCGAGATACGCGTCAGGCGTACGGTCAGGGCGATCCCGGCCCAGCACCAGCATGCGCCGAGCGCCAGCAGATCGCCGCGCAGGTCGCCCGCCGCCCGGCTTTGCGGATCGACAAGCGCCCATGCCACCCCGGCCATCGCCAGCCCCAGACCGGCGGTGCGCCGCAGAGACAGCCGTTCGCCGGGAAGCGTCAGGTGGGCCACCACCGCCAGCCAGACCGGCATGGAGTAGAACAGGATCGACGCACGCGACACGGTCGTGAGGTCCAGTGCCTTGAAGAGCAGGATGAATTCGACACCGAACAGCCCGCCGAGCAGCAGACCGGGGCCAAGCGTCGCGCCGAGGTTGCCGAAGCGGCGGCGGCGGATCACAACCCAGAGGGCCAGCGCCGCCAGTGCGAGGATCGACCTCAGACCGGCACCGAACACGGGCCCGAATCCGGTGTTCGTCAGCTTGATCACGACCTGATTGAAGGCGAGCGCCACGGCGAAGGCCGTCATGCCGGCCGCCCCTGGCAAATCCATAGAGCTCTTGCGTTCCATGCCTTTTCCAGACACCCGAAAAGACGCCGGGTCAATCCCCGGGAGATGCCGGATCGCGCGCGGCGCGCGGTTCCCGCCGCGTGAGCGCGGCCCGCCTCTTGGCCTTGGCCCCGTGATTGCCTACAACGGAGGACACGCAGATTTAACCTCGCCGGACCGCACATGCCCGACACCATTACAGAGCGTTGCGCTGCGCAGGGTCTGCGCATGACAGGCCAACGGCGCACCATCGCGGAAGTGCTTGAAGACGCGACCGATCATCCGGATGTCGAAGAGCTGTATGCGCGTGCCTCGACCCGCGATCCGAACATCTCCATCGCCACGGTCTATCGCACCGTGAAGCTGTTCGAAGAAGCGGGGATCCTCGAGAAGGTCGATTTCGGCGATGGCCGTGCGCGCTACGAGGATGCCGACCGGGAACACCACGACCACCTGATCGACCTGACCACCGGCGCGGTGATCGAGTTCGTCGACGAGGAGATCGAGGCGCTGCAGGAAAAGATCGCCGAGAAGCTGGGATACCGGCTGAAGGGACACCGTATGGAACTGTACGGGACGCCCATCAAGAAGCGGAAGTGACCGGGTTACCCGGTCGTCAGCCCGGCGGTTTTCCGGGATGACGAACGGGTGCAAGCGGTGACCTGTTGCGCCCCGCCGGTTCGCCCTGCGGTCAGGCGAGGGTGATGTTCACCCGGCGGTTCTGCTTGCCCTTGTTCTCGATCTTGCCGAGTCTCACGGCGCCGATCTCTCCGGTGCGGGCGACGTGTGTGCCGCCGCAGGGCTGGAGGTCGACCTGTTCGGTGCCGGTGCCGATGCGGACGAGACGGATGCGCCCTGACCCGCGCGGTGGCTGGACGGACATGGTCTTCACCAGTTCCGGGCGCGCGTCGAGCTCATCCTCGGAAATCCAGCCGTCCGTCACCTCAAGGTCGCGGTCGACGAGGTGGACCAGCGCCTGTTCGATCCCGTCGCGGTCGGAGGGCGGTTCCGGCATGAGGAAGTCGAGCCGCCCGGTCCCTGCGCCGATCTGCCCGCCGGTGACGGGCAGCGGAATGACCACGCTCAGCAGGTGCAGCGCGGTGTGCACGCGCATGTACTTGTGGCGCAACTCCCAGTCGAGGATCTGCACCACATGGGCGCCGAGCGGCGGCAGAGGCGCGGGTTCGGCCGGGACGAGGATGCTGCTGTCGCCCTCCCCCTTGACGGTCGTGGCGATGGCAAGCGAGCGCCCGTCCCATTCGAGCCAGCCGCTGTCGCCCGGCTGGCCGCCGCCCTTCGGGTAGAAGAGCGCCGGTTCGACGACGACACCGCCCTCGGGCGTGTGGGCGACCACGACACCGGGCGCATCGCGCCGGTAGGTGTCCTCGCGGTACAAGAGGTCCGTCATCTACCTGTCTCCTTCTCCGGTGTCGCCCGAGGCTTCGCCGTCGTTGCCCGGCGGCTCTGCCCCGGCGGCGGTGCCCGGCCCGCCCTTCTGTTCCGGGATGGAGGGGGCCTCCTGCGGCGGGTCCTCGGGCTTCTGCCTGCCGACGCCGGTCAGGACCTCCGGGTTGCGCAGCCAGATGTCGCGCTGCGCAAACGGCACCTCGATCCCGGCTTCCTTGAAGGCCTCCATGATCTGGTGGCGCATGTCGGTGCCCACCACCAGCACCTGCCCCACGTCGCGCAGGATCACCCGGATCTCGAAGTCGAGGGAGTCGGCGCCGAAGCCCGCGAAATTGATGAACGGTTCGGGGTTCATCAGCACCATGTCGTGCCGGCGCGCGATGTCGAGCAGGATCTTCTCGACCTTGCGGGTGTCGGTGCCGTAGGCCACGCCGACCGACACGATGAGCCGCCCGAGCGAGTTGCCCCGCGTGTAGTTCGACACGGTGCCCGAGATCAGGTCGGCGTTGGGCACGATCAGGTCGAACTTGTCGAAAGTCTCGATCCGGGTGGAGCGGACGGAGATGTCCTTGACGATGCCGTGGGTGCCGTTGACCTCGATCCAGTCGCCCTCGGAGATCGGGCGTTCGACCAGCAGGATGATGCCCGAGACGAAGTTGGACACGATGGTCTGCAGGCCGAAACCGATCCCGACGGAGAGCGCACCGGCGACGATGGCCAGCGACGAGAGGTCGAGCCCGCCGGCGGTGATCGCGACGACACCGGCGAGGAAGATGCCGATGTAGCCGACGCCGGAGGTGATCGCCGTCTGCCCGCCCTTGTCGATCTTGGTCTTCGGCAGGACGGAGGACTTGAGCGCCCCCTGCAGGAGCCGCGTGAGCATGAAGCCCACGACGAAGACGATGATGACCATGAGGAAGTCGGTGGGCGATATCCGCGTCTCGCCGAAGACGAAACCTTCGCGGAAGCGGGTCCAGATCTCCGACAGGTCGGCGCTGCGCGCGCCCCAGATCAGGGCGAGGAACGGCAGCGCGGCGGCGCTCAGCAGGAAGCCTGCGAGGACCGGGATCAGGCCGTCGCCATCCGACTGGGGCGTTCCGTTGATCAGCTCCGACAGGTCGAAGATGAACCGCTGCAGGAGGAGGACGATGAACACCAGCGCCAGCGTCGCGATGTAGGGGTAGACCATGACCTCGCCGAAGCGGAAGTAGCCGATGGCCGCCATGAAGGTGCCCACGACCGCCACGACCATGGCCATCCGGCCAAGCAGCCTCTGGAAACGCAGGCGGAAGGCGGTGCGGTCCTCGTTCTCCGCCATCTCGGCATTGCCGTCGAGGCTTATGATGCGGCCCAGCCGGAACAGCGCCAGGCTGGCGATCACCAGCACCGGGAACTTCACCACGGCTGCGGATTCGGCGGAATAGCTGTCGAGATCGCCGAGCGCCACGACCATCTCGGCGAAGACGTAGACGAAGGCCAGCGCGTTGGCGAGGCGGCGGGCCTCCCAGCGGGGGTTGTCCTTCAGCGGGATCGTCGCGCGGTCGCTGTCCTCGTGGAAGGTCTGGTCGGCCAGCCAGCGCGTGCCCAGCATGAGCGCCGCCCAGTACTGCAGCTCACCCAGCAGGAATTCCCAGCGCGTGCCCGAAAAGCCTGTGGCCTCGATGGCCTCGACGATGGCGTAGATGCCGAGGTACGGCAGCAGGATCTGCCCGAGGGAGATCAGGAACCGGAAAACGCCGGTGCCGCGCCGGGCCTTGCCGCGGACCTGTTCGACCCCCATCAGCGCCCAGCGTTTGCCCCGCGCGATGAGCATGACGCCGACCACCATCAGCAGGAGCACGAGCGGCAGGTTGCGCCGCGCCTCCGCCTGATAGGAGGGTGAGGTGACGTTGTCCTTGATCTCCTGCCAGGCGCCCTGCCACGAATCCAGCAGATCGGTGGCTGCCTTTGCCCAGTTGGCCGGATTGAGCGGGCTCGGCCCGAGTGCCAGCACCTCGCGCGCCTGTCGGTCGCGGATGATGCCGTCGATCTGCGCGATGATGCCGTCGGCGCGTGTGTAGGCCTCTTCGGCCTGCAGCACCGGGGCGCGCAGCTCGGCAAGTTGGTCGTTCAGCGCCTCGCGCCGCGCGGCGATGTCATCGGGCTCGCTCGCCCCTTCCTCGGGCGCCGGTCCCAGCGAGTCGATCTGGGCGCGCACCGTGGCGATGCGCGCCTCGTTCGTGCTTTGAGCGGCGAGGAACTGCGAGCGCCAGTCAGCGATGCGCGCACGCATGGTCTCCAGCTCGGACACGGCCGCGGTGCCGAGGTCGAGCTTCACCTCGTCGGCACGCGCCCGCAAATCCCATTCCGTGTAGTCCGGCTGCGCCACGTCCTGCGCGGACACCTCGCCCGCGATCATGGCAAGACAAAGCAGCCCTGCGATCAGGACCCGAGATAATGCCCGCGTGAGATGTTTCATGCGTCTTCGAACACGCCCGGGATGCTGGCCGGTGCCCGGTTCATCCACGGCGGGACCGGCAGGCCCTTGTCCTTGAGGAAGTCGACGTTGAACAGCTTCGACTGGTAACGGTTGCCATAGTCGCAGAGCACGGTGACGATGGTGTGGCCCGGCCCCATTTCTTTGGCGAGACGGACGGCGCCCGCCACGTTGACGCCGGAGGACCCGCCAAGGCAGAGCCCCTCGTCCTGCAGGAGGTCAAAGACCACCGGCAGCGCCTCGTCATCGGGCACGCGCCAGCAGAAGTCGGGAGTGAAGCCTTCGAGGTTGGCGGTGATCCGCCCCTGCCCGATACCCTCGGTGATCGAGTTCCCGGGGTTTTCCTCGCCGGTGTAGATCTTGTAGAGGCCCGCGCCCTCCGGATCGGCAAGACCGATCTTCACGCTCTTGGGCTGCAGCGCCATGCCGACACCGGCCAGCGTTCCGCCGGAGCCCACCGCGCAGACGAAACCGTCCACCTTGCCGCCGGTCTGTTCCCAGATCTCCGGGCCGGTGGTCTCGATGTGCGCCAGCCGGTTGGCGACGTTGTCGAACTGGTTGGCCCAGATCGCGCCCTTCGCCTCGGTCTTGGCGAGTTCCTCGGCCAGGCGGCCGGAGTAGCGGACGTAGTTGTTGGGATTGGAATAAGGGGCGGCGGGCACCAGGACCAGCTCGGCCCCGGCCAGCCGCAGCATGTCCTTCTTTTCCTGGCTCTGCGTCTCGGGCATGACGATGACCGTCTTGAACCCCATGGAGGCGCCCACCAGGGCAAGACCGATGCCGGTGTTGCCCGCGGTGCCCTCGACGATGGTGCCGCCGGGTGCCAGCAGGCCCTTCTCGACCGCGTCCTTGATGATGTAGAGCGCGGCCCGGTCCTTCACGGACTGGCCCGGGTTCATGAATTCCGCCTTCCCGAGGATTTCGCACCCGGTCATTTCGGAGGCTTTCCTGAGCTTGATCAGCGGCGTGTTCCCAACGGCCTGGGAGAGATCGGCGGCGATGTGCATCAGGTGTCCTTTCGGCTCGCGTGGTCTGGCCCCATGGTTTAGGCGCGCCCCTCCGGGAACTCAAGCATCCGCGCGCAATTCCGGGCGCCGTGCCATCAGCGCAAAGAGCAACATCTGGAGCGGAACGGCATTGATCTCGCCGGTCTCGATCAGGCGCATGGCGTCGTCGAACCTGAGGACATGGTTGCGGATGTCCTCGTTCTCCTCGTCGAGCCCGCCCGAGAAGCGCGCCGCGCTCTCGGAGAGATCACACAGTCCGATGAAATTGTGATAGAACTCCGTGCTGTATCCGGGCGAGGCATAGCCGCCGGACACGCGGATCAGACGGCTGAGGTCGAGCCGTGCTTCCTCGCGCGTTTCGCGCAGGGCGGCCTCTTCGGGGGTTTCGCCCGCGTCCACCATGCCGGCCACCACCTCCAGCACCCACGGGACCGGGTCGCCCCGGTGGATCGGGCCGAAGCGGAGCTGTTCGACCAGCAGGACGCAATCGGTCACCGGGTCGTACGGCAGGACCAGAGACACGTCGTACGCCACGAAGCATTCGCGCCGCAGCTCCTCGCTCATGCCGCCGTCGAAGGTGGGATAGCGCAGGTGAAAGGGTTTCAGGCGGAAGAAACCGTCGTAGCCGCCCTCGGCCGGTTTCATTTCGATGTCTGCAACGGTGCGCGAGGTGCGCAGCGTCTGCGGCGCGCCTTCGGCCGCGATCACCTGCGCCCATGCACGGTTGCGGAAGAACGGCAGGAGCGCGCGCACCGATTCCCCCGACTGCTGGCCATAACGTCCCATCGCCTCGGCGGCGGCGCGGCGCGACACCTCGCCCCAGCGGTCCTGCCACGCGTCGAGCGACCATGCCTCGCCCTCCGGCCAGCGGCCCACAGGCGGCATGTAGACCAGCGCGTCCGCCGCGCCGTCGTCCGTGTCCACCGTCACCGACACCAGGGCGTAGTCGAAGGCGGTTCGTAGAAGTCGAGCCGGGCTATGTCGTCGTCGCTGAGGTCGCGCACGAGGACGCCATCCGCGGTTGCGTTGCCCCGGGCGATGAGCAGCGGGAAGGACTGGCCCAGTGCCTCCACCACGGCGTGGTCCGGCAGTTGGGCAGGCTGGGCCGCTGCGGTGCGGCCAAGGACGATCTCCAGAAGCCGGGCATCGCGGAGGGTGCCGTAGAAGAAAAGATCGGTCATGAGGTCACTTCCAGCGCTGGCCGGCGATTTCCGCAACGATGCCGGCGAGGATGCCACCGACCAGCAGGATGGCGATCACCGTGGGGTCGAGCATCTTCTGCCCGTACTCAAGGCCGATCTCGAAGATCGCGCCGATGGCTTCGAACGGGCTGTCGTAGAAACGGCGGAAGGAGCGGTCCACCATCTCGTTCGTGGCCTGCACGAAGAGCGCCCAGAACGTCAGCGCGATGACGCTGGTGAAGCCGTTGGAGATGCCCGAGGCATAGCCCCGCCCGCTGCGCGAGCCGAGGATGAACCACCCGACCAGCAAGCCCAGCACCACGTTCACCGTGTTGAAGGACCCGAAGTCGGTGCCTTCGGGGAAGAGCGGTTTGACCGCCTCCGATGCAAACCACGCAACGGCCGCCAGGCAGATTGCGGCGACCAGTCTTGCGGCAGTGGGCATGGATCAGGCGGGCCTTTTGATCGTGATCTGGGTCACGTCACAGTTACCGCTGCGGAACGTGGCGGCGCAAGAGGCGAGATAGAAATTCCACATCCGCCGGAACCGGTCGTCGAAGCCGAGCGAGGCGACCTCGTCCCAGCGGTCGTTGAAGACGTCGTGCCAGCGGCGCAGGGTCGTGCTGTAGCTTTCGCCGAATTCAATGGACTTCACCACCTGCAGCCCGGCGCGCTCCACCTCGCGGCGCAGCACCTCGGGGCTGGGCAGCATGCCGCCCGGGAAGATGTACTTCTGGATGAAGTCGACCCCCTTGCGGTATACCTCCCACCGCTTGTGCTGGACGGTGATGACCTGGAGCGAGGCGTTGGCACCGGGGCGCAGCCGCCCGCGCACGCTGTCGAAATAGACCGGCCAGTACTTCTCGCCCACCGCCTCGAACATCTCGATAGAGGCGATGCCGTCGTAAACCCCGCGCTCGTCGCGGTAGTCCTGCAGCTTGATCTCCACCCGGTCGGCCAGACCGGCACGCTGCACCCGGGCCTGGGCGTAGTCGAGCTGCTCCTTCGACAGGGTCAGGCCGGTGATGCGCAGCCCGCGTTCCTTGGCGGCGTATTCCGCGAAACCGCCCCAGCCGCAGCCGATCTCGAGCACGTGGTCGCCCGGCTTGGCCTCCATCGCGTCGACGAGCGCCGCGTACTTGGCGATCTGGGCGCTCTCGAGGCTTTCCTGTCCGGTCTCGAACAGCGCCGACGAATAGGTCATCGTCTCGTCGAGCCAGAGACCGTAGAAGTCGTTCCCGAGATCGTAGTGATGCGCGATGTTCTTGCGCGCCTGCCGTTTCGAATTCCGGACCATCCAGAAGCGGAACTTCTCCCAAGCGCGGACCATGCCCTGCCCCGGGAAACCGTCGAAGAGCGAGTCCTCGTTGGCATGCACGAGGTCGAGGAAGGCCATGAGATCCGGCGTCGACCAGCCTTCGTCCAGGTAGGCCTCGCAGAAGCCGAGGTCGCCCTCGCGGATCAGCCGGGCGAAGATGTCGGGATCGTTGAGCTGGACCTCCGCCACCGGCCCCGGTTCCGCGCCCTCCGCCCGGAACCTCCGGCCGTCCGGCAGGATCATGTCCAGCCGCCCGCGTTCCATTCCCTGCGCCATGTCGAAGACGTGGCTGAAGTATCGGGGCAGTCCGGTCTGGTTCGCAAGTGAGGTCAGGGCCATGTGCAGCTTTCGATTTTCATTTATTTCGAAGGAGTTTATGCTGGAGAAACAACCCGGCAAGGCTTCGGGCTTGGGATTTCGCGGAAAGTGATGTTTTCTGGGTACCAGGATGCCCGAGTGAATTGAAAACAGGAGATACAGGGGCGTGAGACGAAAGATTCTGATGGCGTGTTTGCTGGCCGCGGGGCTCGCATCATGCGGGCAGGTGCGGCAGGTGGTCCAGCCTGGAGCCCAGCCGTCACCGCGGACCGACGGCCCGATCACCCTTTCGGGCTCCACCACGTTGTCCAGTCCGGCCCCCGGGCAACCGACCGCCACGCCGGCCACCCAGAACTGGCGCCGCGACCTGCCGCGCAACATCGCCTATTTCAACATGGGCAGCGACGCGGTGTCGATCTACAGCGAGGCCGAGCGCACCACCGCCACGGGCACGCTGCTGCCCGGCGAGGGCGGATACATCCAGACCTGCGACGACGCGAAGCCGGTGTGCAAGATGAACTTCGGCAACGGGCGCACCGGTTGGGTCGCCATGGGGTCGATGGCCGGGGTGTCGAACGGCTGACGCGGTTTGCGGACCCTGCGGGTCCGCCAGCGGGAAGGGCTCTGCCCTCCCCGAACCCCTCCCGAGGTATTTCCCCCAAGATGAAGGTGGCGGTCAGCGCGTTCGGGCGCAGGGCTCTCAGAAGTCGCGGTTCTGGTAGGCCTCGAGTGCGGCTTCGCGGCCTTCCTTCGGCCCGACGATCGCATCGGGATAGGCGTCGCCCGGTGTCATTGGCCAGCTTTCGGGGATGGCGTCGAAATAGCTGAGCGCGGTGTCCGAGGGCGTCCTGCGGCCTTCGGCGATCCAGCGGTTCACGTAGGCGCAGTCGGGATCGAACTTGTCGCGCTGGGTGACAGGGTTGAAGACGCGGAAATAGGGTGTGGCGTCGGGACCGGAACCCGCAGACCATTGCCAGCCCATGGCGTTCGAGGCCGGGTCCCAGTCGATCAGGCAGTCCTCGAACCAGGCCATGCCGATCTTCCAGTGGCACATCAGGTGCTTGGTCAGGTAGCTCGCCACGATCATGCGGGCGCGGTTGTGCATCCGTCCGGTGACGTAGAGCTCACGCATGGCGGCGTCGACGAAGGGAATGCCGGTGCGCCCCTGCTTCCAGGCCTTGACTTCGCGCAGGCGTTCGTCGGTCTTCCACGGGAAGGCGTCCCATTCCTCGCGCCAGTTGCCGGTCAGCAGGTGCGGCGTGTGCCACATCAGGTGATAGGCGAACTCGCGCCAGACCAGCTCCTTGAGGAACGTCTGGGCGCCGGACTTGCCGTCCTCCATCGCGCGGCGGCCGGCGTGCCAGCATTGGGCCGGGCTGATCTCGCCCAGCGAAAGGTTCTCGCTGAGGCAGGATGTGCCGTCCTTCGAGACCTCGTCGCGGGTCGTGCCGTAGTCCGCCACCTTGTCGCGCATGAAGACCCCGAGCCGGGTCTGCGCGGCCTGTTCGCCAAGCCGGACGTAGGGACGCACAACATCGGAGCCGCGGCGCATGCCCTGGCCCAGGTTCCAGTCGGCGAGGGTTTCGCTGTCGGGCCACGTAGTGGGCGCCTTCAGGTCGGAGGGTGAGGAAAGGGGCGCGGGCACGTCGCGGTCGCACACGGCTTTCCAGAAGGGCGTGTAGACCTTGTAGAAGCCGCCCTGCCCCGTCTCGACCGTCCAGGGTTCGAACATCAGGTGGCCGGTCAAGCTTTGCGCGCCGATGCCCTTGTCCTTCAACACCTCCTTCACGCGGGTGTCGCGCTCCACGCTGTCGGGATCGTAGGCGCGGCTCCAGTAGACGGCCCGGGCGCCGGTTTCCTCAACCAGCTCCGACAGCACTTCGGGCGCGGGACCGGACCGCAGGATCAGCCGGCTGCCCTTGTCCTTCAGCGCATCGGCGAAGGCCCCGAGCCCCAGGCCGAGCCGCCATTGAGGGGCGGTGCCGAGGCCCTCTACCAGCGCGTCGCGGATGAAGACCGGGATCACCGGGCCGCGTTTCGCGGCTTCGGTCAGCGCGGCATGGTCGGAGAGGCGCAGGTCCCGGCGGAACCAGACGAGGGTCGGCGGCGTGTCGGTCATCGGTCATCTTTCCTTGCTTTGCCCGGACGTAGCCCGTCCGGCCGCAAGGCAAGGGCCGTGGCGGCCGTCAGAGCCGCCCGGTGACCCACATGACGATCAGCACGATGGACTGCACCGCGATGACGAGGGCGACGATCATCGCGACCCAGCGCCAGCCGCCCGCCGGTCGGGCCTTTGGCGCCACGGCGAACACGGCGCGGGTGACGGCGAGGGTCCAGCCGAGCTGGAGCAGATAGAACGCCAGTACCAGCAGCCACGGGAGGCTCCACGGCACGAGGCCGTTGCCCTCTGCGGCCATGGCGGGCACCATCACGAGGATCCAGAGCGGCATGGCGATCAGTTGCACGCCGACGTAGCCGCCCCAGAACGTCTCTCCGAGCGACAGCCGGCCGCGTGCCAGGTCCGCGAACCACGCGGGGCGGAAGATCCTCGCGCGGTCCCTGCGGATTTCGGCAATCTCCGCCTCTGACGGATCAGGCATTCACGTCCACCACGACGCGGCCCTTCACCTGCCCCTTGAGGATGTCGCGGCCAAGCTGCGGCAGGTCCGACAGACCGGCGGGTTGGATCATCTCTTCGAGCTTGGCCATGGGCAGGTCGGCGGCGATACGGTCCCACGCGCGGACACGGTTGGCGTAGGGCTGCATGACGCTGTCGATCCCCAAAAGGTTGACGCCGCGCAGGATGAAGGGGGTGATAAGCGCGCCGTCGATGGCGGCGCCGCCGGCGAGGCCGATGGCCGCGACCGAGGAGCCGTATTTCATCTGCTTCAGCACGCGGCCCAGCATGGCCCCCGCGACGGCATCGACGCAGCCCGACCAGCGCTCGCTTTCCAGCGGCTTCTTGGTGACCTCGGTCAGTTCTTCGCGCGGCACGATTTCCGTGGCGCCGAGGCCGCGCAGGTAGGATTCCTGTTCCGGGCGCCCGGTGACAGCCGCCACCTCATGCCCGAGGTTGGCCAGGATCGCCGTCGCCACGGAGCCCACGCCGCCCGCAGCCCCCGTCACCAGGACGGGGCCATGGCCGGGTTCAAGCCCGTGATCTTCCAGCGCCATGACCGCCAGCATCGCGGTCAGGCCCGCCGTGCCCACGGCCATCGCCGCGCGCGTGTCCAGCCCGTCGGGCAGCGGCACCAACCAGTCTGCCTTGACCCGTGCCTTCTGGCTGTAGCCGCCCCAGTGCGCCTCTCCGACGCGCCAGCCGGTCAGCACGACCTTGTCGCCCGGCTTGTAGCGGTCGTCGGAGCTCTCCTCCACGACACCGGCGAAGTCGATGCCCGGGACATGCGGCCACTTGCGCACCAGCCCGCCACCGGAGCCGAGGCACAGCCCGTCCTTGTAGTTCACGGTCGAATAGTCGACGGCGACGGTCACCTCGCCGTCCGGCAGGTCGCCTGGCGACAGCTCCTTCACCGACGCGGAGGTCTTGCCGCTCTCTTCGTCCTTCTCCACCACGAGTGCCTTGAACATGTCGCTCTCCTTCATGACGCTACGCCGTTTGTCCCTGAGCCGCAGCCGGAGCGCAACCCTAGAGCCAGGGACCCTCCTGTGGCATGAAGACGAGATCGCTTGTCGGGGCCTTCTGCCCGGCAGCCGTCAGCATCGCGTGGATCTGGCCCCGGTGATGGGTCTGGTGGTTGAACATATGCGCGACGCAGAGCGAGACGGGCTTCACCATGTCGGCCCCGACGGCGCCGGAGTACCAGCGCAGGTCCCCCGCCAGGTCGATGGCCCGCAGGCGCTCCGCCCAGAGAAGCATGTCGCCGTCCAGCCGGAAGCGCGCGATTTCCCAGTCTTCCCGGGATTTCGTCATGGCGGTGCTTTCGCTGATGCCGCCTTCGGGCCGGGGGAGGTTCGCCAGCCGCGACATCCAGATCATGTCGCCCCAGAGCAGATGATTCGCGGTGGCGAGGATCGATCCGAAGAAGCCGCCCCTGTCCTGCTCCAGCTCAGCCTTGTCCATCTTCTCGAAACAGGCCTTCAACTGCTTGTTCTGCCACGCATTGTAGCGCGCCATCGTCAGGCAGTACTGGGTCGAGATCATCATGTCGTGCGCCCTCTCTCGGTACGGCAGATCACGGGACGCTGCACGGACACGCGCGGTGGCCTGCCATAGCGCAAAGTCGCTCCGCTTTGCGCCACGGGGTCGCCTGTCCCGGTCGCCCGGCGGTCATTCCGCCTGCATGATGGCAAAACCGTCCGTCCCGCACCAGAGCGGTCAGGCGTCGCACATACGAGATGCGGGCACAGGCTGAGGAAGTTGCGCAGGAGGTCGGCAGTCGGCCTGAATCCGGCGGTATGTGGGGGTGAAGGGTCGCTCCGGCCCGCTGTCGGGGAAGCCGCAAGACGGTGGCAAACCGCAGCCTCCGGACATCGCATACTGCATGGCATTGGCTCATGGACCGAAAACAGCCGCGTCGTCACGATGTCACGAGATGAGGATGGCGCACCTGAGAGGATTCGAACCTCTGGCCTCTGCCTTCGGAGGGCAGCGCTCTATCCAGCTGAGCTACAGGTGCCTGAGGGGCCGTATAGCCCCTGCCCCGGACCGCTGCAACACCTGATCTGCGGCCCGGATCGCGGTTTTCTCAGCCGAACAGATCGTGCGCCAGTTCGAGCGCGTCGACCAGCGCGTCGACCTCTGCCTCGGTGTTGTAGAGGCCGAACGAGGCCCGGCAGGTCGCCGTCACGCCGAGGTGGTCCATGAGCGGCCCGGCGCAGTGATGCCCGGCGCGCACCGCCACCCCTTTCTTGTCGAGAATGGTCGAGATGTCGTGCGCGTGCGCCGCGCCTTCCATGGTGAACGAAATGATCGCGGCCTTGTCGGGTGTCGTGCCCTGCACGTTCAGCCAGTTCAGCCCGCCCAGCCGGGTCATGGCGTAGGCCCGCAGGCTGGCCTCGTGGGCGGCGATGTTGTCCATCCCGAGCCCCATCATGTAGTCCAGCGCCACGCCCAGGCCGATCTGCTGGACGATGCCGGGGGTGCCGGCCTCGAACTTCATCGGCGGGTCGTTGTAGGTGACCGCGTCCTTCGACACTTCCTTGATCATGTCGCCGCCGCCCATGAAGGGGCGCATCTCCGCCATGCGGTCGGAGCGGATCCAGATGGCACCGGAGGCGGACGGACCATAGAGTTTGTGGCCTGTGATGGCGTAGAAATCGCAGCCAATCTCCTCGACGTTGACGGGCATGTGGACCGCACCCTGAGAGCCGTCGACCAGAACGGGCACGCCCTTGGCGCGCGCGCCATCGCAGATCGCCTTCACGTCGACCACGGTGCCCAGCACGTTCGAGACCTGCGTGACCGCCACGAGCTTCGTCTTGGGTCCGATGGCGTCGATCACCTTCTGCGGGTCGAGGGCGCCGGTGGCATCCACGTCCACCCATTTCAGCACCACGCCCTGACGTTCGCGCAGGAAGTGCCAGGGCACGATGTTGGCGTGATGCTCCATCACCGACAGGACGATCTCGTCGCCCGGCTCCATCCGCGGCATCGCCCAGCCGTAGGCCACGAGGTTGATGCCCATGGTGGTGCCGGTGGTATAGACGATCTCCTCCGGGTCCTTCGCGCCGAGGAACCTCGCGATGATCCCGCGCACGCCCTCGTATTTCTCGGTGGCGAGGTTCGACAGGAAATGCAGGCCGCGGTGGACGTTGGCATATTCCTCGGCATAGCCCTTCGTCACCGCGTCGATGACCACCTGCGGCTTCTGCGCGGAAGCGCCGTTGTCGAGATAGACGAGCGGTTTGCCATTCACTTCGCGTGAGAGGATGGGGAAGTCCGCGCGGACCGCGTTCACATCATACATTTCCCATGATCCCTTCCGGGGAGACCCCTGCAAAGACAAGTAGAAGCGACAAGGTGAACCCAAGCGCCAAAAGGCCCAGCAACACGATGGCCAGCGCCCGGCCCAGACCGGGCAGCCCGTGCGCCTCGGCCACGAAGTTCACCAGGATCCAGATGCCGACGCCCGACGACACGAGCACGACGAGGCCGACCATCGCCTCGGATACCGGGATGAGCGCGATGGTGAACACCTGCACCAGCACGTTGAGGATCTGCAGCCAGATCATCAGGAGCGCCACGTCGGCCAGACGCCCGCCGCCGCCCAGCACCCGGCCCATGATCGTGAAGGCAAGGATCGTTCCGCCCAGCGTCACCGTCTCGGCCGCGAGGAACCCGGTGGGCGATGCAAGGAAGAACGGCACGTTCTCCGACGCGGGCGCCATCAGCAGCGTCACCCCGAAGACCAGCGTGTTCAAAACGATGGTCAGCGCAAAGGCTGTCAGGATCGCTTCCCGGTTCATGTTGATCGACATGAGCAGGCGCGCGACCTCGCGCGGGGCCGTGATGCTCTCGACGGCCAGATTGAAGAACCCTTTGGGGGTCATGCGGTCACTCCTGCCTCGCGGTGCGCCTCCCGCACCCCGGTGCCCACGAACCACAAAACCACCCCGAACCACAAGGCACCCACGAGGGTCAATCCGATACCCGGGCCGACAAATCCGGCGACAAGGCCGTTCAGCAGTGCCAGGGGCGTTGCCGCCAGGAGCGACCAGAACAGGATGAGCCGCCCGTCGAAGGCGGCCACGCGTTTGCCCGCCACCCGCGAGAGCAGCGAAAGCACCAGCGCCAGCACGTAGAAGATGAGCGGCAGGAAGATCACGGCCCCCAGAAGGGCGCCGCCGATCTCCGGCTGCACGGCCTGCTGGAAGGCGCCCCCTTCGGTGTTGAAGCGGGCGGGGTCGGTTTCCCAGACGCGGCGGGCGATGGCGGGCCACTGCGCCACGAACATGATGACGCAGGCCCCCATCAGGTAAGCCAGCGCGCGCGGTTCGCTTTGCGCGCGCGACAGGAGCCGCCGCCACACCGGCGCCGGCCCCCGATACATCGCGACGATATCGGTCGAGACCGTCAAGTCTCAGGCCCTGCGCCGCAACAGCCAGGCCTCGACCCGCTCGACCAGTTCCTCGCGCAGGGACTCGTCCTCGATCTCTTGCATCGCCTCGGCGATGAAGGCGATGGTCATCATGTCCTCGGCATTGCCGCGCGGCACGCCGCGGGCACGCAGGTAGAAGAGCGAATCCTCGTCGATCCCGCCAGAGGTGGACCCGTGCGAACAGGCCACGTCGTCGGCGTAGATCTCCAGCTCCGGCTTGGCGAGAAACTGGCTGTCCTCGTCCAGAAGCAGTGACTGGCTGATCTGGTAGCCGTCGGTCTTCTGCGCGTCCGGCTTCACGAGGATCTTGCCCTGGAAGACACCGATCGCGCCGTTGCGCAGCACCTTCTTGAAGACCTGACGGCTTTCGCAGTTCACCGCGTCATGGGTGATGAAAACAGTGTCGTCGTGGTGGAATGCTCCGTCGCCCATGCAGGCGCCGGCGACATGCGCCACGGCGTCGTCGCCAGTGAACTCGATCACGCACTCGTTGCGGGTCAGCACGCCGTTCACCGTAAGCGTGAAACTCTTGAACGTGCTTTCGACGCCGAGGCGCGCGAAGACATGCGTGACGGCGCGCCGGTCATGGTCGCGGCCCTGCGCACGCACGTGGTGCAGCGCGCCCTTGTCGGCGATCTCCACCTCCATCACGTGGTTGAACCGTGCCGCGGCGGGCCCGTTCTCAAGGATGGTCAGGTCGGCGCCGGGATCGACCTTCACCACGTGGTGCAGGATCGCGTCGGAGGTCTCGCCCTCGTGGACGTAGTTGATGTGGATCGGCTTTGCGGCCTTGCCGGTGACGTGGATCAGCAGGCCGTCCGTGGCAAACGCCGTGTTCAGCACCGCGAAGGGGCGCTGCACCGGGGTCTGGCCGCGGGTTTCGAGCACGCCGTAGACGTCCTTTGCCCAGTGGATGTCGCGCGCCTCGGCAAGGCGCTCGATGCTCACACCCTCCATAGCCAGATCGTCGGAGGCCTCGGCGTCGAAGACCCCGTCGACAAAGACGATCTGCAGGCGGTCGCGTTCCCCGAACAGCGGCGCTTCATGCGCGTGCAGCGCCGGTGCCGCCGGAGCATCGACCGCGTTCAGCGTGTCCGGCCGGGTGTACTTCCAGTATTCGTCGCGCGCACCCGGCAGGCCCATGGTCTGCAGACGGTTGAGCGCGTCCTTCCGCGCCGCGTCCGACCAGCCGCCTTCTGGCAGGGTCAGCGACGCGAGGCGCGCTTCGGTCGTGTCCTGTTTTGCCTGGGGAAGTGCCATTACGCCTCCTCCGCCAGGATGTCCGCGTAACCGTTGTGCTCGACTTCCAGCGCCAGCTCGGGGCCGCCGGTCTTCACGATGCGGCCGTTCGCCATGATGTGCACGACATCGGGGGCGATGTGGTCCAGCAGGCGCTGATAGTGGGTGATGACGAGGAAGCCGCGGCCTGCGTCGCGCAGCGCGTTCACGCCATCTGCCACCAGCTTCATCGCGTCCACGTCGAGCCCGGAGTCGGTCTCGTCGAGGATGCACATCTTCGGCTCGAGCATGGCCATCTGCAGGATCTCGTTGCGCTTCTTCTCGCCGCCGGAGAAACCGACGTTGACCGGGCGCTTCAGCATCTCGGCGTCGATCTTGAGGCTCTTGGCCTTCTCGCGGATCACCTTCAGGAACTCGGCAGAGGACATCTCTTCCTGCCCGCGCGCCTTGCGTTGTGCGTTCACCGCGGTACGCAGGAAAGTCATGTTGCCGACGCCGGGGATCTCGACCGGGTACTGGAACGCGAGGAACAGACCGGCGGCGGCGCGGTCCTCGACTTCCATCTCAAGCAGGTCCTCGCCTTCGAGCGTGGCGGTGCCCTCGGTGATCTCGTACCCGTCGCGGCCCGAGAGGACGTAGGACAGGGTCGACTTGCCGGAGCCGTTCGGCCCCATGATCGCGTGCACCTTGCCGGCCTCGACGGTCAGGTCGACACCCTTGAGGATCTGCTTGTCCTCTTCCTCGAGCTTCACGTGCAGGTTCCTGATTTCCAACATCTCTGTCATCCTCTCGTTTTGGGTGCCCCGCCGCCGTGTGGCCGCTGGAGGGCTGGTTCATGTGCCCGGCGGCCTAGCGACTGCTGGAGGGCGGGTTCTGGGCCCTGTCGCCTTTCGGCGGCTTCTGGGCGGGTTCGTCTGCCGGTCAGGGGTTCTGCATCAGCCTGATGATCCACATCAGGCGTTCCGGCGGGATGGGTCGGGGGGTCACATGGAAATGCGCCATGCGCCCGGTGATCTGCGGCGGACCGAGGATCTCCTCGACCTTGTGGTAGTGTCTGCGCTGTACATAGTCGTCGAAGTACAGGTCCAAAGGGACCCCGGACAGGAAGGCGCAGGCCAGCGCGCAGCCCTGACGGAACCGGCCGTCGACCAGCACCACCTGCGGCTGGCGGAACTCCGGCAAGGACCAGACTTCCAGCGGGTAGCGCGCGAAGCGCTGCCATTCGGTGTGATCGACAGGGTGACCCCATTCCTTCGTCGCGCCGATGTCCGACCAGATGACATCCACCTTGGTGCCCTCGGCGGGCGGGTTGCCGGCGAACCAGCCGCGCATCATCTGCGCCCAGTCCTTGTCCGACTCGACGGTGAAGACCGTCTTGCCCGGCATCTCGGCGGCCATCACGGTGGACCCGCCGGACCCGTATTCGAGGATCACGGACGCGCGCCCGTAGGCCTCGCGCAGCAGCGCGGCCTCCGCCTCCGGCAGGGTCAGCTCGGGCCGGACGATGCGGGCCGGGGCGCTCATGAACGACCCTCCGACCGCAGTCCGGCCATGCAGGCCGCCGTGATATGAAGACCGGGCCGCATCACGTTCCGTCAGCCGAGCACCACCGCGGTGCCCGAAGCGGAGACCATCAGCATGTTGTTGATGACCTCGTAATCCAGATCGACGCCGACGACCGCGTTGGCGCCAAGCGCCGCCGCGCGCGCCTCCAGTTCGTTCAGTGCCGTCTCGCGCGCCTCGCCCAGCGATGCCTCATAGGCACCGGAGCGGCCACCGATGATGTCGGTGATCCCGGCAAAGATGTCACGGAAGACGTTTGCGCCGAGGATGGCCTCGCCCACGACGATGCCCTTGTATTCGGCGATCAGGTGGCCTTCGACGGAGGGGGTAGTGGTGACAATCATGACGCGTCTCCAAGGGGTTGCACAAGGTAGTTCATGTTGACGGCAAAGCGGCGCGCGACGCAGCGATTTCGGAAGGCGACGAAGCTGGCTTTGGCGACCATGACGGGCAGCGGCTGGCGGACACGGGCGCCGGTCTTTGCCGTACCAGTCAGAACCGCCTTACCCGCGCGCTCCAGATCAAGGTTCGCCACGCCCGTCATCAGGTCATCCCCACGACAAGCCGCAGCACTGCCGCCAAGGTCCATGCGCCCATACCGGCGACAAGCGCCGTGTAGACCACGCTGTCGTTCAGCAGCCGCACCTTCTTGCCGGAGCGCCGCATGATGAACATCATGATCAGCACACCGAGGAACGTGCCCACGCCCACTCCGGCGGACTGATGGATCGCCATGGCCAACATCAACTCTGTCCTTTCGGGCCGGCGGGATGCGGCGCGGACACATGGCCGCGCCCCACCCCACTCACGTCAGCCAACCGAGCCTTCGAGCGAGATCGCCACAAGCTGCTGCGCTTCCATGGCAAACTCCATCGGCAGGGCTTGCAGGACCTCGCGGCAGAAGCCGTTGACCACGAGCGCGACGGCCTCCTCCTCGTCCATACCGCGCTGGCGGCAATAGAAGAGCTGGTCGTCGTCGACCTTCGATGTGGTCGCCTCGTGTTCGCACCGGGATGAGTTGTTCTTCACCTCGATGTAGGGAACCGTGTGCGCCCCGCACTTGTCACCGATCAGCAGAGAGTCGCACTGGGTGTAGTTGCGCGAGTTCTTTGCCTTCGGGTGCATCGACACGAGCCCGCGATAGGTGTTCTGGGCCACGCCCGCCGAGATGCCCTTCGACACGATGCGAGATTTCGTATCGCGGCCAAGGTGGATCATCTTGGTGCCGGTGTCGGCCTGCTGGTGGTTGTTCGCGATGGCGATGGAGTAGAACTCGCCCTGCGATTCATTTCCCCGCAGGATGCAGGACGGGTACTTCCACGTCACGGCAGAGCCGGTCTCGACCTGCGTCCACATCACCTTCGCCCGGTCGCCACGGCAATCCGCGCGCTTCGTGACGAAGTTGTAGATGCCGCCCTTGCCGTTCTCGTCGCCCGGGTACCAGTTCTGCACGGTGGAATATTTCACCTCCGCGTCTTCCTCCACGATGATTTCGACAACCGCCGCGTGAAGCTGCGCGGTGTCGCGCTGGGGCGCGGTGCAGCCTTCGAGGTAGGACACGAAGGAGCCCTTGTCGGCGATGATCAGCGTCCGTTCGAACTGGCCGGTGTTTTCGGCGTTGATGCGGAAGTAGGTCGACAGCTCCATCGGGCAGCGCACACCCGGCGGCACGTAGACAAAGGAGCCGTCCGAAAAGACCGCCGAGTTCAGCGTGGCATAGAAGTTGTCAGAGACAGGCACGACCGATCCGAGATACTTCTTCACCAGTTCGGGATGCTCGCGGATCGCCTCGGAGATCGAGCAAAAGATGACGCCGGCCGCCTTCAGCTCCTTCTGGAAGGTGGTGCCCACCGACACGGAGTCGAACACGGCGTCCACCGCCACGCGGCGCTCGCCTTCCTTGGCTTCCGCGGGCGTGTCCGGGGCGCCCTCGACACCGGCGAGGATCATCTGCTCCTTCAGCGGGATGCCCAGCTTGGCGTAGGTTTCCAGGAGCTTCGGGTCGACGTCGTCCAGCGACTTCGGCTTCTCCGCCATGCTTTTCGGGCGGGCGTAGTAATATTGTTCCTGGAAGTCGATCTTCGGATAGTCGACCATCGCCCAGGTCGGTTCGGTCTTCTGGAGCCAGCGCTCGTAGGCCTGCAGACGCCATTCGGTCATCCACTCCGGCTCTTCGTTCTTCTCGGAGATCAGGCGCACGATGTCCGGGGTCAGCCCCTTCGGCGCGTATTCCATCTCGATGTCGGTGTTCCAACCGTGCTTGTAGGTCGACACCTCGCGGACGGCATCCACTGTCTGCTGGTCGACACCTTCCTTGACGGCTACATCTTCGGTCATGGACATGCGTCTATCCTTTCTCAGGCGGCCCGTTCGCGGAACCGCTGGTGTTTCTTCAGCCACGCCTCGGCGAAGCGCACCACATCCTCTTCGGTCGTCTCCGGCCCCAGGCTGACCCTGATGGCACTCGACGCGACCGTATCGTCGTATCCCATGGCCCGCAGCACGCGGCTGGCGCGGACCTTTCCGCTTGAGCAGGCGCTGCCCGCACTGATCGCGAATCCGGACAGGTCCATCTGCATCACCTGCGTCTCGCCTTTCCAGCCCGGAGTGGCAAAACAGGAGGTGTTCGGCAGGCGGTCCGCGCCTTTCCCGACAAAAATAGTGTCTTCGGCGCCGGTCGCAATCAAATTCTCTAGAATCGTTCTAAGGTTTTCGACATTTGACCAGACGCCGTCGGACAGATCGCGCGTGGCGGCTTCGGCAGCGACGCCGAATCCGGCGATGCCGATCACGTTCTCCGTGCCGGACCGGCGGCCCATCTCCTGCCCGCCGCCCTTGATCTGCGAGGCGATGTCCGTGCCGCGCTTCATCACCAGCGCGCCGATGCCCTTCGGTCCACCCAGCTTGTGGGCCGAGACCATGGCCATCCGGCATCCCAGCCAGTTGAACGCCACCGGCAGCTTGCCGAAGGCTTGCGTGGCATCGACCACCGCCAGACCATCGGGCAGCGCCTGGATCACGCCGGTTTCCGAATTCGCCAGTTGCAGGGCGGTCATCGCCGGATCGTCCACCGTCACGCGACCGTCGCGGTCCACGGGCAGAACCGGATCGATCCAGGCGGCGACGGCGTCATGCTCCACGTCCGCGCCAACCAGCCCGCGACCGGCGCAGGCCAGCGCCGCCGCTTCGGTCGCTCCCGAGACAAATATGACATCGGCGCCGTCCGCGCCGAAGGCCGTGGCCACCTGGGCGCGCGCCTTTTCGACGAGGGCCTTGGCCGCCCTGCCTTCGCCATGCACCGAAGACGGGTTGCCGCACAGGTCCATCGCGGCGATCATCGCCGCGCGCGCCTCCGGCCGAAGAGGCGCCGTGGCGTTGTGATCGAGGTAAACGCGGGTCACGGGCGCCGCAAAGTCTTCGACGAAGACTTTGCCCCCGGCACACAGAGTTTTCCGTGAAAACTCTGCATCTCCTCACCCCTCATCTTCGACAACCGCGAACAGCGCCGGCACCGCCGGACAGGGCGCCAGGCCCCGCTCGACCACGTCCGACAGGCGGGTCTGGTGCAGGAAGACGTAGACATGCGCCGAAAGCGACTGCCACAGCATGTTCGACAGCGACTGCGCCTTCGACCCGGAAATACCGCCCGAGGCGCCCGCGCCCTTATGCATCGCGTCCACGGTCTCATCGACCGCGGCGAGGATGTCGACCACGCGGATATCGCTCGGGGATTTGGCAAGGCGGTAACCGCCGCCCGGGCCGCGCACCGACTCGACCAGCCCGGCCCGCCGGAGCTTCACGAAGAGCTGCTCCAGGTACGGCAGGGACAGGTCCTGTCGCTTCGACACATCGCCCAGCGTCACGAGGTCGTCACGGCCCTGCAGGGCAATGTCCACCAGCGCGACCATTGCGTAACGCCCTTTTGTGCTCAGCTTCATCCTTGCCCCTTTGCTACGGCTCCGGACAACAGACAGGACATGCCGCGCGTGCCGATTGACCTTGCGCGCGCGATTGCCTATCTGCTTCGGAGCCCTGACCGGCCCCGCACCGGTTTAGAACCTTTCTAAAGAGTCCGAGTGAAGTCGTCAAGAATTCTGGCGCATCACCCAAGATCGCGTCGTCGACGCCCACCAACAAGGAGCCTGCGCCCGTACATGCCCGAGGTCATCTTCCCAGGACCCGAAGGCCGCCTCGAAGGCCGCTACCATCCGCAAAAAGACCGCGATGCGCCGATCGCCATCGTTCTTCATCCCCACCCGCAGTTCGGCGGGACGATGAACAACAAGGTGGTCTACAACCTGCATTACGCGTTCTACAACATGGGCTTCACCGTCCTGCGGTTCAATTTCCGCGGCGTCGGACGCAGCCAGGGCGAATACGACCAGGGTGTGGGCGAGCTTTCGGACGCGGCCTCCGCGCTCGACTACCTGCAGTCGATGAACCAGAACTCCAAGCACTGCTGGGTCGCCGGGTTCTCGTTCGGGGCGTGGATCGGGATGCAGTTGCTGATGCGGCGGCCGGAGATCACCGGTTTCGTGTCTGCTTCTCCGCCCGCGAACATGTACGACTTCTCCTTCCTCGCGCCCTGCCCGTCCTCGGGCCTGATCATCAACGGCACGAACGACCGCGTGGCGCCGCCGGCGGACACCCGCTCGCTGGTGTCCAAGCTGCACGAGCAGAAGGGCATCACGATAACCCACGAGGAAATCGAAGGCTCCGGCCATTTCTTCGAGGAGCCGCACATGGAGACGATGATCGACAATGTCACCGGCTACGTGAAGCGGCGCCTGACCGAAAACACCCGCTGAACCGAAAGCCCGGGCCGACGCGCCCGGGCCTCCAAGCCCCAGGGAGCCAGTCATGGCCGTTGTCGACGACCTCGCAGACGCGCTCGCCCGCGACACGATCAAGGCGATGGACGCGCTCGGGGACGAGACCCTGCCGGATCAGGTCGCCGCTGTGCTGGGCGCATCCTCGCCCTCGTCCGAGGAGATCTTCCGCGCCGCCGTCCGCATTCGCCTCGCCGAACGCCGCGCCCGCGCCTTCCTGACGGACCACCTGCAACGCGCGCTGGAAGCCAAGAAGCGTGGCGAGGCGATCCCCACCGCGCTTGCCCCCGGCACCGACAACGAGAACATCTGAGGCGGGTTTGCGTTCGGTCTGGTACCGACGATTCCCCGGTGCCGTGACCCGTTGCAGGCGCGCCCTGCGCCGGAACCAGCGCTACCGTCTTTGCCCGCGTCTTGATCTTGCGTCTCCTGCCGCCACGGTGCACCTCTCTGCCATGACGACAGATCCCGCCCCGACCCGCCTCGACGCCCAGATGGACTTCCTGATGGAAGCCGACCGGCTCAAGTCCGTCTCTCGCGCCACGCGGCTGGCCGACGGGTCGCGGTTCGAGAATTCCGCCGAACACAGCTGGCACATCGCGCTTTTCGCGCTGACGCTTTCCGAACACGCGCCTGCACAGGTCGACCGGGGCAAGGTCATCGCGATGCTGCTGCTCCACGACCTGGTGGAGATCGACGCCGGTGACGCACCGGTCTTCGGCACCCACGACACCACGGCCATCGAGGCTGCGGAGGCGCGCGCCGCCGACCGGATCTTCGGCCTCCTGCCCGAGGACCAGTGCCGGCAGTTCCGCGCGATCTGGGAGGAGTTCGAGGCCAACGAGACGCCGGAGGCACGATTTGCCAAGTCGCTCGACCGGTTCGCCCCACCCAACCTGAACATCGCCAACGGCGGCGGGTCGTGGGTCGATTACGATGTCGACTGGGGGACGTTCGAAACCAACGTCGGACGCAAGATCGACGCCGGCGCACCGATGCTGTGGGACTGGATCCGTCCCCGCGCCCGCAAGGTGCTCGACCTGCTGGCGCGGAAACGGCGGGAGGGCTGACCGCCCCCTCACCGCTATCCGTCAGAAATGAATGGCGCGCCCCCAGGCGTCCAGAACGGATTCGTGCATCATCTCGCTCAGCGTCGGGTGCGGGAAGACGGCCTGCATCAGGTCCTCCTCGGTTGTTTCGAGCTGACGGCCCACCACGTATCCCTGAATCAGCTCCGTGACCTCTGCGCCGACCATGTGCGCGCCCAGCAACGCGCCGGTCCTGGCGTCGAACACCGTTTTGACCATGCCCTCCGTCTCGCCGAGCGCGATGGCCTTGCCGTTGCCGATGAAGGGGAAGCGGCCGACCTTCACGTCGAAGCCCTGCTCCTTCGCCTTCGCCTCCGTCAGTCCGACCGAGGCGATCTGCGGGTGGCAATAGGTGCAGCCCGCGATGCTGCCCGGATCGACCGCGTGGGGGTGACCGCCGGCGATCAATTCCGCCACCATGACACCCTCGTGCGAGGCCTTGTGGGCCAGCCACGGCGCCCCGGCCACGTCTCCGATGGCATAGACCCCGTCGATTCCGGTGCGGCAGAAGGGGTCGGTCACGACGTGTGACCGCTCCACCCGCACGCCAAGGCCCTCCAGCCCCAGGTCTTCGACATTTCCGACAATGCCGACGGCCGAAATTACTGTTTCGACGGAGATCTTCGACGTTTCCCCGCCCTTTTCCACATGCGCCACGACGCCGTTCGGGCCGCGATCCAGCGATTTTACCGAGGCGCCTTCGAGAATCGTCATGCCCTGCTTCTGGAACTGCTTCTTCGCGAAGGCGGCGATCTCTGCATCCTCGACCGGAAGGATTCGGTCCATCACCTCGACCACCGTGACCTCCGCGCCGAGCGTGTTGAAGAAACTCGCGAACTCGATCCCGATGGCGCCGGAGCCGATCACCAGCAGTTTCTTCGGCATCCGCTTCGGTTGCAGCGCGTGCTTGTAGGTCCAGACCCGGTCGCCATCGGCCTCCAGCCCCGGCAGCTCCCGCGCCCGCGCGCCGGTGGCCACGACGATGTTCCTCGCCTCGAGCACGGTGTCGCCGACCCGGACCTTGCCGGGCGCCTCGATCTGCGCGGCGCCCATGACCACGTCGACCTTGTTCTTCTTCAGAAGATGCCCGACCCCGGAGTTCAGCTGCTTGGCGACGCTCCGCGAGCGTTTGACGACGGCGTCGAGGTCGAAGCCGATGCCCTCTGCCTTCAGGCCGAACTCCGCCGCGCGGTGCATGAGGTGGAAGACCTCGGCGGAGCGCAGCAGCGCCTTCGTGGGAATGCAGCCCCAGTTTAGGCAGATGCCGCCCAGGTGCTCCCGCTCGACGATTGCCGTGCGCAGGCCAAGCTGAGCCCCCCTGATCGCGGCCACGTACCCGCCGGGTCCGGCCCCGATCACCACCATGTCGTAAGTTGCGCTCATCCGGCCCTCCCTGCCCGGGCCCCTGAAAGGGCCTGGTACAAGCTAGGCGCGCGGGCCGCCGGGGATCAAGACCGCTTGTGTCCCCGGCGCGTGCAAGTGGCCGAAATCATGCAGCTTCTGCTTCGGCCTGCATGTCGCGCAGGATCGCTCCGTAACCGCCGTCGGAGATGAAGGCCTTCTCGGCCTCTGTGGTCTTCCGCGACAGAGCGTCGTTGCGGTAGGGGAAGCGGCCGAACTGGCGGATGACCTCGCGGTGCACCTTGGCGTGCATCAGGTTGCTGTCGCCGGAGGCAGGCATCCGTTCCTTCATGAGACGGACGCAGCGGTCTTGGTCGCAAAGGTTCTCCGAATGCATCAGCGGCAGGTAGAAGAACTGCCGAGAGGGCTCGTCGATGCGCATGTCCCAGCCGCGGTGGATCGCCTGCTTGGCGGCGGCCAGCGCGATGCGGTCGGAGGCGAAGGCGGTGCCCTGCCCGCGGAACATGTTCCGCGGAAACTGGTCAGCGAGCACGATATAGGCCAGCGTGCCGGAGGGATACGTCAGCCACAGGCCGTAACGTCCCTGCATCTGCCCCTCCCAGGCGGTCAGGAAGCGGTCGCGGATCTCCTGATCCAGCGCCTCGTCCTGCTTGTACCAACCGTCCGGTCCTACCTCGTCGAGCCAGAACGCAAGAATGTCTTCAGGCCGTGCCATGTGTTCCTCCTCATGGGCGCCGTCGAATACGTTAAAAAATTGTTACACATACCCGTGTCCACACGCCCAATCACATTTGTTGTCACTTTCTGACAAGTGCATCAGGCGCACGAATGTCATTCCTCGTCCTCTTCGGAGCGTTCGATGAAATATTCCTGCGCGACTTCCATTGCCACGGGCGAGGCGGACGGCAGGACCGGGGCATAGGCGCCGGTCGTTTCCACCGCAGGTGCGGGACGCTGAGTCATCCGGTAGGCGGCATAAGCGGTCAGGGCCACAAGCAGGGCCGCGATCAGCACGAAGAACCCCGGCGGGCCCATGACCTGCATCACCCAGCCGATGACCAGCGGACCGGCGATCGCGCCCACGCCGTTGATGAACAGCAGACCGGCGGAGGCCGCGGCCATGTCCTCTGACTCGAGGAAGTCGTTGGTGTAGGCAATCAGCAGCGAATACAAGGGGTTGGAGCAGCCGCCGATGACGGCGGCGCAACCCACGATGACCCAGTAGCTTTCGGCCATGACGGCGACGATGGCCCCTGCAGCGCCCAGTGCCGCGACGATCATGATCAGGCCGCGCCGGTCGACCCGGTCGGAGATCCAGCCCAGCGGGTATTGCATGAAGAGCGCACCGACGTAGAAGGCCGCGACGAAGATGGAGATCTGGCCCAGCCGCATCCCGGCTTCGGTCGCATAGACAGCCGCCATGCCGAACTGCGCGGCAAACACGCTGCCCAGCAGGAAGATGCCGACCATCCCCAGCGGGGACACGCCGTAAAGCTCTCTCAGGGTCATCCGCTTGGTCGATTCAAAGGCTGGCGTCGGCGAAATCGACAGGAGGATCGGCGCGAAGGAGATCGAAACCAGCACCGACGGGATGACGAACAGCAGGAACCCGGACATGTCCGGCACGATCAGCAGGGCCTGTGCCGCGATGATGCCGAGCGTCTGCACGATCATGTAGGCCGACAGCGTCTGGCCGCGCGTCTCGTTCGTGGCGGTGTTGTTCAGCCAGCTTTCGGCCGTCACGTAGACCCCGCAGAAGCAGAAGCCCAGCACCAGACGTCCCAGCACCCATGCGGCGGGGTGCTGCACGGCCGGGAAAAGGATCAGCGCCGCGGAGATGAAGGAGCCGAGCGCGGCAAAGACCCGGACGTGGCCGACCCGGCGGATCATCTCCGGCACCATGCGCGACGCGAAGAGGAAACCGGCGAAGTAGGCCGACATCACGACTGCCATCGCGGTGGTCGAAAAGCCTGCCGCGCTGCCGCGCACACCCAGGAGGGAGCCCTGCAAGCCGTTCCCGACCATGAGCAGCAGCATTCCCAGCAGCAGCGGCCAGGATGTTCTCATCACGTAAAGCATTCTTCTTTCCTCGCTGCACCCTACCCTGACAGACTGGCGGGACGGGTGCCTTGTCTTGCTGCGACGCCATGCACGATTCGAAGTCGCTGTGCGACCCTTGATGGGCAGATCGTCGTAAACGTGGGGTTATTCGCCGATGCGGCCCGGCCCACGTGCGTCAGGGTGCCCCGGTGCGGGACGGGATCAGCAGGGACGCGTCCCCGTAGGAGAAGAACCGGTACCCCTCTGCCACCGCATGGGCATAGACCTCGCGGATGCAGTCCTGCCCCATGAGCGCCGAGACCAGCATCAGCAGCGTCGACTTAGGCAGGTGGAAATTCGTCATCAGCGCGTCGGTCACATGGAAGGTGAAGCCGGGATATATGAAGATGTCGGTCACACCCCGGAAGGGCGCGATCTGTCCGCCCCGTGCGGCCGTTTCGATCAGGCGCAGTGCGGTGGTGCCGACCGGGATCACCCGTCCGCCCGCCGCGCGGGTCTCTGCGATCTCGGCGGCGGCCTCGGGCGTGACCTCGCCCCATTCGCCGTGCATCCGATGGGTGGTCACGTCCTCGACCTTGACCGGCAGGAAGGTGCCGGCGCCGACGTGCAGCGTCACGTGGGTGAAACTGACGCCCATGTCAGCGATGCGTTGGAGCAGCGGTTCGTCGAAATGCAGGCTGGCGGTGGGGGCCGCGACGGCGCCGCGGTTGCGCGCCCATACGGTCTGATAATCCTCCTTGTCCTGCGCATCGGCAGGACGCCGGGCGGCGATGTAGGGCGGCAACGGCATTGCGCCTGCCGCGTTCAGCGCAGCGTCGAAATCCTCTGCCGACAGGTTGAAGCGCAGGACCGCCTGCCCGTCTGCACGTGACATCAGCACGGCCTCCAGATCGTCCGAGAAACGGATGACTTCGCCGTCGCGCACCTTCTTCAGCGGTTTCAGCAGCGCCGACCAGCAGCCATCGGCGTGCGGCTCAAGCAGCGTCACCTCGATCTGCGCCTCGGTCTCGCCCGCCTCGCCGATCCGGCGACGGACACCCGACAGCCGCGCCGGGATCACCCGCGTGTCGTTCAGCACCAGCCGGTCGCCCGGACGCAGCCAGTCCGGCAGGTCGGCAACCGTCGCGTCGGAGATCGCCCCGCCGTCGCAGACCAGCAGCCGTGCGGATGTGCGTGGCCGTGCGGGCCGCGTGGCGATCAGCCGCTCGGGCAGGTCGAAATCGAAATCCGACAGCTTCATGTCTCAACCTCTTGGAATGTCTTGCTTGCCGATTACTGGGACAGCTTCGGCGGCGGTCGGCGGAAAATGTCACGGAACATGCCCGGGGTGAAGACCGAGAGCGGATTGACCGCCACCCTCGGTGCGCCTGTCGTGCCCCGCAGGTTGAAGTTGAAGCCGATCAGCCCCTCTCCCTTGCGCGCGATCAGGCGGCCGATGGCGTTGACCGCGTAGATCGGCGAGAGCACGCCCTGGAAATCCATCTGCCCGCTGCCGAGGTCGTAATAGCCGTCCATCGAGATACCCATTGACGGCCCTACTGCGCTCGATTCCGACACGATCACGCGGGAGGGCGTCAGCCGGAACCGCGCCTCGACGTCCGAAAAGAAGATCCCCGGCCCGTTCATCTGGTCGATGATGCCGACGATGCTGATTGCATCCAGAAGCGAGGCGATGGCCGGGGCCTTCTGCATCCGCGTGCCCTGTATGCGCATCAGCCCGTCGAAGCTTCCGGGCTGGCCGCTGACGGGGGCGAGGTCGAGGTTGAAGGTGCCGTCCTTCACCGTCTTCAGCAGCCCCGCCGCCTTCAGGATATCGCCCGCGTCCTCGCCGCTGATCCGGAAGGCGCTGCCACCTGCCTGCGGGATCACCTGCCCGGCCACCGGCGTGGCGCCCCCGAGTTGGCCGTCAAAGCGCCCTTCGAGCCCGCGCGCCAGGTCGAAGTTGCCGCGGAAGGCGCGCAGTTCGATGCTGTCGGTCACGCGCAGACTGTCGAGCGTTAGGGCCAGCGGACCGCCGCCCCCTCCGCCGCCGCTTGTACCGGAGGCGCCGAACGGCGCGCTGCGCAGGTCGACGCGGCCGGACGAAATCTCGACCGCCGGGGCGCTGTTGCCGCCGCGCGCACGCAGGCGGCCCGACACTTCCAGCCAGTCGGCGACCGTCACCCGCGACAGGTCGAGCCTTTCGAAGGCACCGGACGTCGACAGGACAAGTTGCCCGGCCGCATCCATGCCACCGCCCTTCAAAGTCAGCTCGGCGTTCTGCAGCCCGGGCGACAGGTTGCCCGCGATGGTAAAGCGTCCCGTGGTGCCAGGCGCCAGCGACCAGCCGATCTGCGGGACGGCCAGCCCCAGCCCCGCCAGATCGCTTTCGAGTTCGAAGCGCGGCGGCGCATTCGGCGGCAGATCGACCCGCAGGGCACCCGTGCCCTGACCGCGCAACATGCCGTTCGGCAGCGAGACACCGAAATCCGCCAATGTCTTCGGACTGAGCGTGATATCGGCCACGACCTCGGACCCACCGCCGCCGAAGGGCTGGGTCCAGCGCCCGTCGACCGGAACCCCGGACACGTTGGCCTGCCCCGCGATGGTGACGCCGCTGTTGTCCAGCTTCACCGACAACCCGTCGCCGCGGATCGTCTTGCCCGGGATCGCCTTGGCGCTTTCGACGTCGCGGAGCGTCCCAGCGAAGGCCAGATCGATATCGTCGAAGGTCAGCCCGTCCGCCAGCGGCAGGACCAGCCGTCCGCTGGCCGCGATCCGGCCGTCGGCCAGGGTCGCGTCCCGCCCGACCTTGCGCAGCACCCGCCACTGGTCGTTGTCGATATACGCCAGCACCGCGCCCACCGGCCCGTCGATCTTCAGGTCGACCTCACCCATCGAGGGCTTCTCCTTAAGGTCGGGTATGGTGAAGACCGAGCCGCCCACGTCGACGGTGCCCCGGTCCGTTACGATGTGACCTTCGTCGACCCTCAGGCCAAGACGCCGCTGGTGAATGGTCAGCCGCCCGCGCCCGTCCTCGATCGGCGGCAGGCTGGGCGCCACGCCGACCAGCGCATCCTCGAACGACAGGTCGAAGAAGGTGGTGGGATGCTCTGCCCCGGCCTCCGCACGCAGGGCAAAGCTCGCATCGAAAAGCCTGCCTTCACGGACGTTGCGTCCGACCCAGTCGCGGGTCTGCGGCACGAGTTGGCCGGGCCAGAAGGCCATGACCTGCTCCGGCACCGTTTCGGCCACACGCGCATCGAGCGACATGCTCCACCCGGCGCGTGTCGCCTCCAGCCACCCGCGCGCGCTGATCGGCAGGGTCGGATCGGTGATCCGGAGGGAGCCCAAGTCGACACGGAACGGGTTGAGCTGCAGGCGGAAGGCGGTCTGCGCGCCCTCGACCACGACGGGCCGGTCCATCACAGCGCTTTGCGCGACCTCGACGCCATCGAGCCTGAATTGCGCCGTCAGCCCGGGGGGCAGGCCACCCTCCGGCGCCTCGTCCAGCATGGTGGTGCCCGAGGCGCGGACCCGGCCCATGGCAGACTCCACCCGGATCTCCTCGAAGCGCATCAGGCGTTCGTCGGGGACGTAGGTGAAGGCGGTGCGCGCGCCGTCAAAGGGGATCGGCCGTGCCTCCCGGTTGGGTTGCAGGACACCCTTGCCGATTTCCAGCGTGGCGCGCATTTCGCCAAGCGCGCCATCCGGTGCGAGGGTGGATTGCAGCGAGCCGGAGATCGGCGCCTCCAGCGCGTCCATCCATGCCAGCGCCGGGCTTTGCGTGGCGATATCGCCGGAATCGAGATCCTGCAGCGTCATCCCGAATTCGAGCGATGTGTCGCCGATCCGGCTTTCGGCGCCGAGGGCGACGGTGGCCACGCCCGCCCCCCCGGACAGCAGCGCCACGTCGCCTGTCAGCTTCAGCGTGCCGTCTTCGCGCGTCAGCCGCAGCCGCCCGCCGTCCGCCGTCCAGCCGCGCCGGGCGCGCAGGTCCTCGTAGCGCAGGGTCAGGCTGTCCGCCTCGAAGAGGTCGAGCTTCGCAAGCCGCGGGTCCAGCGCGATGGCGTCGATCCGGGCGATGATCTGCGCGAGGTCTGGCACCTGCGTGCCCTCGGCAAAGGCATCGCCCAAAGCCAACCCCAACTTGCCGTTGCGGTCGCGCTGCAACGTGACGAAGGCGCCGGAGACCTGCGCCTCCCGCAGTTCCCATTCGCGCCTGAGGAACGACACGGGAGCCACGCCCGCTTCGATATCCGACAACTGCGCCACGAGGACGCCCTGTTCGTTGGTGACCGTGACGTCCCACAACACGATCCGCGCCAGCCCCGTCTCGGTGATCAAGAGGCTCATTCGACCGAAGTCGATGGAGATGCCCTGCAGGTTCTCGGCGATCCGCGTCTCGATCCTCTCGCGCAGCCATGCGGGCGCGTCGACCGGACGGCCCAGCATCGCCCAGATCCCGCCGCCCAGACCCGCCACCAGCGCCAGCATCACACCGGCGCACCACAGCAGCACCTTCCGCCGCCGCCCCCGGGGGGCATCCGATTTTTCTGTTGCCTGCTGCATGCTCACTGGAAGACCGGCCTCGGTGCCATATGCTTGGGGTGTGTGGCCCTTTGTGCCAACCATAAACGAAATCATTCCGGGAAGACACGCATGTCCGAAACAGCCCCCTCCTTCACCCTGCCCGCCACCTCCGGCGAGGTATCCTCCGACGCGCTGGCAGGCACGCCCTACGTGCTGTTCTTCTATCCGCGCGACGACACGTCCGGGTGCACGAAGGAGAACGAGGCCTTCACCGCTCTCCTGCCCGAGTTCGAGACGGCGGGTGTTAAGGTGTTCGGGATCTCGAAGGATTCAATCGCCAGCCACGAGAAGTTCATGAAGAAGAAGGCGCTGACCGTGCCGCTGATCTCCGACGAAGAGGGCGACCTGTCCGAGCGTTACGGCGTGTGGAAGGAAAAATCCATGTACGGCAAGACCTTCATGGGCATCGAACGCTCCACCTTCCTGGTTGGTGCGGACGGCTCCATCGTGAAGGAATGGCGGAAGGTGAAGGTTCCCGGCCACGCCGAGGAGGTGCTGGAGGCCGCGCGCGCCCTCTGACGTCCGGGCCTCAGGCTTTGACAGACGGTCGGGCAGCGGCGCGCCCCTTGCCCGACCAACATACGGCCCGCACGAATTGCCCATGCGCGGAAAGACGGGCGTTGTCCGGGCCGTCCGGGCGTGGCAAACGGCGGGCCATGATGACACTTTCGGAAATGGCGGTGGATGTTCTGACCACTGCGGACGGTCGGCAGAAAACCACGAAATCCCGCGCCTACGCCGCGGAGTGGTTCGCCGCGCGCGCCGCCGGAACGCCCATTGCCATCGGACGCGCCGAGCCGCCTCTGCGCCCGTCGCGCCCCGACCGGCCCGAACTCCTCGATCCCCGTGACGTGCCCAAGCGCAAGCCCGGCAGCCCGAAGGGCCGTATCGCGTTGCTGCACGCCGTGGCCCATATCGAGCTGAACGCCGTCGATCTGCACTGGGACATCATCCCGCGCTTCGCCGATACGCCGATGCCCACGGGCTTCTACGACGACTGGGTGAAGGCGGCGGACGAGGAATCGAAGCACTTCAATCTGATGTGCGACTGCCTCGAGGAGCTGGGCTCGCACTATGGCGCCCTGCCCGCCCACGCCGGGATGTGGCGCGCCGCCGAGGACACCGTGGCCGACTTCATGGGGCGGCTCGCGGTGGTGCCGATGGTGCTGGAGGCGCGCGGCCTGGACGTGACGCCGGGCATGATCGAGATCTTCCGCAAGGCCGGCGCGACCTCTGCCGTTGCCGCACTGGAAACGATCTATGCCGAGGAGGTCGGTCACGTCGCCTATGGCTCGAAGTGGTTCCACTTCCTGTGCGGTCGCCACGACCGGGATCCGAAGGACGCCTTCCACACGCTCGTCAGGACGTACTTCCACGGCGCGCTCAAGCCGCCGTTCAACGATGAAAAACGCGCCGAAGCCGGTCTTCCCCCTGATTTCTATTGGCCTCTCGCCGAAAACATTCCCAACAGAACCCCTTGATCCGTCTAGGAATCGGCGAATTCTTGCCGGTTTGGCCGAGTTCCGCGCACGATACAGGTCGCCCAGCCCAAATTTGTTGCACGCCCGTGATGCCCCCGGTAAGCCCGAAAGCGAGGCTGGGTTGGGGGACCGAGGCTTCGAAATGGGGACAATATAGGGACGGTCAGGTGCGAACACGTCTGGCAATAAAGACACATGCAATTCTAGAGCGCTTCTTTCCGGAGCGTCGACTCTTCCTCCGATCGGACAACGACACCCGATTTATCCGACTGAAATCCAGCACACAGGCCATCGCCTTTCTCGGCACCGCGCTCGTGATCAGCTGGACGACCATCGCCACCGCCATCCTGCTGATGGACTCCATCGGCGCCGGGAACTTCCGGGAGCAGGCGAAACGCGAACAGATCACCTACCAGCAACGGCTCAACGCCCTGTCGGCGGAACGCGACAACCGCGCCTCCGAAGCGCTGGCCGCGCAGAACCGGTTCAACGCCGCGCTGAAGCAGATCTCCTCCATGCAGACCGAACTGCTGGAGTCCGAGACCCGGCGCCGCGAACTGGAGACCGGCATCGACGTCATCCAGACGACCCTGCGCGACACCATGAAGGCGCGCGAGACCGTGTCCGACCAGCTCGCCGCCCTCGAAGAGCAAATCCAGGGCGGTTCGGTGGCTGTGTCCGGCACCTCGCAGGAAGACAACACGCTCGACATCCTGTCCGACGCGCTGGCCCGCACCGCGGCCGAGCGTGACCAGGTGATCGCCGACGCACAGGACGCGCTGATCCGCGCCTCCGAGATGCAGGCCCAGATCGAGATGATGGAAGAGAAGAACGACACGATCTTCCGCCAGCTCGAAGATGCCATGACCGTCTCCGTCAAGCCGCTCGACAAGATGTTCGAGAAGGCCGGCATGGACCCGGACCGCATCCTCAACCAGGTGCGCAAGGGCTACACCGGCCAGGGCGGCCCGCTGACGCCGCTGTCCTTCTCCACCATGGGTCAGGAGCCTTCGGGCGACACGATGCGCGCCAACAGCATCCTGAACCAGATGGACCGCCTGAACCTCTACCGTATCGCCGCGCAGAAGGCCCCCTTCGCCACGCCGCTGAAGGACCCGTTCCGCTTCACTTCGGGCTTCGGCTACCGCTGGGGCCGCCTGCACGCGGGAACCGATTTCGCGGCGCCGCACGGCACGCCGATCTATTCGACAGCCGATGGCGTCGTGGTCCACGCGGACTGGTCTTCGGGCTACGGTCGACTGGTCAAGATCCAGCATGAATTCGGCATCGAAACCCGCTATGCGCACATGTCGAAAATTCGGGTGAAGACCGGTCAAAGGGTCTCGCGCGGGCAGCGGATCGGTGATATGGGGAACACTGGACGGTCGACCGGGACCCACCTGCACTACGAGGTCCGTGTCGGCGGCAAACCCGTCAATCCCATGATCTATATCAAGGCTGCGAACGATGTTTTCTAAAAGCAAAATCAACGAACCCGGTCCCGGCAGCGATGCCGCGGCAAAACCCAGCGTTCCCGAGTCTGCGAAACCGTCCACCGGCGATTTCAAGCCCTCCGCTCCGAAGCCGAAGCCGCCGGCCTCCGTGCTGTCCCCGGACCTGCACGTGACAGGCAACATCAAGACCACCGGCGACATTCAGGTCGAGGGCACGGTCGAGGGCGACATCCGCGCCCACCTGCTGACCATCGGCGAAAGCGCCACCATCAAGGGTGAGGTCGTCGCAGACGACGTCGTCGTGAACGGTCGCATCGTCGGTCGCGTCCGCGGCCTGAAGGTCCGCCTGACCGCCACCGCGCGTGTCGAGGGCGACATCATCCACAAGACCATCGCGATCGAATCCGGCGCCCACTTCGAGGGTTCGGTGCAGCGCCAGGACGATCCTCTGAACGGCGGCAAGGCCCGCCCGATCGGCCAGGCCACCGCACAGGCCACGGCGATTCCGCCGCAGACCGGCGGCCAGCAGGGCTGACGCAAGCCACCGAAATTCCTGAAAAGGCCTCGCCAAAAGCGGGGCCTTTTGCTTTTCTGGACCGGACGATTACCGGAACGGACCTATTCAATGCCCAGACTTCTTGCCGCCCTTTTGATCACCCTCCTGCCGTCCGCCAGCATGGCCGCGACCCTCGCCCTGACCGACGATCCTGAATTCGGCTGCCTCGTGACCCTCGACGGCCCGATTGCCCCGGGCGACACCGAAACGTTCTTGTCGCTCATCAAACAGGCCTCCACCAGTTCCCGCCACGCCGACCTGATCTGGTACACCGAATACGATGACGGTACACCGCCGGACATCGACCTCAAGGTGCCGCTGAACCTGTGCCTGAACAGCCCCGGCGGAGCACTGACCGAGGCGATGAAGCTGACCGACGCGGTGCACGGCAGGCTGGGCACGATGGTGCGGCCCGGCGCGCGGTGCGAAAGCGCCTGCGCCCTCGTCTTCATGGCCGGTTCCTACGACACGGGCAGCGACATCGGCTATATCACCAGCCGCCACCTGCACGTCGACGGCAAGCTGGGCTTTCACGCGCCGAGCCTCTCGGTGCCGGAGGGCAGCTACGATGCGGCCTCTGTCGCGCGGGCCTACCAGGTGTCCGTCGCCGCCACGGCCAAGATCTTCCGCAACCTGGTGAACTACCGCTTTGCGCCCTCGCTCGCCGCGCGGATGCACGAGACGCCGCCGGAACAGATGTTCTACGTTTCCACCGTCCGCGAGGCCGCGCGCTGGGGCATTTCGGTGGTGGGTGTCGATGCGCCCTCTGCCATCTCCGACGCGGTGATCCGCACCGCTTGCGGGAACCTCTATCGCCGCACCAGGGACCAGCTGAACAGCGACCCCGACTCGTGGAGCCGCAACGGCCACAACGGCGCGCAGGTGGACCGCCCCGAGCGCGAGACCTTCACCTACACCAACTTCGGGATGGAGGCGCTCGGCACCTGCGAGGGCCGGTTCCTCGACCCGGGCGATGAGTACAACCTTGCCCGCACGTGGTGGCCGGTCAGCAGCGTGGTGCAGAATGCCACTTGGGCCACCGCCGCCTTCCCCGACGCCCAGCCGACGCTGTTCTTCTCGTTCCTGCAGTCGTTCATGGCCTGGCCCGGCGAGGTGCCGCTGGCCGCCCTGCCCCGCAACGGTCAGGCGATCGAGATGACGCAGCCCGGCAACTGCTTCGTCTACGACTCCAGCGACAGGCTGATCGACCGGGAGCCCTGCACCCGCATCCAGAGGGCCGAACCGGACGGGCGGCTGGTGTCGCTGCACGACTGGCCGTCCGGTGCGCGCACCGTGATCGAACTGGAGGGCGGCATCCGGCGGATCAACGGCGGCGAAGCCTACGCCTGGTACTGGCCCGAACCGAAACCGCAGGGCGCCGGTGAGACCTGCACGCAGAACACATCGTCCGGCAACTCCTTCTGTTTCCATCTGGACTGAGTCGCACCGCGGCGGCGGGCAAGACGCGCAAGTTGCCCCAGCGGCAGGACGAGTCGCATGCCCCTTTCGAGGGGCACGTTCGCGTTTCAGTTGCGCTCGAAATGCAAGCAGGTTCCCTCAGGACGCATGTTTTCGGGACGTTTTTTGCCGCGATGCGGCGGAATTGCGCGCAACTCGTTGCCCGGCGCAAAAATGCGGCGTTTCGGCGCTTGAAAAACCGCTCGCGGAAAGCAACCTACGCTCGACAATACAGAGGCGACGCCGCAAACATATGCCCGCAACTTACCGTAATACTGTAACTTCTTCGTTCCTAACCCGCAGGACCCTGTTCGCTCAGACCTTCGCCGCGGCCATGCTTGCCGCTTGCCGCGGTGCAGCACAGACAGAGTCCGAGAGCAGCCCCGAACCGGAGGCTGAAGGTACCCCCTTCTCCTTCGACTGGCTGGCCGACCGCCAGCGCGAGAGTGCCGGGCGGGAATGGGTTCCTCCTCCCGTTCTGGATGAGGAGGTGTCGGGTCTCGACTACGACGCCTACCGCCAGATCCAGTTCCGCCCGGACCACGCCCGCTGGTCCGGCCCGAAGTCCCGCGTCGTGCTGCACGGCTACCATCCGGGCTGGCTGTTCGACCGCCCGGTGCGCCTGAACGAGATCGTCGACGGCACCGCGCGCCCGATGCGCTTCACCGGCGGCGACTTCCGCTACGGCGAGAACGTCGCTCAGCGCTTTCCCGACGACTTCGAGTTTCCGGGCGTCGCGGGCTTCCGCCTGAACGCGCCGGTGAACTCGCCCGACCGCTTTGACGAGGTCGTGTCGTTCCTTGGCGCGAGCTACTTCCGCGCGCTCGGCAAGGGCAACGTTTATGGCCTCAGCGCGCGTGGCCTCGCACTCAACACCGCCATCGGCGGCGAAGAGGAATTCCCCTTCTTCTCGGAGTTCTGGATCGAGCGTCCCGAACCGGGCACCTCGCACGTGGTCTTCTACGCCGCGCTCGAAAGCCCCTCGGTCGCCGGCGCCTACCGCTTTGCCATCACGCCGGGCGAGACCACGACGATCGACGTGGAACAACGCCTGTTCTTCCGCAACGACGTGCGTCAGCTTGGTATCGCGCCGCTGACCTCCATGTTCCTGTTTGCGCCGAACGACGTGGGTCCGTTCCACGACTACCGCGAACGGGTGCACGACAGCGAGGCGCTGATCGTCGATACCAGCGACCACCGCTTCTTCCGGCCGCTCAGCAACCCCGAGACGCTGGCAAACTCCTATGTCGGGGCAAACGCGCCGACCGCCTTCGGCCTCGTGCAGCGCAACCGTGCCTTCGAGGATTACCTCGACGCCCACGCCTACTATGAAAAGCGTCCCTCGCTCATCGTGGAGCCTGTGGGCGACTGGGGCCGCGGCGCGGTCCGGCTGATCGAGATCCCGACCGACCTGGAAAGCAACGACAACATCGTGGCCTTCTGGGTGCCGGAGGCCGAGGTGCAGGCCGGGGACGCGCGCGAGTTCTCCTACCGCCTTCACTGGGGCATGGCGCCGCTCGGCAGCGATACACAGTATGCCCGGGTTTTGCGCACTTTGACCGGTTTTGGCGGCGTAGCAGGCATAAATCCGCAGAAGGATCGGCAAAAATTCGTCATCGACTTCGATGCGGAACGAATGACGGAACTCGACGACGACACGCCTGTTGAGGAAGTGGTTTCCGCGGTCAACGGCGAGATCGTGGAAACCATTCTGGAACGCCTCGAGGAGCCGCACCTCTGGCGACTGGTGATCGAGGTCCGCGCAACAGGGCCTCAACCGGTCGAACTCAAGGCCGACCTTCAACAGGGTAATCGCCGTCTGACGGAAACATGGTTGTACCAATGGAAGAAAAACTGATGGGCCGGTCCGAAACTCAGGACATGTTCGGACTGCCGCCGAACGCGCCGCTCGACATGCCATCTCAGGTTCTGGAACGCAGCCGGCCGCGCTACGTTCCTCTGCTCTCGCGCTGGCTGATGTGGCGCAATGCCTGACCGGAGCGCCGTCCGTCCGGACGCCCCGACCGTTCTCGTCCGCACGCTGGCACTGACCTTCACCTTCGGTGCGGCGGCCTTTGCCGCGACGCTGATGGCCGACGCCGCGATCAGCGACGGTGTGCAGGCGCTCGACCTCGCGCGCGTCGCGCTGATCTTCGTCACCACGCTGTGGCTGGCGTGGGGGGCGGTGCAGGCGCTTGTCGGCCTGCCCCGGTTGCGGCGCCGCATCGACATGGATTCCCTGCCGAAGCCCACCGCGCCCACGGTCGTGCTCCTGCCGATCTGCAACGAGGACCCCGAGGCCGCCGCCAACCGCATTCGTGCGATGATGCGCTCGTGCATGTTCGCCGAGGTAAAGGTCGACTTCGCGATCCTGTCGGACACCCGCGATCCCAAGGCACAACTGAAGGAGCGCGCGGCCTTTGCCGATCTGCTCCAGCCGCGCGACGACGGGCTGCGCGTGTTTTACCGCCTGCGCGAGAACAACCATGGCCGCAAGGCCGGCAACGTCGAGGAGTTCATCCGCCGTTTCGGCGGCGCCTACGAATTCGCGGTGATCCTCGATGCCGACAGCCTCATGGAGGGTGCCACCATCGGGCACCTGATTTCGCGCATGATGGCGGACCCGCGCCTTGGCCTTCTTCAGACGCTACCAAAGGTGATCGGCGCCTCGTCGCTGTTCGGGCGGGCGATGCAGTTCGCCGCCAGCTTTCACGCGCCGGTCTTTGCGCGCGGCCTGCAGCGGATGCAGGGCGGCACCGGGCCGTTCTGGGGGCACAATGCCATCGTGCGCGTGCGCGCCCTTGCCCAGTGCTGCGGACTGCCCGTGCTGCGCGGCACACCGCCCTTCGGCGGTGTCATCCTGAGCCACGACTACGTCGAGGCGGCGCTTCTGGCGCGCGGCGGCTGGCGGGTCGAACTCGACAGCACCATTCCCGGCTCTTACGAGGAAGGCCCGGACAACATCGTGGCCTTTGCCCGCCGCGACCGCCGCTGGTGCCAGGGCAACCTGCAGCACATGCGGCTTGTCGGCGCGCCGGGCCTTCTGGGGTGGAGCCGCTTCGTCTTTGTCCAGGGCATCGCATCCTACCTCGTGCCGCTGCTCTGGGCCGCGTTCCTTGTGACCTCCGTCGCCGCGACCGCGACCGCTCCCCTGCCGGACTACTTCCCGGAACCGCACCAGCTGTTCCCGGTCTTCCCCGACGACCGCACGCGCGAGATCGTGGCGCTGGCTATCGGGATCATCGGCCTGCTTCTGCTGCCCAAATTCGGCATCCTGCTGCACGCGGCGCTCGACCGCCGGACGCGCGATTTCGGCGGCACCGCACGCTCCGCCGCTTCCGTCACGACGGAGATCCTGCTGTCCTCGCTGCTGGCGCCGGTCATGCTGATGTACCAGACCCGCGCGGTCGTGCAGGTGTTGTCCGGGCAGGACGGCGGCTGGCCCGCCAACCAGCGCGGCGAGGGACGGCTGTCCCTGCTCGACGCATGGCGCGCCTCCGGCTGGATCGCGCTTTGCGGACTGGCCGCCCTTCTGGCCGCCGCCTACCTCGCTCCTGCGCTGACCGTGTGGCTCCTGCCGGTGACCGTGCCGATGATCGGTGCGCCGCTCCTGCTGGCCTCGACGTCTCACCCGGTCGGCCGCAGCGTCTTCCTCACCCCCGAGGAAACCGCCCCCGCGCCCGTGATCGCAGCCTTCCGGGTCCTGAGCGAGCGCGCGCGGACCGACCGCGCCCAAGACACCGCGGCAGAGCAGACCTCTGACGCCAACCCCGAGACGTCCGATGTCCCCGTCCGCGCAACCTGACCGCAAGATCGTCCCCATGCCCGCACGGCCCGGCCCCGCGCCGAAGGAGCGCGATCCGCGGATTGACTTCTTCCGCGGCGTCGCGCTGATGATGATTCTCATCAACCACATGCCCGGCAACCCTTGGGAGGCGATCACCAACCGGGAGCTCGGCTTTTCCGACGCGGCAGAGGCGTTCTTTGTCATGTCCGGCATCGCGGCGGGCATCGCCTATTCCCCTGCCATCGCCCGCTGGCTCGACGGCAAGGGCGGGCTGCGCGCGGCGCTGACGCCGATGTGGCGACGGGCGTGGACGCTGTACCTCGTGCAGATCCTGCTGACGGTCATCGCGCTCGGCCTCTTTGCCTGGGCGGCGGACACCTTCCTGCTGTCGAAGTTCAGGACGATGCACAATCTGGGCCTGATCTACTCCGACACGCGGGCGGCGCTGACCGGCATTCCGATCCTCGGCTACCAGATCGGCTACGTGAACATCCTTCCCACCTACATCGTCCTGATGATAGCCGGGCCGCTGATCCTCGCCGCCGCGATCCGCTGGCCGTGGCAGACGCTGACCGCCTCTGTCGCGCTGTGGTGGGTCGCCGGTGCCTACCGGCTGAACATCCCCAACCATCCGGGCGGCGGCGGCTGGTTTCTGTCGCCGCTGTCATGGCAGCTGATCTTCCTCGTCGGGCTGATGATCGGCCACCGGCACCGGCGCGGAGAGCGGATGGTCCCGGTCAACCGCACCCTGTTCTACGCCGCGCTGTTATTCGTGGTCTTCGCCTTCGCGTGGCGGCATGTTCCGGCCCTCGGATCCTTCATGAACCACAAGATGGCGCAGCTCAGCAGCCTTGGCGCGCCATACCACATCACGACGCACAACAAGACGCTGCTGGCCGCGCCGCGCCTGCTGCATGTGCTGGCGATGCTCTATGTCCTGTCCTGCCTGCCCGTGGTGCGCCGCATCGCCGCGCATACGGCATCGGCGCCGCTGCGGCTCTTGGGGCAGCATGGTCTGCTGGTCTTTGCGATCGGCACCGTGCTGGCGCTGATCGGGCAGATCCTGATGGATGTAGAACCGAATGTCGCATGGCTGCCGTGGATCCTGCCGCCGCTCGCTGCGCTGATCTCCTACGCGGCGGTGCGGATCGCCATCTGGGGCACCGTGCCGCGCAGCCCGACGCCGGACCGGGCGGCCACCGTCCCGGCCGCGCCGATGCGGGATCTCGCCTGAAACCGGCTTGCACGGGCGCGGTTGCCGCACGAGAGTGACGCAAACCGCGCCCGGAGCCTGACCGATGACCACCACCGACGCCTATGCCGCCGCCCTCACCGGGGCGCACACCTCGCGACATCGGGCGGACGCCAGCGCGCTTCCCGCGCCCACCTACGAAGAGGCGCTGGCCATCCAGTCCCTCGTGATGCCGGCCCTCGGCGCAGTCAGCGGCTTCAAGGTCGGGGACCGGGTCGACGGCCCGCCGGTCATCGCGCCGATCCCGGCCAGCCGGACGCTCGCTTCGGGGGCGGTGGTTCCGGTCATCGACCTCCTCGGGATCGAGCTTGAGATCGGGTTCGAATACCTGACCGACGACGCGCCCGACCTGAACAACCCGGCGCAAAGCTTCCGCCCGCGGATCGTTCTCGAACTGGTGGACACCCGCCTGACGGGCCGTGAACTCGATCCGATGACCAAGCTGGCCGACATGCAGATCAACGCGGGCCTGATCCTCGGCCCGGCGCTGGAGGATTGGGACGGCAGTGACTTTTCCACCGTCAACGCGCGGCTCACCTGCAACGACCGCACCGTGATCGACGGGCCTGCGACGGTGCCCGGCGGCTCCGCCCTCGCCAACCTCGCGCTGTTCTGCGCACATGTGGGCCGGCATTGCGGCGGGCTGCGCAAGGGGCAGACCGTCATCACCGGCTCGCTCTCCGGTCTCGAGTATTTTCCCGCCGGGACGAAGGTCCTCGGGCACATCGACGGCTTCGGCGGTATCGGCTGCACCCTCGCCTAGGTGTCCTCGCGCGCCTCGGCCAGCAGACCGCCCGTCCGCTCGACCAGGTACTCCGCCACCAGCCGCGCCGCCCGCGACAGCGCCCGCCGCGCGTCGATCACGACGGAAATCGTCGGCGGCACCAGCCCCTTGTCCTTCAGCGGCAGGAACAGCAGATCGCCGCTGCGCAGCTCCGGCAGAACGTCGAGTTCGGAGGTGATCATCGCCACATCGCCCCGAAGCAGCGCACGCTTCAGCACCTGAAGCGAGTTCGACGCCAGCACCGGCACGTTCTCTGCAAAGAACCAGGCGTGGCGGTTGTCCATGTATTGCCGGATCGGCAGCCGCGCGCTTTGCGACACCAGCGCATGGCCCGACAGCTTGGCGAGCGAGACCTCGGCCTCCACCGCAAGTGGATGTTCCGGCGCGACGATACAGCCGAAACGCAGCTTGTCGGTCCAGAGCACGTGCTGGTGGCGCAGGCGCGGCATGTCGAAGGCGATGGCGACCTCCACCGCGCCCTCGTCCAGTTGCCGCGCCGCCTGTGACGGCGGCACGATGTCGAGGTTCAGGCGCAGCTGCGGGTGCTCTTCTCTCAGCCAGACGTGCAGGTCCTCGAGGACGCCGTTCGCCATGCTGTCCATCGCGGCAAGCCGCACGCTGCCGCGTTCCTGTCCGCGCATCTCCTGCAGGTCGGTTTCCAGCCGCTCGGCATCCGAACGCCAGCGGCGCGCCATGACGACGACCGCCTCTCCGGCGGCTGTGGGGCGCATGCCGCGCGGCAGGCGTTCGAACAGCGGCGCGCGGTTGGCCTCTTCCAGCGCCTTGATGTGCCGGTCGATGGCCGAGGCGGCGATTCCCAGGGCGCGCGATGCGGCCTGCACCGATCCGTGTTCGGCAACTGCCTCAACATAAAGCAAAGGGCGCGGAACGAGATGCATTTTCATGCGAATACCCGAATTATCCATTCTCAATTCGAGAACGGAAAGTCACACATTTTGTCATGGATGGCAATTCGAACCGTCGCTAGCCTTGGGGTCGACGGTTCGGCCCGCCAACAGAAAGATCACGAAGAAATGCAAGACAACGCCCCCCACAGCCAGACCCATGACACGGTGATAAAAGGCGCGCGCGTCGTGACCTCCGGCGCGGTGACAGCGTGCGAGATCGGCATCGTCGCGGGGCGGATCGTGACGCTGGGCAGCGGGCTCTACGGGCGCGAGGTCATCGACGCCACCGGCCTGATCGCCATGCCCGGCGGCATCGACAGCCACATACATATCTCGCAGCCCTCCGGACCGGGTGTCGAGATGGCGGATGACTTCGCCTCCGCCACGCGCTCCGCGGCCTGCGGCGGGAACACCACCGTCATGCCCTTCTGCCTCGCGACCGAAGGCCAGACCCTGCGCGACGCCGTGGCCGCCTACATGGCGAAGGCCGAAGGCCAGTGCCTGACCGACGTGTCCTTCCACCTGATCGTGACAAAGGCCGACCCGGTGACGCTGGGCCAGGACCTGCCCGCGCTGATCGCCGAGGGGATGACCAGCTTCAAGGTCTTCATGACCTATCAGGGCATGCGCCTGACCGATGCGGAGATCCTGCAGGTCATGGACGTGGCCCGCGAACAGGGCGCGCTGACCCTTGTCCATGCCGAGAACGAGGACGCCATCGAGTTCCTGCGCGACAAGGCGGAGCGCACGGGCCAGACCTCTCCGGTCAACCACGCCCGCACCCGTCCCGTCCCCGTCGAACGCGAAGCCACCCACCGCGCCACCACGCTGGCCGAGGTCGCGGGCGTGCCGGTGATGATCGTGCATGTCTCGAACGGTGCCGCCCTTGAAGAAATCCAGCGCGCCAGGGCCCGCGGCGTGCGCGTGCTGGCCGAGACCTGCCCGCAGTACATCACCCTGACCGCCGACGATCTGGACCGCGCGGGTTTCGAGGGGGCGAAATGGGTGTGCTCTCCGCCGCCGCGCGACACCGCCGAACAGGCGGCGATCTGGACCGGGTTGACCTCCGGCGCCTTCGACGTCTTTTCCTCCGACCATTGCCCGTTCCGCTTCGACGACAGCCACGGCAAGGACGTGCCCGGCGCGCGCAAGTCCTTCCGCAACATCCCGAATGGCATCCCGGGCGTGGAAACGCGCCTGCCGATCCTGTTCTCCGAAGGCGTCACAAAGGGCCGTATCAGCCTGCAGACCTTTGCCGCGCTGACCGCCACCAACCACGCCCGCATCTACGGGCTGGAACACAAGGGCAGCATCGCCATCGGCATGGACGCCGACATCGTGCTCTGGGATCCGTCGATGACCCGCACCATCACGCAGGACATCCTGCACCACGGCGCCGACTATACGCCTTGGGAGGGTTTCGAGGTGACGGGCTGGCCCGTGCGGACCATCCTGCGCGGGCAGACCGTCATGCAGGACGGCGAACCCGTGGGCCAGCCCAAAGGGCACCACGTCGCCCGTGCCAAGCCGGAGGTCGCGGCATGAGCTTCGATCCCGTCGACGGCATCCGCATCGGGATGCTCACGCCGTCCTCCAACACCGTGCTGGAACCCTACACCTCGGCGATGTTCGCGCCTTTCGGCGACGCCGCCACCGCGCACTTCGGCCGCTTCCGCGTGGTCGAGATCTCCATGTCGGAGGCGTCGCAGTCGCAGTTCACACTCGAACCGATCCTGGAAGCCGCCGAGCGGCTGGCGGAGGCGAAACCCCACCTGATCGCGTGGAACGGCACCTCGGCCTCGTGGCTGGGGCTGGAGAAGGACCGCGCCCTCTGCGCTGCCATCACCGAGCGGACAGGCGTCCCCGCCACCTCCACGATCCTCGCCTACGACACACTCTTCAGGGCGATGAATGTCCGGCGGCTTGGCGTCGTCACGCCGTATATCGAGGATATCGAGACCCGGATGATCGCGAACTACGCCGCACAGGGGATCGAGGTCACCGCCACCCGGCGGCTCGACGACAAGGGCAACTACAGCTTCGCCACCTACCCGGCGGCCCGGGTCGGTGCCATGGTCGAGGAGGTCGCGGCCTCTGAACCGGACGCCATCGCCATCGTCTGCACCAACTTCCGCGGCGCCCCCGAAGCGGCGCGCATCGAAGAAGCCACCGGCATCCCGGTGCTCGATTCCGTCGCCGTCACAGCGGCGCACTGCCTGCGCGAGACCGGGCTGGACCCGTCGCGCGTCACCGGATGGGGGAGCGTCTTCGCACGTTTCGCAGCCCTGTCCTGAACACAGAACCACACGACAAAGACCCACCAAGGAGACACCCATGATCCGAACGATCGCAACCTGCGCCGCGGCGCTGGCCGTCCTCGCCGTGCCTGCGTCCGCCGAAACCCTGCGCGTGATGGGCCAGCCCGTCGCAACCGGCCTCATCCAGAAGAACGTCGAACAGCCGTTCTTCGAGAACTTCGCCGAGGAAACCGGCCTCGAAGGTTTCACCGCGGATTACCAGCCGGTCGACGTCACCGGCATCAAGGACACCGAGCAGCTGCGCATCCTCAAGGACGGCCTGTTCGACATCGTCTCGCTGCGCCTGTCGCAGGTCAGCCGCGACGAACCCACCATCCTCGGCCTCGACCTCGTCGGCCTGAACCCCGACTACGAAACCGGCAAGAAGACGGTCGAAGCCTTCGCCCCCGTTGTCGACGCCCGCCTGCAGGAGAAGTTCAACACCAAGCTGCTGGGCGTCTGGCCGTTCGGTCCGCAGGTCCTGTTCTGCGAACCGGAGATCGGCTCTCTGGCCGACCTCAAGGGCCTGAAGGTCCGCGTCTACGACCAGAACCTGGCCGAATTCATCAGCCTCGTCGGCGGCACGCCCGTCCCGCTCAGCTTCCCCGAGGTGCAGCAGTCGCTGGCCCGCGGCGTGGTCGACTGCGCCATCACCGGCCCGTCGTCCGCCAATTCCGCCGGCTGGCCGGAAGTGACCTCCTACACCCTGCCGATTGCCTTCCAGCTTGCGATGAACGGCTACGGCATCAACCTCGACACATGGAACAAGATGACGCCGGAGCAGCAGGACAAGCTGCAGGCGGGCTTCGACAAGCTGTCCGACAAGATCTGGGCCTACTCCGAGGAGCTGTTCGACGACGCGGTGAACTGCAACACCGGCGCCGAGCCCTGCGAGACCGGCACCTCCTACGACCTGAAGCTGGTGGAGCCGACCGCCGCCGACAAGGAACTGGTGGGCACCGCCGTGCCGAACGTCTCCTTCCCGGCGTGGAAAGAAGTCTGCGACGCCACCAACCCGGGCTGCTCGGACGCGTGGACCGCCGCCACCGGCCAGAGCATGTAATTCCCCCGATGCCCCCGGGCCGGCGACGGCCCGGGGGCGCCCTTACCCTCGCCCGGAGACACCGAATGGACCGCCTTGCCACATGGATCAGCCGCCTGTTCGGATGGGCGCTCCTGTTCCTGTCTGCCTTCGTCGCGCTGGAAACGGTGCTGCGCAAGGTCTTCAACACCTCCCTTCAGGGCGCCGACGAGCTGGGCGGATACGTCCTCGCCCTCGGGGCCGCACTGTCCTTCATCGTTGCCATGGCCGACCGCGCACACATCCGCATCGACGTGCTGCACGCGCGCTTCCCGTTGAAGGTGCAGGCCGCGCTCGACTGGCTGTCGGTGCTGTCGCTCGGCATCCTTGGGCTGTTCTTCCTCTATGTCGGCTGGTTCGTCATCGCCGACACGCTCGACTACGGCTCCACCGCCGCGACGCCCTGGCGCACGCCGCTCATCTGGCCGCAGTCCGCATGGTACGCGGGCCTCGCGGTCTTTGCGCTCTGCTCCTTCGTCCTCGCAGGCCGCGCGACCCGGCTGTTCCTCACAGGCCGCCATGCCCAGCTTGCCGCCGAATTCAACCCGACCTCCGCCGAAGAGGAGCTTTCCGAAGAGCTCCGGCAGCTTCAGGACCGCTGACACATGGGTATTCTCGACATCCTCGTGGGCTTCATCGTGATGATGGGCCTGCTTCTGGCCGGGCTGCCGGTCGCCACCGTGATGGTTGCAATAGGCGTCGCAGGCGGCATGATCCTTTACGGACCCGTCCTGCTGAAAAGCATGGGGCCGGTGCTCTGGGGCACCTCGAACGAGCCGGTTCTGACCGCCATTCCGCTGTTCATCCTGCTGGGGGAACTGCTGCTGCGCTCGGGCCTTGCCGACCGCATGTATGGCACGCTGGCGCTCTGGCTCGGGCGGCTGCCCGGCGGCCTTTTGCACACCAACATCGGCTGCTGCTCGCTGTTCGCGGCGACATCCGGCTCTTCCGTCGCCACCGCCGCAACCGTCGGCACCGTCGCCCTGCCCGCGCTCACCGAACGCCGCTACCGCCCCTCCCGCGCGCTGGGGTCGCTGGCGGCGGGCGGCACGCTGGGCATCCTCATCCCGCCGTCGGTCAACCTCCTGGTCTACGGCTCGCTGGCCAGCGTCTCCGTCGGGCAGCTCTTCATCGCGGGCATCGTGCCCGGCATCCTGCTGACGCTCCTGTTCATGGTCTTCATCGCCGCGCAGGACATCCTGTCGCCCGGCGGCGCCTTCGAGGACGCGCATGTGCCCTGGGCGGTGAAGATCCGCGCGCTGAAGAACCTCGTGCCCGCTGCCACCGTCTTTGCCATCGTCATGGGCTCCATCTACCTCGGCATCGCCACGCCGACCGAAAGCGCAGCGCTGGCCGTGCTGACCGCACTCGGTTTCGTCGCGGCGGAGGGCAAGCTGACCCGCGACTTCCTCGACGTCTGTTTCCGCAAGACAGCACGCACGACCGGCATGATCCTCATGATCATCGTCGCCGCCTTCACCCTGAACGTGACGCTCGCGCTTGGCGGCGTGACCCGGGTGATGACGGTCTGGGTCGACAGCCTCGGCCTCACGCCGGTAGAGTTGCTTTTCGCGCTGATGCTGTTCTACGTGATCCTCGGCATGTTCATGGACGTGCTGTCCATGCAGGTTCTGACGATCCCGATCGTCGTTCCGATCGTCACCGCCGCGGGCATCGACCCGGTCTGGTTCGGCATCTTCGTGGTCCTTATGTGCGAACTGGGCATGATCACCCCGCCGGTGGGCATGAACCTCTACGTCGTGCAGGGCGTCCGGAACGACAAGGGTCCCTTCACCGACGTCGTCACCGGCGCCGTGCCCTATGCCGCGCTCATGCTGCTCTTCACCTCGGCCCTGATCCTTTGGCCCTCCATCGCAACCTGGCTTCCGGAGGCGGTCGGACGATGAGCCTCGACACCATGAAGACCCTGCCCGACGCCACCGCCCTCATCGACGCCTTCGGCACTGGGACCAGCGACCCCGTCGAAGTGATGGAACGCCACCTCGGCACCATCGACCAACGCGAACCCGGGCTGAACGCCTTCTCGGCCCGCGCCGCCGATGTGCGCGACCTCGCCCGCGCCGCCCGCGACCGCTGGCAGGCGGGCACACCCCTTGGTCCGCTCGACGGCGTGCCGGTGATCGTGAAGGACAACCTCGTGTCCGCCGGTCTTCCGGCGGCATGGGGCAATCCGGAGCTCGGGCGCCGCGTGCCGGATCATGACGAGAAGCCGGTCGCCGCCCTGCGCGCCGCCGGGGCCATCGTCCTCGGCAAGGGCAACACGCCGGAGTTCGCAGTCGAAGGCTACACCGCCAATGCAGCCTTCGGCGTGACCCGCAATCCGTTCGACCCGGCGCTGACGCCCGGGGGATCTTCCGGCGGGGTGGTCGCGGCCGTGGCGTCCGGCATGGCGGTGGCCGGGATCGGCACGGACGGCGGCGGCTCCATCCGGCGACCTGCGGGCTACACCGGGCTTTGGGGGCTGAAACCCGGGATCGGCAGCGTGCCGCGCGGCAATGGGCTGCCGCAGGTCCTGCTCGATTTCGAGACGGTCGGCCCGATCACGCGTTCCGCCCGCGACCTCGCGCTGTTCCACGGTGTCCTTGCCGGGCGCCCGGTCCGGCCCGTGACCCGCCCCGCCCGCATCCTCGCGGTCGGGCGCATCGCCGACGCCCCCTGCGACGCATCCATCCGCGCAGCCTTTGCCGAGACGATGGACCGGTTGCGCGCACTGGGCCACGACGTCACCGAAAGCCCGCTGCCCCTCGACCTCGATCCGCTGAACGAGGTCTGGTCGGGACTGGCGGAGATCGGTCTCGCCCATCTGGGCTGGCGCGACCCGGCGGTGATGGAAGCCGCCGCAGACAAGTACAAGGCGATGGCGGCGCGCGGCGCGCAGGTCTCTGCCGTCCAGCTTTACGAGGCGCTGACCCGGGTCTTCGCCCTGCGCGAGGAGGTCCGCGACCTCTGGGGGCATGACGCGGTGCTGATGCCGACCGCCGCCGCGCCACCATGGCCCGCGACGGAGGTCTACCCGGACACCATTGACGGCCAGCCCGCCGGACCGCGCGGCCACGCCGTCTATACCGGCTGGGTCAATGCGTCCGGCCTGCCCGCCATGGCCTTCCCGGCGGGGCGTGCGAACGGCCTGCCCATCGGGATGCAACTTGTGGGCCGACACGGCGGCGAGGACCTGCTGCTCAGCATTGCCGCCACGCTCGACGCCTGAGCGCGCCGGGCGCGCCAGCCGAAAATCAGGTCAGCTCGATCACCGCATCGACCTCCACCAGCGCCTTTGCCGGGAGAGAGGACACGTTGACCGCGGTGCGCGCATGGCGGCCCGCATCGCCGTAGAGGTCGATGAAAAGCTGCGAGGCGCCGTTCACGATCATCGGCCCCTCGCCGAAATCCGGCGGCGCCGCGACGAAGCCGCCCAGCCGGACGACCTCCTTCACCCGGCTGAGCGACCCGGCGACCTTCTTGATGCAGAACAGCAGGTTCAGCGCGCACATCCGTGCCGCCGCCTGCCCTTCGGCCATGTCAAACCCCTCGCCCACCGGCCCGAAGTACTTCGGCTGTCCTTCCCACTCGCAGATCTGGCCGGACAGGAACAACAGGTTGGCGGTGATCTTGCCCGGCAGGAACAGGGCGCGCGACGGGGCGGAGGGTGGCAGTTCCAGCCCCATCTCCGCCAGCTTCGCCTCGATAGGGCAGCTCATGCCGGCACCGCGGTCAGCGCCATGGCCGCCCGGATCAGCGACAGGTCCGAGCCGCGCGGCCCGATCAGCGAGACGCCGTAGGGCGCGCCGTCGACCTTGCCCGCGGGCATCACCACCTGTGGCAAGCCGGCCAGCCCCGCCACGCACAGAAGCCGCATCGCGTCGTGCCGGTAGCCGTCGAAGACCTCGACCGGCGCATCCAGCCGGAACGGCGCGTCATGCACGACCGGCGCCAGCAGGACCCCTTCGGCACCCAGCAGCCGGTCCATCGACGCGGTGAAGGCCGCGCGGGCGGTGCGGGCGACCTCGGCCTCCGCCTCTGTCAGGGCTTCGGCTGCATCCGCGCGCCCGTCGATGCCGCGCACCAGCGGCATGCCGGAGGAACGGATGAACGGCACCACGTCGACCTTCGCGTCCGCCGACATGGTGGCGAGGAAGGTCTTGTAGGTCGCCTCCACCCCTTCCGGGAAGACCGTGACCTCCGCCGCCTCCAGCCCGCCGAAGGCCGCCTCGTAGACCGCCCGCTGCTCCGGTCCCAGTTGCGCCAGCATGTCCACGGGCCGCATCAGACGCGGCGCTTCCGGCAGGGGTGCCGTGTCCTCCATCAGGACCGACATGGCGCGCAGGAGCGTTTGGCCGTCGCGCGCGAAGAGCCCGCAGGTGTCGTAGCTCGACGCCAGTTTCTGCACCGCCTCGAGCGAGATCACGCCATGTGTCGGCCGGATGCCCCAGATCCCGCAGAAGCTGGCGGGGGCGCGCACCGATCCGCCGGTGTCCGATCCCACGGCGATGTCGCACAGCCCCGCGGCCACCGCCACGGCAGACCCCGAAGACGACCCGCCCGGGATGCGGTCGGGCGCCGCCGGGTTCACCGGCGTGCCGAAATGCGCGTTCATGCCGTACATCGACCACGCCAGTTCGTCGGTATGGGTCTTGCCGACAAAGGCAGCGCCGGCCTCCAGCAGGGCCTCCACCGCCGGGGCGTTCGCCTGCTTGATATCGCTCATGGCGAGCGCTGTCGGGCAGCCCGACCCGGTGCGGTAGCCCGCCACGTCGTAGATGTCCTTCACGCCCAGCGTGAGCCCCGCCAACGGTCCGCCCCCGGCAGAGGCCACGCGCACCGGCGGGTAAGGCATGAAGCAGCGGAAGGGGTCTTTGTCGATCAGCATGTGGTTTCCGGTCTTTCAGTCATTCGGCGACGACGGGCTCTTCGGCGCGAAGGCAGGCGACGCGGCGGCGCGGGGCCGGCTCGATCATCGGCGGCAGCGCGGCGCGGCACTCCGGCAGGACCCGTGGGCATCGGGGCGCAAAAGAGCACGAGTCGGGCCGTTCTTCCAGAGCGGGCGGCGCACCGGGGATGGCGTTCAGCCGCTCTCCGCGCGCCACGTCGTGCAGGTTGGCTGCCAGAAGACCCTGCGTATAGGGATGGCGCCCGTCGCGGATGATCTCGCGCGTGGTGCCCTCCTCGGCGATCTGGCCGGCGTACATCACCGCGACCCGCTCGGAGATCTCAACCGCCACGCCGATGTCGTGGGTGACGAAGATCACGCCCATGCCGAATTCCTTCTGCAACTCGCGCAGCAGCAGCAGGATCTGGATCTGCACCGTGGCGTCGAGCGCCGTGGTCGGCTCGTCCGCCAGCAGAAGGCGCGGACGACATGCCAGCGCCAAAGCGATCATCACCCGCTGCCGCATGCCCCCCGACAGTTCGTGCGGGTAGTTGTGCAGGCGTCGGTTGGCCGAAGGGATGCGCACCCGGTCCAGCATGTCGAGCGCGGTGGACATGGCGTCCTCCCGGCTGACGCCCTTGTGGCGCATCACCGATTCCGCGATCTGGTGGCCGACGGTGTAGACCGGATCCAGCGCCAGCGCCGGTTCCTGGAACACCATGGAGACCTCGCCGCCGCGGTACTTCTGCAGCGCCTTGCCCTTCAGCGACAGCACGTCCACGCCGTTCACATGGATCGAACCGTCGATCTTCGTGCGCTTCGGCGGCAGAAGGCCGAGGAGCGTCTTCAGCGTCACCGATTTGCCCGACCCGCTTTCACCGAGCAGGGCCAGCGTCTCTCCCTGCTCCATGCTGAGCGAGACGTCGTTGATCGCGTGCACCGTGCGCTTGCCCGCGAAGCGGACCGACAGGTTGCGGATATCCAGAAGCCTGGTCATGCGGGCACCCCCTGTCCTGCCTTCGGATGGCCCGACTGCGCGTCGTAGAGGTGGCAGGCGACCCTGTGCCCGGCGTTGGTGGAGAGCCCGCCCAGGACCGGCACCTTCGACTTGCAGACCTCGGAGGCGAACCGGCAGCGCGTGTGGAACCGGCAGCCGGAGGGCGGATTGATCGGGTTCGGCGGATCGCCCGCAAGGGGCGGCTCCTTCGTTCGGTTGTCGGGGTCCATCGACGGCATGGCCGAGAACAGCGACCGCGTGTAGGGATGCGCCTGGCGTTCCCAGATGCTGTCCACCGGCGCGATCTCGACCACCTCGCCGAGATACATCACGAGGATGCGGTCCGAGATGTAGCGCACCACGTTCAGGTCATGGCTGATGAAGATGTAGGTCAGCCCGAATTCCTTGCGCAGGTCCGACAGCAGGTTCAGCACCTGCGCCTCCACCGACTTGTCGAGCGCCGAGACCGCCTCGTCCAGCACCACCAGCCGCGGCGACATGGCGAGCGCGCGGGCGATGTTCACCCGCTGCCGCTGCCCGCCGGACAGTTCGTGCGGATAGCGGTGCGCGAAGCGGGCCGGATCCAGCCCGACGCGTTCCATCAGCTTGCGGGCGCGGACCTCGGGATTGTCGAGCCCCTGCACCTTGGCGCCGAAGGCCACGGAGGCCTCGATCGTCATGCGTGGGTTGAGCGTGGCATAGCTGTCCTGGAACACCATCTGCACGCCCTTGCGCAGCTCCTTCAGCGACAGGCGCGGACCCAGCGCCACGCCGTCGAAGACGATCTCGCCCGCGTCCTTCTCCGTCAGGCCGATCAGCAGCTTGGCGGTCGTCGACTTGCCGCAACCGGATTCGCCGACGATGCCCAGCGTCTCGCCCTTGGCGACCTCGAAGGAGACGCCGTCCACCGCCTGCACCTGCGCCTGCGCGCGGCCGAGGATGCCGCCGCGCACCGGGAAATACTTCTTCAGACCGCGGACGGAGATCAGCGGCTGCGCCGGGCCGCCCTTGTCCTCGATAGGCGCATAAAGGTCAGTCGCGGACATTCATCGCACTCCTCAGCCCGTCGCTCAGCAGGTTCAGGCACAGCGAGGTGACGAAGATCATCACCCCCGGCAGCGCCGACAGCCACGGGTTCACGTAGATGGCAGAGCGCAGGGTGTTCAGCATCAGCCCCCACTCCGGTTCAGGCGGGCGCACCCCGATGCCGAGGAATGACAGGCCCGCCGCGAGGATCATGCAGACCGAGGTCAGCGAGGTGGCATAGACGAAGATCGGCGACAGCACGTTGCCGATGACATGCACCCGGATCACGGTCCACGCGTTTGCCCCCGTCGCCCGCGCCGCGTCGATGTAGTCGAGCGCGCGCACCCCGGAGGTCACCGCTTCGGCCACGCGGGTGATCGGCGGGATGAAGACGATGGTCAGCGATACGAGGCTGTTGAAGATCCCCGCCCCCAGCGCGCCGGAAATGGCGATGGCCAGCAGCACCGACGGGAAGGCAAAGAAGACGTCCACGGTGCGCATGATGATGGTGTTGGTCATGCCGCCGACGTAGCCCGCGACGATCCCGAGCGCCGAGCCGATGAAGAAGGCGAAGACCACCGGCATCAGCCCGATGAACAGCGTCAGCCGCCCGCCGTAGATCAGCCGGGCCAGCATGTCGCGGCCCTGTTCGTCGGTGCCCAGCGGGTAGCCTTCTGTGCCCGGTGCCTTCAGGCGGGCGATCATCGAGCCCTTGTAAGGATCCGCCAGCCCCAGCCATGGCGCGAAGATCGCCGAGAGGATCAGCAGCATCAGCACGCCGAAGCAGATCATGGTCAGGGGATCGCGCACCAGCCGCGCGCCCACGCCCTGCCAGTAGCCCTGCGGCTTGGCGACCGGGGCGGGCTCTGCCGCGGCTGGATCATGTGATGTTATGGTATCCGTCATTTTCGTGTCCGTCAGGGCCAAGGGTCAGGTCCTCTGGATGCGCGGGTCGATGGCGGCCTGTGCCACGTCGACGATCAGGTTCATCGCCACGAAGAACAGCGCCAGCACAAGGATCGTGCCCTGCAGAAGCGGCAGGTCGCGCTGGAAGATCGCGTTCGACAGCAGGAAGCCTGAGCCGGGCCAGTTGAAGACCGTCTCGATCAGGATCGAACCGCCCAGCAGGTAACCAAGCTGCAGGCCCATGACCGACAGCGCGGTGGCGGCGGCGTTGCGGGCGACGTGGCGCAGCACGTCGGCCCGGCTCATGCCCTTCGCATACAATGCCTGCACGAAGTCCATGGTCAGGATGTCGCCCGCCAGCGCCCGCACCGTGCGCGCGACGATACCGATGGGCACCACCGCCAGCGTCACGGCGGGCAGGATCAGGTGGCGCATGTGCGCCCAGTCCCATTCCCACGCCTGGCTTCCGCCCGGGCCCGCGCCCATGGATGGCAGCCAGCCGAGGTTGACCGAGAAGATGATGACCAGGACGATGCCCAACCAGTAGTTCGGCACCGAAACCCCGGTGATCGACAGCGCGGTCACGCCCCTGTCGATCCAGGTGTCACGGAAATACCCCGCGAGGAAGCCGAGGAAGATGCCGATGGGAAAGGCGATGACGGCGGCGGAAGCGGCCAGCAGAAGCGAGTTCTGGACAGCGCCGAACACTTCTCCGGCAACGGGGCGGCCGGTGGCGATGGACTTTCCCATGTCGCCCTGCACGAGGTTGCCGATCCAGATGGCGTATTGCACCGGCAGGGGCTTGTCCAAACCGTAGGCGGCACGCATCGCGGCCTGTTCCTCGGCGGTGGCGTCGACCGGCATGATGGCGGTCAGCGGATCGCCCGGCGCGATCTGCACCAGCAGAAAGCAGATGACCGAGACGCCGAAGGCGACCGGAAGAACCAGCAGGATGCGGCGAAGTAGATAGCTGAGCACGTGTGAGCCCCTTCCGAGAGGCCCCGCCACCCAGCAAAGGGCGGCGGGGCGGGCCTTTTACTCTTCAATCGTGATGGAGGAGAAGTTCTGATACCAGTTCTGCGCCTGCACGAAGCCTTTCACGGAGGGCTTCATCGCGCGGGGTGCCACGTCATGCGTGACAAACAGGAACAGCGCGTCGTTCACGAACTTCTCGTGGGTCTTCTGCAGCACCGCGTTCTGCTCTTCGGGATCGAAGGTGGTCTTGATGCCTTCGAACAGCGCCTGCATCTCCTCGTCGCAGTAATGGCCCCAGTTGGTGCCGTTCGGCGCGATCAGGTTGCAGTCGAGGTGACGGATCAGACCGGTGAACGGGTCCTGGATGAAGTAGGTGAAGTTGATCGACTGCGACCCGTCGACCGACGCATCCGCCGCGCCCGCGCGCCACAGGTTGATCATCTGGTTCCACTCGACGACCATGAATTCCACGTCGATCCAGATCTCCGCAAGGCTCTGCTGGACGTATTCGTTCATCGGCAGCGGCAGCATCTGGCCCGAACCCGACGGCGAGATCAGCGCCTTGACCGCCAGGCGATTGTCGGGGCCGTAGCCGGATTCCTGCATCAGCGCCTTTGCGGCCTCGAGGTCGTAGGTCACGTCGAACTCGGGGTTGCCGAACCACTGCGAGGACGGCGGCAGGAAGCCCTTCGCCGGGACCATCAGGCCACCCAGCAGCGGCATCATGCCTTCGCGGTCGATGGCGAGGTTGGCTGCCTTGCGGACGTTGATGTCGTTCCAGGGCGAACCCTCCAGCCGCGACAGGTGCCACGTCCAGTTGTGCGGATAGGCGTTCGACGAGATGACGAAGCCGTTGCCTTCCATCGCCGGAATGGTGTCGGGCGCGGGCGCCTCGATCCAGTCCACCTGCCCCGACATCAGCGCCGCGGCGCGGGCGTTCGGTTCGGGCAGCGGCAGCAGCACCATCTTGTCCAGCTTGGGGATGCGGTCCTCGTCCCAGTACTCGGTGTTGGGGACCATTTCGGCGCGTTCACGCGGCACGAAGGTCTCCAGCTTCCACGGGCCGGTGCCCGACGGCGACATGGCGACCTTTTCCCAGTCCTTGTCCATCGCCTCCCAGTTCGCCTTCGACGACATCAGGATCCACGCAAGCTGATAGGGCAGCGTCGCGTCGGGTTCCTTGGTGGTGATGGTCAGCGTCAGGTCGTCCACCGCCTCGTAGGAGGCGACCGCCGGAATGCGCGACTTGCCCTGCGCGGACTGGCGCGGGTCATACTGTTCCGACTGGTCGTTCAGGAGCTTCTCGAAGTTCCAGACCGCCACTTCCGCGGTGAAGGGCGAACCGTCGTGGAAGGTCACGCCTTCGCGCAGCTTGAACGTCCAGGTCAGCTGGTCGTCGCCCACCGACCATTCGGTCGCAAGGCCGGGGATCAGGACGGAGGGCTTGTCGGCGCTCGTCAGGTCCCATTCGATCAGCGAGTCGTAGACCGTGTAGCCCATGAACCGCATGCCTTCGCCGCCCTGGTCGGTCTGGCCGGTGGTGAGCGGGATGTCTGCCGCCGTCATGCCCACGCGCAGGGTGCCCTGCGCCTGGACCATGCCGCCGCACAACAGCGTGACGGCCGTGGCAAGGGCCGCAACGCCCTTTCCGAAAGTCTTCATAGATACCTCTCCGTGTTCTGGTCCGGGCACAGCGGCCCGGCCGGTCTCCCGACGCCGTCGTTGCGGCATCCACGGCACAAATTCTGGCCAAGTGCACAATCTGCTTGCCAGCCACGAAACGTGTCAGCCGGGGATGGCGGACGGACCTCCGGGGCCGCCGCTCAGAAAACAGGCTGAGAGGGCTCGGCTGCTGCAAAAAGGTGCACAAGGTACACCCTTTTGATGCCAAATTAGCGGCAGGGCCCGTCCAGACGCGCACGCAGCGCCCGCGCCGCCGCCCGGATCGGCGCGATCAGGGGAATCGGCGACCGATCCGCCAGCCGCTCTGCCGCCTCTCCCAGCGGTCCGCCGCCGATGATCGCCACCGCCGCGCCCTGCCCCGCGGCCCGCCCGATCCCCTCCATGAGCGCGCGGTCGAGCGTGTCGGCGTCCTCCATCAGGCGCAGCGGATCGCCCTCCGTCAGGAAACACCCCAGGTAGCGGCCCTCCCCGGCATGGGCACGCATCAGCCTGTCCACCGACCGTTCGAGGCCCGGCGTCGTCGTCACCACGGCAAAGCTGCGCCCGCCCGCGCCCGCCTCTGCCGCAGCAGAAGCGCCGATGCCCACCACCGGACAGTCGAGCCGCGCGGCCAGCGCCGCCATCCCCGGATCGCCGAAGGCAGAGACGATCACCCCCGCCGCATCGCCGAGGTCGGCCGAGGCCACCTCCTCCGCTGCGGCGGCCAGCGCCTCTTCGGTGACGATCATCCCCGGCCCCCTCGGTGCGGTCCAGCCTTCGACCCCGGGCAGAATCTGCCGGGCGATGGCGACCATGGCCTGCGTGGTCGCGGCGTTCGAATTGGGGTTCATCAGGATCAGTCGGGACACCGGCGCGCCACCTCGCTTGGACAGGTCCCGCCAAACCTGCCGCCGCGACGCGGCGCGCACAAGCGCCATGACCCCGGGACAAACTGCGACGCTTGCGCTATCTGTCGCGACAGACACCCAACGGAGCGCGGCCATGACCATCGACAGACAGGAAGACCTCGACGGGCTGAAAGAGATCGGCCGCATCGTCGCCAACACCCTGCGCGCGATGGCACAGGCGATGGAGCCGGGCATGACCACCCGCGAACTCGACGCCATCGGGCGCGCGTATCTCGACCGGCACGGCGCGGTCTCGGCCCCCGAACAGGTCTACGACTTCCCCGGCGCCACCTGCATCAGCGTGAACGAGGACATCGCCCACGGCATCCCGGGCGACCGGGTGATCGCCGCAGGCGACCTCGTGAACATCGACGTTTCCGCCTCGAAGAACGGCTACTTCGCCGACACCGGCGCGACCCACCGCGTGCCGCCGGTGAAACCCTCGCTCGACCGGCTCTGCCGGGACGGCAGGCGGGCGATGCAGATCGGCATCGCGCAGGTCCGCGCGGGCCGCAGGCTGGACGGGATCGGGCAGGCCATCGGGCGCTTCGCCTCCGACCGGGGCTACACGCTGGTGCGCAACCTCGCCAGCCACGGCGTCGGTCGGTCGCTGCACGAATATCCCGGAGAGATCGCCACATGGCCCAACAAGGACAAGCGGCGCATCCACAACGGCCTTGTCCTGACGGTAGAGCCGTTCCTGTCCACCGGCGCGCTCTGGGCCGCCGACGGCGGTGACGGCTGGACCCTGCGCGCCGACCCGCAGGCGCCGGTCGTCCAGTACGAACACACCGTGGTCGCAACCGGCGGCAAGGCCATCGTCGTCACCCTGCCCGGCTGATCCGTCCCTTCAGAGGGGCGCTGCTGCGATCAGGGCACCAATGCCAGGACCAGTGCACCGGCGTCCGCAGACCTCAGGCGGACAACTCGCACAACGGGCAAGCGCATACTATTCGCCCTGACAACTGCACGGCCCCCCGGGACGCGCCCGCTCAGGCCTCCAGTTCCGCGTCCCAGTAGAGGAAGTCGATCCAGCTGTCGTGCAGGTGGTTCGGCGGAAAGCGCCGCCCCATGTTCAGAAGCTCGCCCGCCGTGGGCTGCCGCGGCACCTTGCGCAGGCTCAGGCCCGACTGGCGCAGGCTCCGCGATCCCTTGCGCAGGTTGCAGGGCGCGCAGGCCGCCACGACGTTTTCCCAGCTCGTGATGCCGCCGCGCGCCCGCGGGATCACGTGATCGAAGGTCAGCTCCGCCTTGGTCCCGCAGTACTGGCAGCGGAATTCGTCCCTCAGAAAAAGATTGAAGCGCGTGAAGGCCACGCGCTTCTGGGGTTTCACGAAATCCTTCAGGACGACCACGCTGGGTATCCTGATGCTCATACTCGGGCTTCGGACGACCTCGTCGTATTCCGCCACGATGTCGACCCGGTCGAGAAACTTGGCCTTCACCGCTTCCTGCCACGTCCATAGGCTCAGCGGGTAGTAAGACAACGGCCTGTAATCCGCGTTCAGCACAAGCGCCGGATGGTGCCTCAGGGCGCCCGGCTCCCGTACGAATGTGGTTCTGAAATCTCCGTCCATTGCGGGACTCGTCCTCCGCTCCGTCTGCTCGCTTTCAAGCACCGGAGCGGGACGACCCGCCCCAGCTACATGCCACTATATCTCGCGGCAACCTTCTGGCAAGCCTTACAAGATGCTGTGGTCCAGCAGAGGAGTAGCCCCCGAATGTAATGCCTGTGTGACAGGCAGGTAGGGCACGGGGCAACCGGGTCCAGCCGGCGGCGGCGTGGCGGGCAGGTCAGCGTCCGCCGCATCTGCGACGATCGTTGACCGGACGCGGGCGTGCGCCCCCAAGGGCGGCAATGCGCCCGGCGCTCCCCGACAGGTCAGAACGGGAAACGGGCCGCCCTGTCCGCAGACCGGCCCGCAGCCGGCCTCAGAACCCGCACTTGTCGCGGATGAAGGCCAGCGCGACCGACAGCCCGTCGGGCGCGATGCCGTGGGCGGTGCCCTTCATGATGTGGGCATAGACCTCCTGGAAGCCCGCGCCCTGAAGCGCCTCCGCCGCGGCGGGAAGCGAATCCACCGGCACCACGTCGTCCATGTCGCCATGCACCAGCAGGATCGGCGGCTTGGACTGGACCTCGTCCGCCAGAAGCTCCGGCTGTAGCAGCCGGCCCGAGAAGCCGACGATCCCCGCCACCGCATCCTCGCGGCGCGGACCCACGTGCAGGCTCATCATCGTGCCCTGGCTGAAGCCGAAGAGGCAGACCTGCTCCGGCATGAGGTCCTCGTCCACCATCAGCGCGTCGAGAAAGGCGTTCAGGTCGTCGACCGCCCGCATCATCCCGGCGGCCGCTTCCTCTTCGGAGGAGCCGTCGATCCACGGGATCGGGAACCACTGGAAGCCGAAGGGCGCGCCCGCGCAGGCCTCCGGTGCGTCGGGGGCGACGAACAGCGTGTCGGGCAGGTGTTCGCCCATCGGATCGGCCAGCCCCAGCAGGTCCGCCCCGTTCGCCCCGTAACCGTGCAGGAAGACCACGCAGGACCGTGTCTCCCCGGATACCGGCGCGCGGCGCCCTGCCTTCAGAACCCGTGTCATCGCTATACTCCCTGATCCCTCTGTCATTCCGGCGCGCAGGTCATCCTGGCACCGCCCTCGAACCCGTCGGCCCATCGTTCGGCATAGGCATATTCACCGCCGTCGAGCGCGACCAGCACGAAGTCGTAGAAATCCGTCACCTCGCCCGCCGCATCGCGTATCTCGTGGCGGCAGCCCGGGTCGAGGTAATCCGTGCATCGCCCCGTGTCGTCGGTCACCGCACCGTCGGCGAGATTGGTCGACGTGATGCGGTATCCCTCGGCGCCAAGCGTCAGCCGCAGGTCATACGTCTCGGTCGAGCCGTCCGCGTTGGCGAAGTCCATCCGCCCGGTGCAGACCGTGGGCACGTCGAAGGCCGCCGCGCAGGCCCCGGCCCAGATGATCGCGGCAACCGCCCCGAGACCCGTCCAGATACCGCTCACGCAATGCCCTCTCGCTGTTTGCACACATGGTAGTAGGCCCAGAGCGCGCGCGCCGCAACCGATCTCCAGGGTGACCAGGCCTCGGCCATCTGGCGCAGCGCGCGTTCCTTCGGCCGTTCGCCAAGGTCGAACAGCAGTCGCGCGCCCTCCTGCAGGGCAAGGTCTCCGGGCGCAAAGACATCCGCGCGGCCAAGGCTGAACATCGCGTAGATCTCTGCCGTCCAGACACCGATCCCCTTCACCGACACGAGGGTCTTCACCACCTCGTCGGTGGGCATCCCGCGCAGGCCGTCGAAGTCGATGCCGGCAGAGGCCAGCGCCTGCGCATATGCCACCTTCTGCCGCGACAGCCCCAGCGCCTTCAGCTCATCGTCCGTGGCCCCGGCCACCGCCGCGGCGGAGGTCATGCCCGCCCCCTCCAGCCGCGCCCAGATCGCGCGCGCCGAGGCGACGCTGACCTGCTGGCTGACGATGGCGCTCAGAAGCTGCGCGAACCCGTCAGGCCGGCGCCGCAAGGGCAGCGGCCCGGTGGCCTCCAGCGCGGCGGCAAAGCGCGGCTCGCGCAGAGCCAGCCAGTCCGCCCCTTCCGCCACGCAGGCGTCGCCCACGATGATCCGCCCGACACTCTCGCTCATGGCACTCTCCCTTCGACGGCACCCTGCCGTCCGCAGCGCCCGGGCGCAATGCCCGCGCCGTCCGCTGTGCGGCGACCCGCTTCCTGCGCATTCCGGACCGGGCCGCGCGGCGCCCCGAAGAGGTCGTTCACGAGGACACATTCACCCCTTGCGATACCTCGCGGCTGGGCCTACGACTTCGCCCATGACCACCCAGACCACGACCCAGCCCTCCGACACCCGCGCCCGGCGCAACGTCACCGTCCTCGTGCTCGCGCAGGCGCTTCTCGGGTCACAGATGCCGATGATCTTCACCATCGGCGGCCTGGCCGGTCAAAGCCTCGCGCCCAACCCCTGCTACGCCACGCTGCCGATCTCGCTGATCGTTCTGGGGTCCATGCTGGCCGCCACGCCGGTCTCGGCGATCATGCAGAAATACGGGCGCCGCGCGGGCTTCTTCCTCGGCGCGGGCGCTGGTGCGGTGGGCGGTGCGATCGGCGCTTACGGGCTCCTGACCGCCTCCTTCACGATCTTCCTGCTGGGCAGCCTCGTGACCGGCATCTACATGTCTGCGCAGGGCTTCTACCGCTTCGCCGCCGCCGACACCGCCTCCGACGACTTCCGCCCCAAGGCGATCTCCTACGTCATGGCAGGCGGCCTCGCCTCCGCCGTCATCGGGCCGCAACTGGTGAAGTTCACCGCCGACAGCTACGTGATCCCCTTCCTTGGCACCTACGCCGGGGTGATCGCGATCAACCTGATCGGCGCCTGCCTGTTCTTGTTCCTCGACATCCCCAAACCCCCGGTCCCGGCCGAGGATGCACCGAAGGGCCGCACCCGGTGGGAGCTTCTGACCACCCCCCGCATCGGCGTGGCGGTGATCTGCGCCGCGGTCTCCTACGCGCTGATGAACCTTGTGATGACATCGACACCGCTGGCGGTCGTCGGCTGCGGGTACGAGACCGGCGATGCCGCCAATGTCGTCACCGCGCACGTGCTCGCGATGTTCGCGCCCAGCTTCTTCACCGGCCACCTGATCGCGCGCTTCGGCGTCGAGCGGATCATGGCGACGGGCCTCGTCATCCTCGCGGGCGCGGGCGCCGTTGGCCTCTCGGGCGTGAACCTCGAACAGTTCTTCGTGGCGCTGGTCCTGCTCGGCATCGGCTGGAACTTTGGCTTTATCGGCGCAACCACCATGCTTTCCGGTGCCCATGAGGCGCACGAACGCGGTCGCATGCAGGGCTTGAACGACCTGATCGTCTTCGGCGCCGTCACCTTCGCCTCGCTGTCGTCGGGCGGGCTGATGAACTGCTCGGGCGGCTCGCCGGTGCAGGGCTGGATGTCCGTGAACCTCGCCATGGCGCCCTTCCTCGTGCTGGCCGGCGGCGCGCTGATCTGGCTCTGGCTGCGCCCCAAGGACGTGGTCGAGGCCTGAGATGTGGCCCTTCCGTTCCCGCCCCAAGCAGATCATCGACAACGACCTCTGGGCCTGGATCCAGGAGCATTACGACTGGGTGATGACCAACCGTCCCGACTGGTGGGACAAGGCCCGGCTGATCACCCCGTCGCGCCACCACTTCCGCGCCACGAGGGGCACCGACCAGTTCATGGCCGAGGCCGTGCTGGCCGACATCTGCACCCTCACCGGCCAGCCGAACATCTTCCTGCTGGCCCCTCTGGCAGAGCTGCCCGACGAACTGGCGCATGAATACGGCAAGATGTCCGAGGTCGCCGGCACCTACCTGTATGACGACGCGCAGCCGGTGATCCAGTACAGCCCGCGCGGGCTCCGCCGCCCGGTGAGCTTCATCAACACGATGGTGCACGAGGTCATGCATGCCCGCCTCGCGCCCTACGCCGACGCCCTGCCCGGCGGCTACGAGATGCACGAACTGGCCACCGACCTGCACTGCATCATCGCGGGCTTCGGCGCGATCCAGATGACGGCCGCCGAGGAAAGCGGCTGGGCCGGCTACATGACCCAGCCCGCCCGCGCCGTGGCCCTGGCCGAGTTCCTGCACCACAAGGGCCTCGCCCCTGACAGCGCCAATCCTTGGCTGCCGCTGCGGTCGCAGACATGGCTGAAGAAGGCGCAACGCGACCTCTGAACGCCCCAGCTTCCTCTCTAGGAGAGTGTCACCCGTGCGGGTCCGGCCAAACCGATGCCGCCCGCCCGGCCGCTCAGACCCTGCCGAACAGCCCCGCCTTCAGGCGCGCCAACCGAACCGTGGCCTCGGAGGGCATCACCGCCCCTGCCTTCACCCGCGTCGGATCGGCCACGACCCGCTTCAGCACCGCTTCGGCCAGCACACCGGGCATCAGCGCCGCCCGCGCCGCACGCGGCATCGCGGACTGCGCCGCCCGCGCCTCGCCCACCAGCTCCAGACCGCGCGCCGCCAGCGCCCCCACCGCCTCGGAGCGCCCGTCGGCCAGCGGCAGCTTGCCGCGCGCCTCCAGCTCCGGCACCGCCCGCAGGTAGGCCGCCAGCCCCGATGCCGTCCCCAGCGCCCGCGCCGCACGCCCGTCGCGGTCGCCAAGGCACCTCGCCGCTACGGCCATCAGCCCGCCGCCCGTCGCCTCAAGGTAGGTCCACAACCCGTCCGCCTCGCCGAACGGCGCCTTCTCGATATCCGCCCGACGCGCTTCCACCAGCGCGTCCAGCACCGCGGCGCCCTCGGCGTCCAGCACCTCCGCCAGCGGCGTGACCACCTCGTGCCGCCGTACCGCGCCGCCGCTGCCGATCTCGTCCAGCGCGTCGCGCCACCACTGCAGGCGCATCTCGGCGATCATCGGCTCTGCCGTTACCCAAGGGGCGCGCGCCACCTCGACGTTGAAGGCATACAAGGGGAACAGCGCCCGCCGCGCCTCGACCGGCGCCGCCATGGCCCCCGCGAAACGCTCCGGATCGCCGCGTTCGACGATTTCCGCGCAGGCATGCAGATCCGACCCGGGCGCGATCATGACAGCCGCGCCACGCACAGGAGGTATCCGGTCTCGTCCCTGACCTGCCGCCAGGCCACGGCCTCCGCCGCGCAGAGGTCCAGCATCGCCGCCAGACGCGCATCGGCGTCCGGGCGCAATGCCGCGATCCGCGCTTCCATGGGCCGGTAATAGGCCTCCCAGCCCGCGTCCGGCACCTTCCGCGTGCCCACAACGTCGAAGCCGGCTGCCGTGACCGCCGCGGCGATCCCCTCCGCCGACTGCGCCGGGTACCCCTCCCAGAAGGCCCGCGCCTCTGCGCCCGGCGCGTCCGTGAAGAAACAGGGCTCCGAGAACGCCAGCACGCCGCCGGGCTTCAACGCCCGTGCCATGGCCGCCAGCCCGTCCCGAAGCCCGAGGAAATAGAGCGCACCCGCGCACCAGATCATGTCGTACGCCCCCGGCAACGCGCCAAGATCGCCCTCCACGACCGACACCCGCGCCTCGCCCGCGAACCGCGCCGCTGCCTCCGCGACGAAACCCGCCGATTTGTCCACCGACACGACCCGCGCCCCCGGCACGGCGTCCAGCAAGGCGGCGATGTCGCCGCCCGGGCCGCAGCCCGCGTCGCAGATCACCGCGCCCTCCGGCAGCCCCGCCAGACCGCAGGCCCAGGCCACGTCCTCCGCCGTCCCCGGTCCTTCGCGCGGCAGGCCGCGATGCACGGTAAAGAACGCCTCCCAATCCATCAGGCCGCACCCGCCCGCACCAGCTTCCAGCGCACCGCGTCCAGCAGCGCCTCGAAGGAGGCATCGACGATGTTCGCCGACACGCCCACCGTCGCCCACCGCCGGCCCGAGGAATCCTCGCTGTCGATGATGACCCGCGTCACCGCCTCCGTGCCGCCCTGCGTGATCCGCACCTTGAAGTCCACCAGCCGCATGTCGTCGATGAACTCCTGGTAGGACCCGAGGTCCTTCGCCAGCGCCTTCGACAGGGCGTTCACCGGGCCGCGGTCGTTGCCTTCCTCGTCCATGGATTCAGAGACCGACAGCTTCTTCTCGCCGTCGACCTTCACCACCACCACCGCCTCCGACAGGGACACCATGCGGTTGTACTTGTTTTTTCGCCGCTCAACCGTCACGCGGTAGCGCTTCACCTCGAAGAACTCCGGCAGGAGCCCCAGCTCTTCCCGCGCCAGCAACTCGAAGGACGCCTGCGCGGTGTCGTAGGAATAGCCCTCCGCCTCCCGCGTCTTCACCAGTTCGAGGATGCGCGCCAGCGCCGGATCGCCCGGCGCGACCTCCAGCCCGGCCTCCGCCAGCCTGCGCCGCAGGTTCGACTGCCCCGCCTGGTTCGACATCGGCACCACGCGCCGGTTGCCCACAAGGCCCGGGTCGATGTGCTCGTAGGTGGTGGGGTCCTTCAGGATCGCGCTCGCATGCAGCCCCGCCTTGTGCGCAAAGGCCGAGGCGCCGACATAGGCCACCTGCTTCAGAGGCACCCGGTTCAGCACGTCGTCGAGCATCCGGCTCACCCGCGTCAGACCCTCCAGGGCCTCCCGGCTCACCCCGGTCTCGTAACGGCTGGCATAGGGCTCCTTCAGCAGAAGCGTCGGGATCAGCGCCGTGAGGTTGGCGTTGCCGCATCGCTCGCCCAGCCCGTTCAGCGTACCCTGGATCTGCCGCGCGCCCGCCTCCACCGCCGCAAGCGACCCGGCCACCGCCGTCTCGGTGTCGTTGTGCGTGTGGATGCCCACCTGCGCCCCCGGCACGCCCGCCGCGATCACCTCTCCGACGATCCGGCCGATCTCGGCGGGCAGCGTGCCGCCGTTGGTGTCGCACAGCACGATCCAGCGCGCGCCCGCGTCCAGCGCCGCCTTCAGGCAGGACAGCGCATACGCCGGGTTCGCCTTGTAGCCGTCAAAGAAATGCTCCGCGTCGAACAGCGCCTCCCGCCCCGAGGCCACCAGATGCGCGACCGAGGCGCCGATGTTCTCAAGGTTCTCCTCCAGCGTGATCCCCAGCGCCGTGGTGACGTGGAAATCATGCGTCTTGCCCACGAGGCAGACCGCCGCCGTGCCCGCGTTCATCACCGCCGCCAGCACATCGTCGTTCTCGGCCGAACGCCCGGCCCGCTTGGTCATGCCGAAGGCCGTCAGCGTCGCCCGCGTCCGGCCCACCTCCTCGAAGAAGGCCGAATCCGTCGGGTTCGCCCCCGGCCAGCCGCCCTCGATATGATCGACGCCAAGCGCATCCAGCGCGGCGGCGATCTTCAGCTTCTCGGCGGTGGAGAACTGCACCCCCTGCGTCTGCTGGCCGTCGCGCAGCGTGGTGTCGTAAAGATAAAGCCGCTCGCGTGCCATCACCGTGCCCCCCGTTCCCGACAGGGCCGTCCCTGTGCTTCTCCGCTTTCCAAATACCTCCGGGGTCTGGGGCAGAGCCCCAGTCCGCACTCTCCGGTCGCGCCACGCATCAGACCTGCTCCAGCTTTGCCGGATCGAAATCCGGACCCGGCACCAGCTCGACGCCCGCCTTGGACATGCGCACCTCGACCCCGGCCCCGATCAGCGCCTGCTTCATTGCATCGACACCGGAGAAATCCTTGGTCTCCAACGCCGTCGCCCGCAATGCCGCCAGCCGCTCGGCCAGCCCGGACAGGTCCGCCTCCACCACGTCCCAGCCGCCCAGCTCCGGCATCAGCAATCCGAGAAGGGACGCCCCTGCCGCCAAGCCCTCCGCATCGCCCGCCGCCGACAGGCGGTGCAGGTCGGCAATCGCTCCGGCGGTGTTCAGATCGTCGGCCAAAGCGGTCAGCACGCCGGAGGGCACCTCTCCCGGCGCGACACCATCGACCTGAGCCCGCCAGCGCCGCAGATGCGCCTCGGCCTCCCGCGCCTTCTCCGCCGTCCAGTCCATCGGCTTGCGGTAGTGCGAGGAGAGCATGACGAAACGGATCACCTCTCCCGGCACACCCTGGTCCAGCAGATCCCGCACGGTAAAGAAGTTGCCCAGCGACTTGGACATCTTCTTCCCCTCGACCTGCAGCATCTCGTTGTGCATCCAGACCTTCGCGAAATCGCCCTCGGGATGCGCGCAGCACGACTGGGCGATCTCGTTCTCGTGGTGCGGGAACATCAGGTCGTTGCCGCCGCCGTGGATGTCGAAACTCGGCCCGAACAGCTCGTAGGACATGGCGGAGCATTCGATGTGCCAGCCCGGGCGCCCGCGGCCCCAGGGGCTGTCCCAGCCCGGCAGCTCGTCAGAGGACGGCTTCCACAGGACGAAGTCCATCGGGTCTTCCTTGTAGGGCGCGACCTCGACCCGGGCGCCCGCCATCATGTCGTCCACCGACCGGCCCGACAGCTTGCCGTAGGCCGCGTAGGACCGGACGCGGAACAGCACGTGGCCTTCCGCGGCATAGGCATGGCCGCTCTCGATCAGCCCCTCGATCATCGCCACCATGGGCGCGATGTATTCCGTCGCGCGCGGCATCCGGTCGGGCTCCAGCGCGCCGAGTTCACCCATGTCCTTCAGATACCAGGAGATCGTCTCTTCGGTGCGTTCGCGGATCAGCTCTTCCAGCGTGCCGTCCGCCCCCGCCTCCTTGCGCGCCAGCGCCGTCGCGTTGATCTTGTCGTCCACGTCGGTGAAGTTGCGCACGTAGGTCACGTGCTCTGCGCCGTAGACATGGCGCAGCAGCCGGTAGAGCACGTCGAACACCAGAACGGGCCGCGCGTTGCCCAGATGCGCCCGGTCGTAGACCGTCGGGCCGCAGACGTACATCCGCACGTTTTCCGGGTCGATCGGGACAAGCGCCTCCTTCGACCGGGTGCGGGTGTTCGTCAGCCTGATCTCCAGCGGGGCGGGATTCGGGTCGGCCATTGTGCGTGGTCCTCGGCGATTGCTCGCGGCGGGATTAGCAACTTCAACTCTGAGAGGGAATAGAAGACCGGCCCGCCGACGATGTCAGCGGATAATGCAAGCGATGGTAATGGCGTTGCGGTTGGTCATGCGCACCACCTATCAGCCTGCGTCCCGTCTGCCAAGCGTTTCCCGCTGCCCTCTTCACACCTTGCGGATCACCGAGAACGCATCGCCGTTGTTGCTGGGGTCTTTCCACATCATCCCGTCCAACCCCTGGAAGGTCACATGGCGCCGCTGGATCGCGTCCAGCCCGGACCATTGCTCCACGACATAGATGCCCGTCGCATCCTGGCCGTCGTAAAAGGCACCATGGTTGCCATGCGCCTTGTTCGGATACTTGCCGTATTCGAAGGTGGCGATGGCCGTGCCCCGCTCGATGAGCGCATCGTTCCCGCGCACCCGCAGCCCCTGCCGCCAGCCGGACGTCAGGCCGACGTGGGTGTAATACTGCAACAGCGTCACGCACTGATGGGTCGAGACGAGCGGTTGCCCGACAAGGTCGCGCACCTTGTTTTTCACGTAAGGTCCCTTCAGGGACAGCGCGTCCGCGAGGTAGTTCATGATCTTGTTGCGTGACGTGACCGACAGCGACTTCGACCAGGACACCAGGTGACACAGCGTGGCGTACTCGGCATCCGTCACCTGCGCGTCCAGTTTCGTGACACCGATGATCCCGTCGGCTTCGTGATTGCTGATCCTGCGGTCGTTCTGGATCGCCAGAAGGATCACGCGCTTCAGTGCGCCGTCCTGTGCAGGAGGGGGAGGAGGTGGCATGGCAATGACCTCTTGCTGAAAAATGAATGCATGTAATGCCTCGATGATCCACCAAAGGTTGTAACCTGTCAATCTCGGACCTCGGCCGGCCTGCCGCCTTCCCCCGCCCCCGCTGCGCCCCGGCCCTCAGGCGTAGGAGACCATCTCGTACTCCACCCCGTCCGGCCCGTCGAAGTAGAACCGGCGCCCAGGTTCGTAGTCGGCATGGCTGTGCGGGGTGAAGCCCATCTCGCGCACCTTCGCCTCCGTCGCGTCGAGGTCGTCCACCACCAGCCCGATGTGGTTCATCGACCCGGCGCGGCTGTAGTTGTCGTCATGAGGCACGTCGATGCGCTTCGGGCTGTAGAGCGCAAGGTAGGTCGCGTCGTCGCCCACGTGGATCGAGGTCCCGCCGTGGATCGCCGGTCCCTGCCAGCGCACCCGCCAGCCCAGAAGATCCCCCAGCAGCGCCGCCGTCGCCTCTGCATCGCTGACCGTCACGTTCACATGCTCAAGCCGTGCCATTCGGTATTCCTTTCATTCGGTTTCAACGGCTTGCATCCTAGTCGTTCAAGTCCACTTGAATTCAAGAACAAAATAACGCACGATTTCCGCACGATGAAGAGAGACGGCCTTACAATCCGCGAGATCGCCGAGCGCACCGGCCTCGCCCCCTCCGCCATTCGCCACTACGAATCGGAGGGGCTGGTCTTTCCCGCGCGCACCGCCTCCGGCCAGCGCCGGTTCCAGCGCGCCGACATCCGGCGGCTGAGCTTCGTGATGATCGCGCAGCAGCTGGGCTTCTCCCTGACCGATATCCGCGCCGACCTCGACCGCCTGCCCCGGGACCGTGCGCCCACCCGCGCCGACTGGACCCGCATCTCGCGCCGCTTTTCCCGTGTGCTGGACGCACGCATCGCCCGGTTGATCGCGCTCCGGAACAACCTCGACGGCTGCATCGGCTGCGGCTGCCTGTCCCTGCAACGCTGCGCGCTCTACAACCCCGAGGACCGCGCCGCCCGCCGCGGCCCCGGCCCGCGCCACGTCATCGACGCCGCGCTGGACGACTGACACGGCGCCTGCCATGCTCCGGCCATGAACCGCGAAACCGTCAATGCCATATGTGCCGCCCTGCCCGGCGCCGAGGTCTCCGACCCCTGGGGCGGTGGCCACGATGCGTGGAAGGTCGGCGACAAGATGTTCGCCAGCATCGGCGCCATGGGTCTGGGCGTCTCGGTCAAGACACCCTCCATCGAGGACGCGCAACTGTTGATCGAGATGGGCCGCGCACAGAAGGCCCCCTATTTCCACCGCTCCTGGGTGCTGATCGACTGGAACGCGGTGCCGGAGGACGAACTGCGCGACCGGATCCGGACCTCCTACGATTTGATCTTCTCGAAACTGCCGAAGAAGACCCGCGCCGCGATCTCGTCCGCCTGACACAAGCGTCGCAGCCCGCCACCGCCCACAGACCCCCAGCCACCAACAGGCCGCCCACATGACCCAGACCTTCCTGCGCATCACCACGGACATAGAGGGCGAGCACGACGCCCCGCCCGCCGAGAAGGTGATCTCCGGCACACCGGAATTCACCACTTGGAACGTGGAGGACCGCGACGGCCTTTATTGCGGCACCTGGCGCGCGACGCCCGGCAAGTGGCAGGTCAGCTACGACGAATGGGAATACTGCCGCATCCTCGACGGCCATTCGATCCTCACCGAGGACGGCGGCGACAGCTTCGAAGTGCGGGCGGGCGACAGCTTCATCCTGCGCCCGGGCTTCCGGGGAACCTGGGAAGTGGTGGAGACGACGACCAAGGAATACGTCATCCGCCTCTGACGCGCACAGCCCCCGCAGGAACGTCATGCCGCCGGGCGGGTTGGCGGGCGTGCTGCACGTCAGCAACAGTCCCGCCCCGCCAACAGCCTCAGTTGTCCCGCTGCGCCTCCAGCGCGCGATAGGCCGCCACGTTGCGGTTGTGCTCGTCCAGCGTCTCCGCAAACACGTGGCCGTCCGCCGGGTCCAGCGTCTTCGCGACGAAGTAGACGTAGTCGGAAGACGACGGGTTCAGCGCCGCCTCGATGGAGGCGCGGCCCGGGTTGGCGATGGGGGTCGGCGGCAGACCGTCGATCACATAGGTGTTCCACGGCGTGCTTTCTCGCAGTTCCGACTGCCGCAGCCCGCGCCCGAGGATACCCTTGCCCTCGGTCACGCCGTAGATGACGGTCGGGTCGGTCTGCAGGCGGATGCCCTTCTCCAGACGATTCACGAAGACCGAGGCCACCAGCCCGCGTTCCTCCGCGTTGCCGGTCTCCTTCTCGATGATCGAGGCGAGGATCAGCGCCTCCTCCGGGCTGTTCAGCGGCAGGCCTTCCTCGCGGTTCGACCATTCCTCAGCAAGGATCAGCTCCTGCGCCTGGCGCATCCGTTCGATCACGCTCGCGCGGGTGTCTCCGACGCCGATCTCGTAGCTGTCGGGGGCAAGGCTGCCCTCTTCCGGCACCTCAACCTCGCCTTCCAGCACGTCGATCTCGCCCAGTTCCTGCACCACCTGCCAGCTCGTCACGCCCTCGGCCAACGCCACGCGATACCGCGTGTCGTTCGCCTGCCGCACCTGGGTGTATTCCTCCGGCACCTCTTCCTCGGCCGGGTCAAAGCTCGCCTGCGTCTCGTAGCGGCCGGTGTTCGGGTCGATGGCCCGCACCTGCACCGTCGCCCGGTTGATGCCGATGCGATAGACCACTTCCGTCCCGCAGGTCGAAGCACCGCCGCGGGTGATGATCTCGGTGATCTCGGACATCGAGGCGCGCTCGGGCACCAGGTAGCTCCCGGCCTTCAGCTCCTGCGTCTTGTCACCGTATTCGGCACCAAGGCGGAACATCATCGCGCTCTTCACCGCGCCCTGCTCGGCCAGGTTGTCCGAAACACGGGACATGTTGGTGCCGCGCGGCACCTCGAGGCAGATCGGCGCGCTCAGCGGCCCCTCTGCCGAATACTCCGCCTGCGCCCAAAGCAGCAGGCCCCCAAAGAGAAATGTCGCGACAACCAGAAGGGTCAGCGCGTTCGAGGCGATACTGCGCCACATGATATTGCCCCTATCTTGCCCTTTGTTCCGCCCCTCGTCCGGGGGCTTGTGCTCACCTCGTTCAGGCGCGCCCGATCCTTCGCGCGCGCCCTGATCCCCGGCCCGGCTGGCTCAATCCAGCTTGCCGAAGATCACACTGGCATTGGTGCCGCCGAAACCAAAGCTGTTCGACAGCGCATAGGCGATCCGCCGCTCGCGCTTGGCGTTGGGCACCAGGTCCACGGGCGTCTCGACCGCCGGATTGTCGAGGTTGATGGTCGGCGGCGCCACCTGGTCGCGGATCGCGAGGATCGAGAAGATCGCCTCGATCGCGCCCGCCGCGCCAAGCAGGTGGCCGGTCATCGACTTGGTCGAGGACATCGTCACCTTGGACGCATGGTCGCCAAGCAGACGCTCCACCGCGCCCAGCTCGATGGTGTCCGCCATGGTCGAGGTGCCATGCGCGTTGATGTAGTCGAGATCCGCAGGCGTCAGGCCCGCGTCCTTCAGCGCCGCGCGCATCGACCGCTCGCCGCCCTCGCCGGTCTCGGAGGGGGCGGTGATGTGGTAGGCGTCGCCGGTCAGGCCGTAGCCGCAGACCTCGGCGTAGATCTTCGCGCCGCGCGCCTTGGCGTGCTCGTATTCCTCAAGCACAACGACACCCGCGCCCTCGCCCATCACGAACCCGTCGCGGTCGGCGTCATAGGGGCGGCTCGCGGCCTTCGGATCGTCGGCGCGCTTGGTCGACAGCGCCTTGCAAGCGTTGAAGCCCGCGATGCCGATCTCGCAGATCGCGCCCTCGGCGCCGCCCGCCAGCATCACGTCCGCATCGCCGTACTTGATCAGCCGGGCCGCGTCGCCGATGGCATGGGCGCCGGTGGAACAGGCGGTCACCACGGCGTGGTTCGGCCCCTTGAAGCCATAGCGGATCGACACGTTGCCCGAAATCAGGTTGATCAGCGCGCCGGGAATGAAGAACGGCGACACGCGCCGCGGCCCCTTGTCCCGGATCAGAAGCGCGGTGTCGGCGATGGAGGACAGGCCCCCGATGCCGGACCCGATCATCACGCCGGTCCGCTCGCGGCTTTCCTCGTCCTCGGGCATCCAGCCCGAGTCACGCACCGCCTGGTCGGCGGCGGCGATGCCGAACTTGATGAACTCGTCGACCTTGCGCTGTTCCTTCTTGTCCATGTAGGCGTCGCAGTTGAACGTCCCGTCGGACCCGTCCCCCAGCGGAACCTCGCAGGCATAGGTGGTGCCCAGGTGGCTCGCGTCGAAACGCGTGATCGGACCGGCGCCCGACTGCCCTTCCAGAAGGCGGCTCCAGCTCGCTTCCACCCCATCGGCCAGAGGGGTGACCAGTCCAAGCCCGGTGACGACGACACGACGTGCCATGGCGGCTCTCTCCATTCTCTTTCTCCGACCCGCTCTTAGCGCGCCTTGGCCCCCATCGGCAAGGCCGCGCGCTCATGGCGCACCGGGGCCACGCGGCATGACCCGGGGCGCGGATCGCGCAGCCGCATCGGCATCTTCCCGCCGACGGGATCGCCGGACCCGCTGCGCCGAAACCGGAAACCCGCGGCCTTCGTGTCTTCTCCATGCGCCGCGCCGGAGGAGGGCCGGCGCGGCAACAACAGAGAGAGGAAATCCATCCATGCGTTATTTCATTGTCCTGATCGCCGTCCTCGGCATGTCCGCCCCCGCCATCGCCGGCCACGTGGGCACACCGCCGGGACAGGCCGCCAAGGCAGGCGCCGACCGCAACGCCGACGGCCGTACCAACGGCAAGGACTACGCCGCAGGCCAGTCCGCCGCCGAAGAGACCGCCGAGGACCTCAACGACGACGGCCGGATCAACGGCGCCGATTATTCCTACGGCCAGAACAAGTAAGCCCGCGGACACCGCGGGACCACGGGGCCGCCCCATCCGGTTCCCGAAGGCCCCATACCCGCGGACCCGCACCGCAGAAGGCCCGCCCGCACCGGCGGGCCTTCCCCGTCCGGCACGACCGGCAATGCCCCGGCCACAGCCAGCCATGCCGACCGCCGTGCCCTTCATCTTGGCCGAAATACCTCGGGGAGCGCGAGGGGCCGGCCCCTCGCATCCGCCGCCTCAACCGGCGCGAACGCCCGGCAGACTCACGCCCAGTCGCCGCCCAGGTCGTCCCGCGACCGGTCGATCCAGTGCTCCTGCAGCCAGACGCAGGGCTTGGAATAACGGATGAACGACCCCGACCACCCGGTCAGCGCGTCGGTCATCTTCGGACGGCCGTGAAAGCAGACCACCCGCGCATCCTCCGGCAGCGTTGGCGGACGCAGGTAGTTCATCGGGAAAGGGTTGCAGTCATACTTGAAGGACACCACCCAAGGGTCCGGAATATATGTGAAAATACCGCGATCCAGCGCCTTGGTCGAGGTATAGCGCTGCTCCGACCCGCGGGCCTTCTCGACCTCCGCGTAGGGGTCGGCGGCGATGTCCTCGTAGAGGAACCCGTGCACCGCCGGATCGAACCGGAAGACGGAGCCGTGCCCCGTCACGCGGCCCTTGCGCTTCTCGATCCAGTCGATCCGCATGGCCACCGTTTCCGGCGCGAGGTCATAGATCCCGTCCAGCCCGCCGGTCACCACCACGTCGAGGTCGAAGCCCAGCACAGGCCCCTCGAGGTCGGGCACAAGCCCCGGCCGGAACAGCGAGACCTTGCGCATCGCCCCCTGACGGTTCGCCACCTTCAGCGCCTCCGCCATGGGTTCCGCGAAGGGCTCCACCGGCAGGGGCAGCACCTCGATGTCCGGATGCAGCCCCTCGGCGTGCTCCGTCATGCAGAAGAAGCGCACGGGGCGCGTCATGTTCCGGCGCACGCCGGAATAGAGCCGGTTGACGTATTCGGGGCCGAAAAGCGTGCCCCACTTGATGCACATGATGTTGGCGGTCTGGGTCATGGCCGTGTCCTAGCCGCCGACCGCGCCGCGCGCCAGATGAAATCCGCCCGGGCGCCGCCCGATCATTCGGCGTAGATCATCTTGCGCGTCATGCCGCCGTCGACGGTGACCACCTGCCCGGTGACGAACCCCGCCCCCGCCAGCCAGACGACCGTCCCGGCGATGTCGTCCACGCGGCCTGCCCGCCCGGCGGGATGCTGGGCGTGGTCCACCGCGCTCAGGTCGTCCCAACCTTCGGTCACGATCCAGCCCGGCGCGATGGCGTTGACCCGCACCTCCGGCCCCAGCGAGACCGCCAGCGCCTGCGTCAGCCCCTCGACCCCGCCCTTGGAGGCGCAGTAGGCCTCCGTGTCCGGCTCCGCCATGCGTGCCCGTGTCGACGAGAGGTTGACCACCGACCCGCGCGCCTGCCGCAGGAACGGCACCGCCGCGCGCACCATCAGGAAGGTGCCGGTCAGGTTGACGCCGATCCAGCGGTTCCAGTCCTCAAGCGACAGGTCCTCCACCGGGCCGCTTTCCGGCCCGGCGACGCCCGCGTTGTTTACCAGGAGGTCCAGCCCGTCGGCCAGCATGTCCGCTAGGCTGTCGAAGGCCGACGCGACAGACGTCTCGTCCGACACGTCGCAAACCACCGCCCGGCCCGCCACATCGCCCTCGAACGACAGGTCGAGCGCGGCCACCTCCCAGCCTTCGGCCACTAGCCGCCCGGCGATGCCGCGCCCGATCCCGCGCGCGGCCCCCGTGACGATGGCCGTGGGCATCAGTTTGTCACCGGCATCCGCCGCTCGACGATCTCCGCCCACCACGAACAGCCCGCCGGGATGGCCTCGTCGTTGAAGTTGTAGCCGGGGTTGTGCACGTCGGCGGAATCGCCGTTGCCCACGAGGATATAGGCGCCGGGGCGTTCCTCCAGCATGTAGGCGAAATCCTCGCCGCCCATGGTGATCGGCGCGTTGCGCTCGCAGCCGCCCGAGATCGCCTCGGCCACATCCGCCGCGAATTCCGTCTGTTCCTCGGAGTTCACCATCGACGGGTAGCCCGCGATCCAGCGCACCTCTGCCGTGCCGCCGAAGGCCTCGGCGGTCAGCGGGGCCAGCGCCTTGATCCGCTCTTCACCCAGCGCGCGGTTCTCCTTCGACATGGTGCGCATCGTGCCTTTCAGCGTCACCCGCGCCGGGATCACGTTGAACGCCTTCGACGAGCTTTCGATCGAGGTGACCGACACCACGATCGGATCGTCCGGATCGGCGTTGCGGCTGGAAATGCTCTGCATCGCCTGCACGAGCTGCGCCGCGATCACCACCGGGTCCACCGTCTGGTGCGGCTTTGCGGCGTGGCCGCCCTTGCCGTGAATGGTGATCTCGTACTGGTCGGTCGCGGCAAAGAACGCCCCCGACCGGATCGAGAAGCTGCCCACCGGCTGCCCGGGCCAGTTGTGCATGCCATAGACCTCCTGGATGCCGAAGCGCTCCATCATGCCGTCCTGGCACATTTCCTTGCCGCCGCCGCCGCCTTCTTCGGCGGGCTGGAAGATCACCACCACCGTGCCGTCGAAGTTGCGCGTCTCGGCCAGGTACTGCGCCGCCCCCAGCAGCATCGCAGTATGTCCGTCGTGGCCGCAGGCATGCATCGCGCCCGGCGTCTTTGAGGCGTATTCCACCCCGGTCTGCTCCTCGATGGGCAGCGCGTCCATGTCGGCGCGCAGGCCGATCACCTTGCCCGACCCGGTGCCGCGCCCCTTGATGACGCCCACCACGCCGGTGCGCCCGATGCCGGTCACCACCTCGTCGCAGCCGAAGGCCTGCAGCTTCTCGGCCACAAGCGCACTGGTCCGGTGGGTCTCGAACAGGATCTCGGGGTGCTGGTGAAGGTCGCGTCGCCACGCGGTGATGTCGCCATGAAGCTCTGCGAAACGGTTCTTGACGGGCATGGAAGTCTCCTTGTGTGCGAGCGGCCCCGCAGGCACCGGGGCCAGTCAGTCATGTCGGCGGCGAGCCTAGTGAGATACATGCCGAACGCAAGCGCTCGGGCGACAATCCTGACCGTATGGTCGGAAATCGCTCAAGGGAGAGGCGTCAGATGTTCGGCCCCGGCACCAGCTTGGACCCGTCCGTAAAGCGTGACAGCCGGAAACGGTCGAGCGCGGTCCCCGGATCGCGCCCCATGGCGAGGTCGGCGGCGATCCGGCCAAAGGCGGGACCCGCGCCGAAGCCGTGCCCGCACATCCCCGTGCAGACCGTCAGGCCGGGCAGCGCCGCCACCCGGTCCACCACCGGCACCACGTCGGGCATGACGTCGATCATCCCGCCCCAGGCGGTCTTCAGGTGCACTTCCCCGAGCGCCGGGTAGATCTCCGCGAAGCGGCGCAGCAGCTCCAGCACCCGCTTCCGGTTCGGGCCGGGGTCGAGGATGCGCACCCGTTCGAAGGGGCTGACCTCGTCGCCGTTCCAGAACCGCGCCACGCCGGGCGCATCGGGCCAGCCGCGCGGCTGCGGCCCGCGCAGGTGCACGTCGAACGATCCCTGCATGGCCAGCTTCAGGTAGACCGGCAGATGGCGCAGCATGTCGGCGCCGGTGTAAAGCTCGGCAAATCCCGAGGGAGCAAGGGTATATCCCCCGTCCGCCCGCCGCCGGAAGGCGATCTCCCCGTCGACCGAGGCGGGCACATTCAGGTCGGGCAAAGGCCGCGTCGCCAGCGCGGTCGAGCGCACCGAAAGCTGCGGCACGCGGACCCCGTGGCGCGCCAGCAGAAGCGACGACCACGCGCCGCCCGCCAACACCACGCTTTCGGCGCGGACGGTGCCCTCTTCGGTCACCACGCCCGTCACCTGACCCGCGCTGATGTCGAGCCTGCGCACCGCCACCCGCTCGCGAATCATCGCGCCGTCCGCTTCCGCCAGCTTCGCCAGCCGGGGCACGGCGACCCAAGGCTCGCCCTTCATGTCCGACGGCGTCAGCAGCATGCCGCACCAGCCCGCGTGCGGATAGCCCATGGTGCGCGCCGTCTCGGCCCGGCCCACCAGCCGCGAGGTGACGCCCTGCCCCTTCGCCTCCGTCAGCCAGCCTTCGAAGGCGGCCATCTCGGCCTCCGACCCGGCCAGGTAGGACACGCCGACCGTCTCCACACCCAGCGCACCGCGGCATTCCGCGTCGAACTCCTGCCAGAGGCGCTGCGCCTCCTGTGCCACCGGGATCTCCGCCATGTCGCGGCCCTGCACCCGGATCCAGCCCCAGTTGCGCGAGGATTGCTCGGCGGCGATGCGGCCTTTCTCCAGCAGCAGCACCCGCTTGCCCGCGCGCGCCGCGAACAGCGCCGCAGACACACCGATCACGCCGCCGCCGATCACCGCGACGTCGACCGCCTCCGGCAGCGGACCGCGAAAGTCCCGCTCGCCCTCGTCCCTGAACGGAAAGATCACGCCAGCGCCTCCATCAACCTCCGCATGAAGGCCTCGCCCTCCTGCAACTGGCTGATCGCAATCGATTCGTTGGGCTGATGCGCGACCGAGATGGAGCCCGGCCCGCAGACCACAGCCTTGTATCCGGCGGTCTGGAAGTGGCTCGCCTCCGTGGCGTAGCTCACGTAGTTCTCCGAATTGTCGCCAGTCAGGCGCCGCACCAGCGCCTCGGCGGTGTTGTCCTCTTCCGGCGCGAAGGGCGGCAGGGAGAACATCTCGCGCGCCTCGATCCACGCCTCCGGGCGCACCGCCTTCATCTCGGCGGTCAGCTCCTCGACCTTGGCGGCGAACAGCGCGCGGTAGGTCTCCAGCTCCTCGCCCGGCACCACGCGGAAACCCACCCCGAACTCGCAGTCCTTGGCGGTGATGTTGTGCGCCGTCCCGCCCGAGATCTGGCCGACGTGCACGTTGGTGTAGGGCGGATCGAACAGCGCGGCCAAGCCCAGGGGCTCCGACGCCTCCGCCGCCGCGTTCACGCCGTTGCACCAGTCGATCAGCTTCGCGCCCCACATGATCGCCGAGACGCCGGTGTGCAGCATCGAGGAGTGCACCTCGAAGCCGTGCACATGAACCCACCAGCTCACCCCGCCCTTGTGGCCGGAGACCGCCTTCATCATCGTGGGTTCGCCCACGATCACGTCCGTCGCGCGCGGCAGGACCTGCATCGCCTCGACCAGCGCCGGGGCGCCGGTGCAGCCGACCTCCTCGTCGTAGCTGAGCGCGATCTGCAAGGGCCGCGTGACGCCCGCATGTTTCGCCTCGACCATCGCCCAGATCGCCAGCGCGTCGAAGCCCTTCATGTCGCAGGACCCGCGCCCGTAAAGCCGCCCGTCCTTCTCGGTCAGAACCCAGGGGTCGGTGTCCCAGGCCTGCCCGTCCACCGGCACGACGTCGGTGTGGCCCGACAACACGACACCGCCCTCGACCTCCGGTCCGACGTGGGCGTAAAGCGCCTTCCACCCCGGCGCGCCCTCCTTGTCGTGAAGGCCCACCTCGATCCCGTGGGACCGCAGGTACTCTGCCACCCAGTCGATCAGCGGGCCGTTCGGCTCCCGGCTGACGCTGGGAAACGCCACGAGCCGCTCCAGCAGCGCACGCGGCGCAAGTCGTTCCGTCATCATGCCTCCAGACAGGCCGGGGCGCGGCGCACCGCCCCCTGCTTCTTCGCTTTCAGATTTGCCTTGCGCGATCCTTCACGGAAAAACCGCCCCTGCCCTCAATAGCCGCTGTCCGAGGTCAGCACGAGGTGCCCCGGGCTGACTTCCTCGTAGACCGAGGGCCCCGGCTCATAGCCGACCGGGTGGATCGGCGACGGGATCGGCTTGAAGTTCAGGTCCTTCTCCGCCTTCCGGCGGCGCGGATCGGCGATCGGCACCGCCTTCATCAGGGCCTTGGTATAAGGGTGCTGCGGGTCCTCGAACACCGCGCGGCGCGGTCCCAGTTCCACGATCCGGCCAAGGTACATGACCCCCACCGTGTGCGAGACCCGCTCCACCACCGCCATGTCGTGGCTGATGAAGACATATCCCAGACCCAGTTCCGCCTGCAGTTCCATCATCAGGTTCACCACTTGCGCCTGCACCGACACGTCAAGCGCCGAGACCGCCTCGTCCGCCACGATCAGCTTCGGGTTCAGCGCCAGCGCCCGTGCGATGGCGATCCGCTGCCGCTGGCCGCCGGACAGCTCGTGCGGATAGCGCCGCATGAAGGACCGCGGCAGTTCCACCCGGTCGAACAGGTTGGCCACCTTGTCCTGGATCTCCGACCCGGACCCGATGCCGTAGTTCACCAGGGGCTCCGCCACCTGGTCGGCCAGCTGCAACTGCGGGTTCAGAGAGGCGAAGGGGTCCTGAAATATCATCTGCATCTCGCGCCGCGCGTCGCGCAGGCCCGATTGCGACAGCGCCATGATGTCGGTGCCGTCGAGCTCGATCTTGCCCGACAAAGGCTCTACCAGCCGCAGGAGCGACCGCCCCGCCGTGGACTTGCCGCAGCCCGACTCGCCCACGAGGCTCAGCGTCTGGCCCTTGTTGAGCGTAAAAGACACATCCTCCGTCGCGTGGACATAGGCCACCGTCCGGCGGAAGAAGCCGCCCTTCACGGGGAATCGCGTCACGAGGTTCTGCACCTTCAGCAGCACCTCGTCCGAGCCCTTGATCGGGTCGAGGTTCTGGTCGGTCCGCCCCACCAGCCGCATCGGTTCCGGCAGGTCCTTGCCGGTCATCTCGCCCAGCTTCGGCACGGCGGCCAACAGCGCCTTGGTATAGGGGTGCTGCGGGTTTTCGAAGATCTCCTCGACCCGGCCTTCCTCCACCTTGTTGCCGCGGAACATCACGACGACGCGGTCGGCCATCTGCGCCACCACCGCCATGTCGTGGGTGATGAACATCACCGCCGTCCCGGTCTCGCGCTTGAGGCGGTCCATCAGGGCTAGGATCTCGGCCTGGATCGTCACGTCGAGCGCGGTTGTCGGCTCGTCCGCGATCAGGAGGCGCGGCTTGCAGGCCAGGGCCATGGCAATCACCACGCGCTGGCGCATCCCGCCCGACAGTTCGTGCGGATACTGCTTCAGCCGTCGCTCCGGTTCCGGGATGCGGACCTCGCGCAGCAGTTCCAGCGCCCGAGCCTCCGCCTGCTTCTTCGACATGCCGCGGTGGACGCGCAGCCCTTCGGTCAGCTGGCGGCCCACGGTGAACACCGGGTTCAGCGCGGTCATCGGCTCCTGGAAGATCATGCCGATCTCGTTGCCGCGGATGTGGCGCATCAGGCTCTGGTCGGCGGTGGCCAGGTCCATCACCCCGCCCTCGCGCCGGTCGAACAGCATCTTGCCGCCCGCGATGTCGCCGCCGCCGTATTCGATCAGCCGCATCAGCGACAGCGAGGACACCGACTTGCCCGATCCCGATTCGCCGACGACGCAGACCGTCTCGCCCGGGTTGATCTCGAACGAGATGTCCTCGACGCCCACCACCGGGCCGTCCTTTGTCTGGAATTCGACCCGGAGCTTCTCGATCCGGGCGATGGGCACCTGGGCCTCTGCGGCCCCGGTCGCGGCGGTATCCGTGGTGTCGTCCAGCATCTTCGAAACTCCCTTGTCGCGGCGAAGGCTAAAAGCCCGGCTCCGGGGCGTAAAGGTCCCATCGCGCATTCCCGGAGGTCAGAGCCCTCCGGACCCGACCGGATGCCCTTTCCGGCGGCCCGTGCGAGACTGTGGAACAAGGGCCGCAACGCCTTCGCGCAGCATGCCGGAAAAATGTGCAAAGACGAACGGTTTCAGGTGGCGCCGGACAGCCCGCCCGACGCCCCGCCGCAAGGTTCCCAAACCGCACGAAATGCCATCGCACCCGCCCGGCGCGGCAATCCGCCGCTGAAAGACCCATGCCGCCAATGGCTTAACCCGGGGCACGCACATGCCCCGACAGGCCGCCCAACCCTTTTTCCATTGCCCCAAAGGCCGCTCCGGACCCAAGCGAAACAGCCCGCCACCGCACAACCCGCAGCGAAATCAATCGCCTGCACGGGCAACCCGCGCCACGTCCTGCCCCCCGGCCCTTCCCGAATGCGTCCGGGATGCCCTTAGGCAATGCTTGCATTTTGAGCATCCGCGGGTTTCGATGGACCGGCACAGGGGGCGAATTCGGGGCACGGGTCTTTTTCGGGTTGAAACGGACCTGACCGGATGAACAGCCTTCCCGGCATCAACGAAGCGGACCGGACATGATGCCGGTCCCGACCAACATGGAGTGAAACATGACCCTGAAATCCCTGATGATGGGTGCCGCGGCCGTGACAGCTCTCGCTGCCCCCGCGCTCGCAGAGCGCGGCGCGGACGGCGAGGTGAAGATCATCTACTGGCAGGCCCCGTCGATCCTGAACCCGTTCCTCTCGGGCGGCACCAAGGACGTCGAGGCCTCGTCGATGATCATCGAGCCGCTGGCGCGCTACGACGAAACCGGCACCCTCGTGCCCTGGCTCGCAACCGAGATCCCGACGGTCGAGAACGGCGGCGTCTCCGAGGACCTGACCCAGATCACCTGGAAGATCAAACCGGACATCGTGTGGTCGGACGGCACGCCCTTCACCTCCGCAGACGTGAAGTTCACCTACGAATACTGCACCCATCCCGAAGGCGGCTGCGCGCAGCTGACGAAGTTCGAAGGCGTGACCTCGGTCGAGACGCCCGACGACCTGACCGTGGTGGTGACCTTCGGCGAAGCGAAGCCCGTTCCCTACGGCCCGTTCGTCGGCGGTGAATCCCCGATCCTGCAGAAGGCCCAGTTCGAGAACTGCGTGGGCGCCGCGGCCTCCACCTGCACCGAGCAGAACTTCAACCCGATCGGCACCGGGCCCTTCGTGGTCGAAGAATTCAAGCCGAACGATGTGATCACCCTCTCGGCCAACGGCAACTACCGCGATCCGGCCAAGCCGGCCTTCGCCACCATGACCTTCAAGGGCGGCGGCGACGCGGCGGCTGCAGGCACGGCGGTCATGGAGACCGGCGAATTCGACTACGCCTGGAACCTCCAGCTCGCGCCCGACGTCATCGCCGAGATGGAAGCCGGCGGTCAGGGTGTTGCCGTGGCAGGCTTCGGCCCGCTGATGGAACGCATCATGATCAACAACACCAACCCCGACCCGGCGCTTGGCCCGGACGAGCGGTCGGTGATCCGTCCGCACCCGTTCCTCGGCGACCCGGCGGTCTACAAGGCGATGTCCATGGCCATCGACCGTCCGCTGCTGGTCGAAGTGGGCTACGGACAGGCCGGCAAGGTGACCTGCTCCTGGGTGCCCGCGCCCGAACCCTTCGCCTACCAGAACGAGGACTGCGGCACGCAGGACATCGAAGGCGCCAAGGCGCTTCTGGATGAGGCCGGCATCGTCGACTCCGACGGCGACGGCATCCGCGAGAAGGACGGCGTTCCGCTCTCGATCCTCTACCAGACCTCGACCAACGCCGTCCGCCAGGACTTCCAGGCGCTGATCAAGGAGTGGTGGGAGCAGATCGGCATGGAAGTCGAACTGCGCAACGTCGACAGCTCCGTGTTCTTCGGCGGCGACCCGGGCTCCCCGGACACCTTCCAGAAGTTCTACGCCGACGTCGAAATGTACGCCAACACCTTCAACGGCACCGACCCGCAGGCCTACCTGGGCAACGGTCTGTGCGACAAGGCTCCGCGTCCGGAAACCCAGTGGCAGGGCGAGAACATCTCGCGCTTCTGCGACGAGGAATACGACGCGCTCTGGAACGAGCTGTCGCAGACCGCCGACATGCAGAAGCGCCAGGAAATCGGCCGCCAGCTCAGCCAGATGGCCTACGAGAAAGGCGCGATGATCCCGCTGGTGCACCGCGGCCGCCTCTCGGCACACTCCAACAGCCTTGGCGGTGTGAAGCTGAACGTCTGGGACTCCGAGCTGTGGAACGTCGCAGACTGGTACCGCATCGAACAATAAGTTCCTGATCGCGCGCCCGTCCCGTTTCGCACGGGGCGGGCGCATTCCTGAAGACACGGAAGGGATCGCCGCGCCGATGGATGACAACCGGAGCCTCGACCGCAGCCTCTGGACCGACGGCATCGACGCCTTCGCGCCCCGCCTCGCCGGCGATGCGACGACGCTCTTCCCGCAGATGGGGTCCCCGATGCCGCGCGACGCCATCCTCTCATCGCCGATGACGAAGACCGCCCTCCACTGGACAGACGTTGACATGCAAGATTGCCACCGGCACAGGCCGGGCGATGCCAGCCTCCGCACACGCGGCACCACGGGACACCGTCCCGGCGCCGCCCCGTCTTACACCCTGTGCCCCTTTGTCCGGTCCCGTGCCGGCGCTGCGGGATGCACCCACCTTCACCAAAGCCCGACAGGGGGATAAGCGTTGCTCACCTACGCCACGCGACGGTTGATCCTCTCGATCCCGACGCTCATCTTTATCAGCTTCATCATCTTCATGCTGTTGCAACTGGCCCCGGGCGATCCGATGGCCCAGGTGCCGCTGACGGTGCCGGACGAGGTCAAGCAGAAGATGCGCGAGGCGCTCGGCCTCGGCGAACCGCCTCTCGTCCAGTACTGGAAATGGCTGGTCCAGATCTTCTGGATCGAACCCAAGGTCTTCATCGACTGGATGTTCGGCACGCAACTGGCCTGGCACTGGGAAACCCCCACCTTCGCGCCGACCGAAACGCTCCTCGCCTCCATGCAGGAAGCGGGCCGCGTGCGCGAGGTGAACGGCGAGATGCAGTTCTGGGTGCCCGAACAGCGCAACATCTCGTGGCAGACCCGTTCGCCGGTGATGGACATCATCATCCAGCGCATCCCGCAGACACTGTGGGTTGTGGGCGTGGCCTACGTGGTGGCGATCCTGATCGCGCTGCCGGTGGGCATCTACTCCGCCTACCGCCAGTATTCGGTCTTCGACCAGGCCGGGACCTTCGTGACGATGATCGGCTTCTCGATCCCGCCGTTCTTCACCGGCCCGCTGCTGATCGTGCTGTTCTCGGTGCAGCTCGGCTGGTTCCCCTCGATCTACGACACGACCCACGTCGTGAACGACTGGGCCAGCTTCAAGATCCAGCTTCAGCAGATGATCATGCCGGTCATGGTGCTGGCGCTGCAGATCACCGCGCAGCTCTCGCGATACATGCGTGCCTCCATGCTCGACAACCTCGGGCAGGACTACGTGCGCACCGCCCGCGCCAAGGGCCTGTCGGAGGCGATCGTCGTCAACGTGCACGTGGTGCGCAACTCGATGATCCCGGTGGTCACCGTGATCGCGCTCGGCATCCCGTCGATCTTCGGCGGCGCCATCATCACCGAGAACGTGTTCAAGGTGAACGGCATCGGCCAGCTCCTGATCACGGCGCTGTTCGCCAACGACCTGCCGATGGTCATGACGCTGACCTTCATCTTCGCGGTGCTCATCGTGCTCTTCAACCTGATCGCCGACATCCTCTACGGCGTGCTCGACCCGCGGATCCGTTATGACTGAAAGCCCACAGGACGATGTAATCCTCGCCGAAGGCCCTGCCGCCATCGAGGCCCTGAAGGACACCGGCCCGACAAAGCCGCCGCGTTCGCGCGGCAAGGACGTCTGGGACCAGTTCCGCAAGCACAAGGGCGCGATGTTCGGGCTGGGGTTCCTGGTCTTCATCACGCTCGCCGTGCTGATCGGCCCCTACATCTACACGGTCGACCCGCAGAAGCTGGACATCCGCAACAAGGACATGCGCCCGATCTACACCGCGATCTGGGACGCCGACGCCAAGGTCTCGTGGGAGAAGCCGCTCGGCTCCGACCAGCTCGGCCGCGACAACCTCGCCCAGATGCTCTCCGGCGGGCGCGCGTCCATGGCCGTGGGCTGGGCCGCGATGATCCTCAGCCTCGTGATCGGCACCGCCATCGGGGTGATCGCCGGCTACTTCAAGAGGCTGGACGGCCCGCTCATGCGCCTGACCGACCTCTTCCTGTCGCTGCCGATCCTGCCGCTGCTGCTGGTCGCCGTGACGCTCTTCCGGCAACCGCTCAGGGCCAACTTCGGGCCCGAGGGGGGCATGTTCATCCTCATCGTGACGGTCATCGCCGTCACCTCGTGGATGCCCACGGCCCGGATCGTGCGCGGCGACATCCTCGCCATCAAGGAACGCGAGTTCGTGCTGGCCGCCCGCTCCATCGGCACCTCGCCGTTCAAGCTGATCCGCCGCCACCTGCTGCCCAACGTGCTCTCGCCGATCATGGTGTCCGCCGCCCTCGGCCTCGCCACGGCGATCATCACGGAATCGGCGCTCTCCTTCCTCGGCGTGGGCTTCCCCTCCGACTTCCCCACCTGGGGCAAGATGCTGGCCGACGCGGTCCAGCGGATGGAGCGGTTCCCCGAACGCGTGATGCTGCCGGGTGTCGCCATCTCGCTGACGGTGCTCAGCGTGAACTACCTGGGCGACGGCCTGCGCGACGCGCTCGACCCGCGCATCCGCGGCCGCTGACACGACACCGGGCCGCCCTCCGGGGCGGTCCGCCAGGACAACGCTCAGGGAACCGACCACATGCCCGCCTATGCCGCCTTCCTCCGCGCCGTGAACGTGGGCGGCACCGGCAAGCTCGCGATGGCCGACCTCAGGGCGCTGACCGAAGGCATCGGGGCCCGGAACGTCCAGACCTACATCGCCTCCGGCAACGTGGCCTTCAGCCATGACGCAGCCCCCGCCGACGTGCAGTCCGCGCTGGAAAAGGCGCTGCACGACCATGCCGGCAAACCCGTGGGCGTCCTCCTGCGCACCCTCGCCCAGCTCGACGCGCTGACCGCCGGCACCCCCTTTCCCGACGCGCCCGGCGACAAGGTGATCTGCCTCCTGACCGACGCCCCGATCCCCGCCGCCCCCGCCGCGGACGCCACGCACCACACCGCAGAGGACATTCGCCCCGGTCCCGGCGCGCTCTACATCCATTACCCAGATGGACAGGGCCGCTCGCGGCTCAGGCTGCCCGCGATGGCAGAGGGCACCGCCCGCAACCTGAACACCATCCGCAAGATGCGCAGCCTTCTGGCCGAAAGGAGCTGACACGGAACACCGCCGGGACATCGACATGACGTTCGAATTCAGTCTGCACGACGACCGCAACCTCGCCTTTTTCAGGATGCCGGCGCAGATCAGCGTCTCCGGCTGCGCCGACCTGCTGCGGCGCTACGTCGAGGACCCGCGCTTCGACCCGCGCCGCAACATGCTCACCGACGCGACCGGGGTGACAGAGATCGACGCCAGTTTCCTCAGCATCATCGTCGCGGTCGAACGGCTGGCACCGCTCCTGCGCCGGTTCCCGGAAAAGGCCGACAGCGTGCTGCTGGTGGCCTCCGGTCACAGCTTCGGCATGGCCCGCATGATGCAGCAGGTGGTCGAGCCGGTCAGCACCCTGCGCTTCCACATCACCCATGACGTGGCCGAGGCGCTGCACCTCGCGGGCCAGCCCGACACCGACCTCGACGCGCTGAACGCCGCCCACGCCGCTTCCGCCTGCCCCACGCCCAACCCTTGAGCGGGCGCAGACCCGGCACTACCATCCCACCGCACAAGCGGAGACCGGCCCGATCGCACAAGCGGAGGCAGCCCCACCGCACCAGCGGAGACAGCCCATGGCGCAACCGGCCTTCACCATCGGCATCGAGGAGGAATACCTCCTTGTCGACCGCGACACCTGCGCGCTGGTCGAAGCGCCCGAAGCGCTGATGACCGCCCTCTCCGGGGATCTCGAAGACCAGGTCTCGCCCGAGTTCCTGCAATGCCAGGTAGAGATCGGCACCCGGCCCTGCGCCTCCGTCGACGCGGCCCGCGACGACCTCCGGCGGCTGCGCGCCACTGTGTCGGAACATGCCGCGCGCCACGGCCTCTCGCCCATCGCGGCCTCCTGTCACCCGCTGGCCGACTGGAAAACGCAGTCCCACACCGACAAGCAACGCTACAACGAGCTCGACCGCGACCTCGGCGGCGTGGTGCGGCGCATGCTGATCTGCGGCATGCACGTGCACGTCGGCCTCGACGACGACACGCTGCGCGCCGACCTGATGCGGCAGGCGAGCTACTTCCTGCCCCACCTGCTGGCGCTCTCCACCTCCTCGCCGTTCTGGCAGGGTGAGGACACCGGCCTCGCCTCCTACCGCATCTCGGTCTTCGACAACCTGCCCCGCACCGGCCTGCCGCCGCAGTTCCAGTCCTGGCAGGAATACGAACGCTCGGTGCAGGTGCTGATCGACCTCGGCGTGATCGAGGACGGTTCGCGCATCTGGTGGGACCTGCGCCCCTCCGCCGCGTTCCCGACGCTGGAAACCCGGATCATGGACGTGCAGCCCCGTCTGGAACACGCGCTGACGCTGGCAGCCATCTCGCAATGCCTGATGCGGATGCTCTGGCGGCTCCGGGTGAAGAACCAGCGCTGGCGGATCTACGACCGCTTCCTGATCGAGGAGAACCGCTGGCGCGCGCAGCGCTACGGCACGACCGAGGGGCTGATCGACTTCGGCCGGGCCAAGATCGTGCCCTTCCCCGAACTGGTCGAGGAGCTGATCGACCTGCTGGAGGAAGACGCGGGTGTCCTGCAATGCACCGGCGCGCTGCACCGCGCCCGCGACATCGTGTCGGGCGGCACCTCCGCCAGCCGCCAACGCACGGCCCTCGCCGATGCCAGGGCCCGGGGCGCCGACCACGACGGCCAGATGCGCGCCGTGGTCTCCCACCTGATCGAGGAATTCCACGCCGACCTCTGACCCGCCCCCCCCGATCCACCACGACCCGATCCACGACACGGCCCCCCTTCATCTTGGTCCAAATACCTCGGGGAGCGCGAGGGGCAGGCCCCTCGCACCCGCCGCCGACACGGGCGCACCGCCGGGCAAGCCGACCGTCCACAGAAACCAGTCACGCAACGTCATGCAAAAGATGAACGCCGCGGGCCTCGCGCAACACCCCCGCGTCTGCCGCCAGACCCGAAAGGTTACCAACCGGCCGGGAATCGGGGGCCAATCGGCCGGTTCGCCCCTTAACGCCCGCCCGTGAAAGATGAATCCGCGTTAACGCGTGGTGGTCCCGTGGAGGCAGCGCCACAACACCTTGAAGCGTACGGTGCGATAACCCCACCGCGCGCTCCGGAAACCCTTTCCGGCGCCGAAACCTCGCTGAACGGCGTGCGCTGCCCTTGCCCGCGCGCCCGCCAGAGGCTACGCCCGACACGCAACCATCGGGGATTGATCATGAAAGTCGCCATCGCCACCTCCGACTACTTCGTCCCCGGCGAGACCTTCATCAACCGCCACATCGAACACATGTTCGGCGGCAACACCTGCGTGATCTGCGGACGGCACAACGGGCAGGACCCCTACGGCAAGCCGCTCTTCGTGCGCCGCGCGAAACTCTCGCTGGCCGACACACTGACGGCGCCGTTCCATGCCGCCTCCGGCGCGCTGCTGCACGGCACTTCCCGCCTGCCCTTCGGCGCCGGGCGCAAGTCCCTGGCGCAGTTCCTGAAGGATGAGCAAGTCGATGTGATCCTTGCAGAATTCGGCACGCAGGCGCTGGTCGTCGCCAGCCTCGGCAACGACCTCGGCATCCCGGTCTTCACCTACTGGCGCGGCACCGACGCCTCCAAGATGCTGACCTCTTCGCAGCGCGTGCGCTCCTACCGGCTGATGATGCCGCGGCTCGCGGGCATGTTCTCCGTCAGCCGGTTCCTGCTCGACAACCTGGCGAAACACGGCGTCTCGCACCCCAATGCCCACGTCGTTCCCTCCGGCGTCGACATCCGCCGCTTCACCCCCGGCCCGAAGACCCCCGGCAGCTTCCTTGCGGTGGGCCGCATGGTCGAGAAGAAGGCCCCGCAGGTCACGCTCCGCGCCTTTGCCGAAGGCGCGCGCGGACGCGACGCGCATCTGACCTTCATCGGCGACGGCCCCTTGCTGGACGACTGCAGGACCCTCGCGCAAACCCTTGGGATCGCGGAACAAACCACCTTCACCGGCGCGCTGCCGCACGATGCCGTGCGCGAACGGCTGCACACGACGGAGGTCTTCCTCCAGCACTCCGTCACAGCGAAGGACGGAAACACCGAAGGTCTGCCCACCGCCATCCAGGAGGCGCTCGCCTCCGGCTGCATCACCCTCTCCACCCGCCACGCGGGCATCCCGGAGGCGGTGGAACACGGTGTGAACGGCCTCCTGACCGACGAGTGGGACGAGGCGGATTTCGCCCGGCGCATCGCCCAGATCCTCGACATGCCCGACCGCAGCGACATGGCCCGCGCCGCCCGCGCCACGGCCGAGGCGAAGTTCGACAATGCCAAGGGCCTCGCCCGCGTCGAGGACGTGATCACCCGCACCGTCGCGCAGGGCTGACCCGCCCAAGGCAAGGGGCGCATCTTGCGGACGACACGCGGCACCGGAAAGCCCTGCTTCGCCCGACACAGGCCGCCCCGCGCCGCCCGCCTGACGCACTCTCCGACACACATCGCCAGCCCCACCCGGCAGGAAAACCGAACGGACACGGGAACAACAGGCCGGGTCCGTGTGTTTGTGTGTCAGAGGCCGGGATATCCCCGAGCCATATCCCGCACCGTCCATCAAGGAGGACCCCCATGACCGGACTCGGTTGGTTCGCAGCCATCATCGTCGGCGGTATCGCTGGCTGGCTGGCAGAGAAGTTCATGAAATCCAACATGGGTATCATCATGAACATCGTTCTCGGCATCGTCGGCGCGATCGTGCTGAATGCCATTCTCGTCGCCGTTGTCGGCGGCACGCTCGGTGGCTGGATCGGCCAGCTGATCATCGGTTTCATCGGCGCCTGCCTGCTGATCTGGATCGCACGCGCCGTGCGCGGGCGACACGCCTGACATTCCCCTGACCAAAGACACCCGGGCCGCCCCCCAAAGGCGGCCCGAACTTTATGGCCCCGCCGGCCAAAGCCTATAGAAAGACCCGATGCTCGAAGACGTTTCCCTGCCGCTGCTCCTACTGATCTTCGCCATCGCTGCCGCGGCAGTCATCGGGGCTTCGATCCGGGCCACCCACCTTGCCGATATCATCGCAGACCGCACCCGCATGGGCGAAGCCCTGGCCGGGGGTCTGATCCTCGGCGGCGCCACCTCGCTGGCCGGGGTGGTCGTCTCGATCTCTGCCGCGTCTTCCGGGGATGCCAGTTTCGCCGTCTCCAACGCCGTGGGCGGCATCGCGGCGCAGACGCTCTTCCTCGCCATCGCCGACCTCCTGCACAAGCGGGCCAACCTCGAACATGCCGCAGCCGAACCGGCGAACCTGTTCCAGGCGGTGCTGCTTCTGATCCTGCTGTCCCTGCCGGTCGCCGCCATGGCCGGGCCGGACGTGTCGTTCTTTGCCGTGCACCCGGTTTCTGCCATCCTGTTCCTGACCTACCTCGCCGGTGTGCACCTTTCGGCCAAGGTCAGCGAGGAACCGATGTGGAGGCCGGTGGAGACCCGCGACACCCGCCACGACGAACCCGAACCGGACAGCGATCCCGACAAGTCGGTCCTGAAGCCCGCGCTGACCTTTGCCGCGCTTGTCGCCGTCATGGGCGTTGCCGGCTGGGTCATCTCGCAGGTGGGCGCCACCTTCATCACGCGGTTCGGGCTGGCCTCCTCGCTGGTCGGGGCGCTGCTGACCGCGGTCGTCACCTCCCTGCCGGAGTTCGTCACCACGCTTGTCGCCGTCCGCAAGGGCTCGCTGCAACTCGCGGTGGGCGGGATCATCGGCGGCAACACCTTCGACACGTTGTTCCTTGTCGCGGCCGACGTGGCCTATCGCGACGGGTCCATCTATCATGCCGTGGGGATGAACGATCTTTATTGGCTGGCAACCGGGATGCTGATGACCGCCGTCCTGCTGGCCGGGCTCATCCTGCGCCAGCGCGAAGGACCGGCCCGCATCGGCATCGAAAGCGTGCTGATGATGGCGATCTACGCCAGCGCCGTGACGGTCGAGGTCTTCTCCGGCTCCGCCTGACACGGGCATTAATGCAGGATATTAGCGCCCGACGCGCCGCCGTGACGGCAAATGCGCAAAACGGATTTGCGTCTCCGCCACTTGCAATCCTGTGCCGCCTCGGGCTCAATCTGAACAAGCGTTCATTTCAGCCGGGAGGAGGCCGACAATGGATTTCGCGCTGACGGAAGAGCAAACCGCGATCTTCGACATGGCGTATGCCTTCGGGCAGGAACACATCGCGCCTCACGCCCGCACATGGGAAAAGGACGGCACGATCCCGAAATCGCTCTGGCCGCAACTGGCCGAGCTGGGCTTCGGCGGCCTTTACGTGAGCGAGGAGTCGGGCGGCTCCGGCCTGTCGCGGCTCGACGCCACGCTCGTGTTCGAGGCGCTGTCGATGGCCTGCCCCTCTGTCGCGGCGTTCCTGTCGATCCACAACATGTGCGCCCGGATGATCGACAGCTACGCCTCCGACGACTTCAAGGCGCGCGTGCTGCCCAAGGCGCTGTCGATGGAAACGGTGCTGTCCTACTGCCTGACCGAGCCCGGCTCCGGTTCCGACGCGGCGGCACTGAAGACCCGCGCGCAAAAGACCAACGAAGGCTACGTGCTGAACGGGACCAAGGCGTTCATTTCCGGCGGCGGCTACTCCGATGCCTATGTCACCATGGTCCGCACCGGCGAGGACGGACCGAAGGGCATCTCCACCGTCTATGTCGAGGACGGCACCCCCGGCCTCAGCTTCGGCGCGGCAGAGGACAAGATGGGCTGGCGCTCGCAACCCACCGCGCAGGTGCAATTCGACGACTGCGCCATCCCGCACGACAACCTCATCGGCGAGGAAGGCAAGGGTTTCCGCTATGCCATGGCGGGCCTCGACGGCGGGCGGCTGAACATCTCCGCCTGCTCGCTCGGTGCGGCGCAGACCGCGCTGGACCTGACGCTGCAATACATGTCCGAGCGCAAGGCCTTCGGTCAGAGCATCGACCAGTTCCAGGCCCTCCAGTTCCGCCTCGCCGACATGGAGATCGAGCTTCAGGCCGCGCGAACCTTCCTGCGGCAGGCGGCGTGGAAACTGGACACCGGCGCGCCGGACGCCACGAAGTTCTGTGCCATGGCCAAGAAATTCGTGACGGAGGCCGGGTCCCGCACCGTGGACCAGTGCCTGCAACTGCATGGCGGCTACGGCTATCTCGCTGATTACGGGATCGAGAAGCTGGTCCGCGACCTTCGCGTGCATCAGATCCTTGAAGGCACGAACGAGATCATGCGCCTGATCACCGCCCGCCATATGCTGGCCGGCTGACGAGGGCGCGCCCCTCTTCGGGGGGCATCGCACATAACGGGCGGACAGGGCCTTGCGCCCTGTCCCGCCCTCCATGCAAGGACCGCCATACGTCATGTCTGACACCCACATCCGCACCGAAGGCCATGCCGGCCGCATCACGCTGACCCGGCCCAAGGCGCTGAACGCCCTCTCCTACGCCATGTGCCTCGACATCGAACGCGCGCTGGACCGCTGGCGCGACGACGAGAGCGTGCACTTCGTGCTGCTGGACGCGGAGGGAGAAAAGGCCTTCTGCGCGGGTGGCGACATCGCCGAGATGTATCGCACGGGGACCGACGGCGATTACGACTACGGCCGGACCTTCTGGCGCGACGAATACCGGCTGAACGCCAAGCTGGCGGAATATCCGAAACCCATCGTCTCCTTCATGAACGGTTTTGCCATGGGCGGTGGCGTGGGTCTTGGCGGGCATGTCTCGCACCGGATCGTGGGCGACAGCACCCGGATTTCCATGCCGGAGACGGCGATCGGATTCGTGCCGGACGTCGGCGGCACCTTTCGGCTGGCGCAAGCCCCCGGCCGTCTGGGCGAATACCTCGGGCTGACCGCCTACCGCATGAATGGCGCCGACGCGATCCACGCCGGTTTCGCCGACACCTACATCCCCGAGGACGCATGGCCCGTCCTCAAGGAGAACCTCGTGCACACCGGCCTCGTGGCGCAGGTTGAGGCAGCAGCCCAGCCGGTGCCCGACAGCCCACTGGCCGCACGACAGGCGCAGATCGACGACCTGTTCGGCGGAGAGACCCTGCGCGACGTGCTGAACGCGCTCAGGAACGATCCGTCCGACTTCGCCGCCGACACGCTGAAGACGCTGGAGCGCGCCTCTCCCATGTCGATGGCGATGACGCTCGAGATGATCCACCGCCTGCGCGGCCCGTCCCTCACGATCCGCAAGGCGCTGGAACTGGAATACCGCGTCAGCCATCGGATCATGGAACACGGGGACTTCCTCGAAGGCATCCGCGCTGCGATCATCGACAAGGACAAGGCACCGAAGTGGCGCCACGCCCCGGACGGCGTCACCGCTTCGGACGTTTCGAAGATGCTGCGCCCGCTGGGGCCTGACACACTCGACTTCAAGGAGAAAGCCATGCAGATCGCCTTCATCGGACTGGGCAACATGGGGGCGCCCATGGCGGCGAACCTGGCCAAGGCGGGCCACGCCGTCACCGGCTTCGACGTGGCGGGCACCACCGCCGAGGGCGTGACCAGCGCCGCCTCCGCCCCCGAGGCGGTCAAGGGCGCCCAGGTGGTCATAACCATGCTACCCAACGGCGACATCCTGCGCGGCGTCGCGGCCGAGATCATCCCCCACATGGAGAAGGGCGCGGTGCTGCTCGATTGTTCCACCGTCGACGTGGACTCCGCCCGCGCGGTGGCCGAACAGGCGACGGAGGCAGGGTTGATGGCGCTGGACGCGCCGGTGTCGGGCGGGATCGGTGGCGCGTCGGGCGGCACGCTGACCTTCATGGTCGGCGGACCGGACGAGGCGTTTACCATTACGAAACCGCTGTTCGACATCATGGGTCAGAAGGCGGTGCATTGCGGTGCCTCCGGCAACGGTCAGGCCGCCAAGATCTGCAACAACATGATCCTCGGCGTCACCATGATCGCCACCTGCGAGGCCTTCTCGCTGGCCGACAAGCTCGGCCTCTCGCGGGAGGCTATGTTCGACGTGGTCTCCACCTCTTCCGGCTACTCGTGGTCCATGAACGCCTATTGCCCCGCACCGGGCGTCGGCCCGACCTCACCCGCCGACAACGGCTACAAGCCCGGTTTCGCCGCCGACCTGATGCTGAAGGACCTGCGCCTCAGCCAGCAGGCGGCTGAGGCCGCGGATGCCGACACGCCGATGGGACAGGCCGCGACGGAACTTTACCGCACGTTTGTCGAGGACGAGGACGGCAAGGGACGCGACTTCTCTGCAATGCTGCCACGCTTCGAGAAACGGCACCGCGGCTGATTTTTGCCGATCCGAAAAAGCCATGCAACGAAACGTCGAGGAAGCTGCGTTACGTCCCTGTTCCCACAGTACAGGAGAGCAGGAATGAAACGAATCCTCACCGCAACGGCCCTTGGCCTCATCACCCTGACCGCCCCGCTTGCGGCAAGCGCCGAAAAGGCCTGCCCCCCGGGTCTTGCCAAGAAGGACCCGGCCTGCGTCCCGCCGGGCCTTGCCAAGAAGATGCCGCAGGGCGGGAAGGCTGACAACGACAAGGTGTATTACGAAGTCCGCCGCGGTGAGCCGATCCCCGACCGTTACATCCTGCTGGAGAACCCCTCGCAGTACGGGCTCGATCCGAACCGAACGTATTACCACCTAGGCAATCAGGTTGTGCGCGTCGATCCGGACACCCGCGCCGTCCTGTCGATCATCGGTGCGATTGCCGAACTTTCGAACTGATATCCCGCGGGGCCGCCTTCAAAGGCGGCCCCCTCTCTCATTTCATTTGCAGATTCTCGAAGTTGATCCACATCATTTCCCCGCGGAGCCCCGCAATCTAAGGCTTATTGCAGATCAATCTTTTGGGGGAAGTCTTCGATGTTCGCGAAAAACATGGGTCAAACCGACCGTATCGTCCGCGCCGTTCTGGGCGTCGTCCTGCTCATCCTCGCCTTCGCCACGCTTGCCGGGGTTTGGGCTTGGATCGCCGGGATCGTCGGCGTCCTGATGCTGGCCACCTCGGCCATGGGGTCCTGCCCGCCCTACAGCCTTCTGGGCATCAACACCTGCAAGACCAAGTAAGGATCAAAGCGGCATTGGGGCGCCGCGCGCGCCCTGCCGCCTCAGGACAGCGACGTCCTGACCCTCTCGTAGACCGGCTCCGGCGTGTCGTTGCCGCTGCCGCCGCCCGGCTCTTCCTCCGGCGCGATGCTGGGCGGAAGGCTGGAGGTCTCGCTGCCGTCCTTCGCGGACTCCGGCTTGGTGAACGCCGGCGTGGCTTCCGGGGTCACACCGGCCACCTCCATGATCCGGTCGCGCGCCTCCTCGGCGATGCGCCGGCCTTCGTCTATGGCAACATCTGCGCGGTAGAGTTCCAGCAATCCCATGGCGTTCAGCAAATCGGCCTGCAGCAGCACGTCCGGCGGATCGGAAGCCTCGCGCGCCTTGCGCATGAACTCCATCATGATCTCGATAGAGATGGTCACCACCTCGGCGTAGCCGGGCACGGGCTCTTTCCGGGTCTGGGGCAGCAACCCGCCGATGGTTTCCGGCAGTTGCGCACCCAGCTTGTCCCACAAACCGGTCACCGGCTTCGGTTCCCACATCTTGCCGTGGCGCGCGTCGGGGTGGACCGCGATGGTGCAGGTCGCGCCAAGCGCACGGACGGCAGAGGCCGGAACCGGATTGATCAGCCCGCCGTCCAGCAACCAGCGGCCATCCACTTCGGTCGGAGAAAAGACACCCGGGATCGACGCAGAGGCCCTGACCGCTTGTGCCAGATTGCCCTTCCGCAGCCAGATCTCGCGCCCGGTGCTCATGTCCGTGGCAACGGCGAGGAAGGGGCGCGGCAGGTCTTCGATGTTCTCCGGAAGCTCCAGCTCCTCCATCAGGCGGGTGACGGCCTTGCCCTCGATCACGCCGCCCCGGTCCAGCCGGAAGTCGAGGAACTTCAGGAACTTGCCTTGCGTCAAACCGCGCGCCCAGTCTTCGAGCGCGTCTAGCTTGCCGCCAGCCCAGGCCGCGCCGACCACCGCCCCCATGGAGCATCCCGCCACCACCTGCGGCTCCACGCCCATGTCCTCAAGCGCGCGCAGCACCCCGATGTGACACCATCCGCGGGCACCGCCCGCCCCCAACGCCAGTCCGAGAACCGTCATCGTTGCCTCCGTCAGATCCGCGCCCTACGCGGCGCATGGGTTCACCATATCACCTAGGGCAAAAACCCGGGTCGGCACGGCGCGCAGACCTGCTATTCGGCAGCCACCTTACGGGCTTCGAGCATCGGCTTCAGGTAGCGCCCGGTGTGGCTGCGCTCCACCTCCGCGACCTCCTCGGGGGTGCCCACGGCCACGATCTCTCCGCCGCCGTCGCCGCCTTCGGGACCGATGTCGATCAGCCAGTCGGCAGTCTTGATGACGTCGAGGTTGTGCTCGATCACCACGACCGTGTTGCCCTGATCGACCAGTTCGTGGAGCACTTCGAGGAGCTTGCGCACGTCCTCGAAATGCAGGCCGGTCGTGGGTTCGTCGAGGATATACAGCGTGCGGCCCGTGGACCGCTTGGCCAGTTCCTTCGACAGCTTCACGCGCTGCGCCTCGCCGCCCGAAAGGGTCGTCGCCTGCTGGCCGACCTTGATGTAGCCGAGGCCCACGCGCATCAGCGCATCCATCTTGTCGCGGATCGACGGCACGGCCTTGAAGAAGACCTGCGCGTCTTCGACCGTCATATCAAGAACGTCGGCTATGCTCTTGCCCTTGAACAGGATTTCCAGCGTCTCGCGGTTGTAGCGCTTGCCCTTGCAGGTCTCGCAGGTGACGTAGACGTCGGGCAGGAAGTGCATCTCGATCTTGATCACACCGTCGCCTTGGCACGCCTCGCAGCGGCCGCCCTTCACGTTGAAGGAGAACCGTCCGGGCTTGTAACCGCGCGCCTTCGCCTCCGGGAGACCGGCAAACCAGTCGCGGATCGGGGTGAAGGCGCCGGTGTAGGTCGCGGGGTTGGACCGAGGGGTGCGCCCGATGGGCCGCTGGTCGATGTCGATCACCTTGTCGAGGTGCTCCAGCCCCTTGATCGTCTCGCAGGGCGCGGGCGTCTGGCGCGCGCCGTTCAGCGCCATGGAGGCCGATTTGAACAGCGTCTCGATGGTCAGCGTCGACTTGCCGCCGCCGGACACGCCGGTCACGCAGACGAACTTGCCCAGCGGGAACTCGGCCGTCACCTCCTTGAGGTTGTTGCCGGTCGCCTTGACCACCTTCAGCTTCTTCTTGTTGCCCTTGCGGCGCTCAGTCGGGACAGCGATCTCGCGCGCGCCGGAGAGGTACTGGCCCGTCAGGCTGGCGGGGTCGTTCTGCACCTCTTCGGGCGTGCCCTTGGACACCACCTGCCCGCCGTGCACACCGGCACCGGGGCCGATGTCAAAGACGTAGTCTGCCTCGCGGATCGCCTCCTCGTCGTGTTCCACCACCAGCACCGTGTTGCCCTGGTCGCGCAGGTTCTTCAGCGTGTCGAGCAGACGGGAGTTGTCGCGCTGGTGCAGGCCGATGGACGGCTCGTCCAGCACGTAGAGCACGCCGGTCAGGCCGCTGCCGATCTGGCTGGCCAGACGTATGCGCTGGCTTTCGCCGCCCGACAGGGTCCCGGCGTTGCGGCTGAGGGTCAGGTATTCGAGACCCACGTTGTTCAGGAAGCCGAGACGTTCGCGGATCTCCTTCAGGATGGCGCGGGCGATCTCGTTCTTCTGCTGCGTCAGGTTGGCGGGCACCGTCTCGCACCAGTCGAAGGCCTGGCGGATCGACATCTGAACGACCTGCCCGACGTGCAGCAGGTGCTCCTTGTCGCTGGACGGACCGATCTTCACCGCCAGCGCTTCTTCCCGCAGGCGGTAGCCGCTGCAGGCGCCGCAGGGACGGTTGTTCTGATACCGTTCGAACTCCTCGCGGACCCAGCTCGAATCCGTCTCGCGGTAGCGCCGTTCCATGTTGGGAATGACACCCTCGAAGGTGCGGGTAACGTTGTAGATGCGGCCGCCCTCATCGTAACGGAACGGGATCTCCTCTTCGCCGGAGCCGTACAGGAAAACCTGCTGCACATGCGCCGGAAGGTCCTTCCAGCGGGCGTTCTTGTCGAACTCGTAGTGCTTGGCGATGGCGTCGATGGTCTGGATGAAATACGGGCTCTTGCCCTTCCGCCAGGGCGCCAACGCGCCGTCCTTGATCTTCAGCGTCTGGTCCGGAACCACCAGCCGCTCGTCGAAGAACAGCTCCACACCCAGGCCGTCACACTCCGGACAGGCGCCGAATGGGGCGTTGAACGAAAACAGCCGCGGCTCGATTTCCGGGATGGTGAACCCGCTGACCGGGCAGGCAAAATTCTCCGAGAACGTCATGCGCTCCGGCTCGCCTTCCTTCGGTGCGGTTTCCAGGATGGCGATGCCGTTGGCGAGGTCCAGCGCCGTGCGGAAGCTGTCGGCAAGCCGGGTCTGCATCCCGTCGCGCACGACGACGCGATCCACAACCACGTCGATGTCATGGCGGAACTTCTTGTCGAGGGTCGGCGGCTCGTCCAGTTCGTAGAACGTGCCGTCCACCTTGACCCGCTGGAAGCCCTGCTTGCGCAGTTCGAGGAACTCCTTGCGGTACTCCCCCTTCCGGTCGCGCACGATGGGCGCCAGAAGATAGGCGCGCGTCCCCTCCTCCATGTCCATGACCCGGTCGACCATGTCCTGAACCTGCTGCGCCTCGATGGGCTTGCCGGTGGCGGGCGAATAGGGTGTGCCGACGCGCGCGAACAGCAGGCGGAGGTAGTCGTAGATCTCCGTTACCGTGCCGACGGTCGAGCGCGGGTTCTTCGAGGTCGTCTTCTGTTCGATGGAAATCGCCGGCGACAAACCGCTGATGTGGTCGACGTCGGGCTTCTCCATCATGTCGAGGAACTGCCGCGCGTAGGCCGAGAGCGACTCGACATAGCGCCGCTGTCCTTCGGCATAAATCGTGTCGAAGGCGAGCGATGACTTGCCCGATCCACTCAGGCCGGTGATGACAACCAGCTGATCCCGCGGAATATCCACGTCGATCGATTTCAGATTGTGCTCGCGCGCGCCACGCACCTCGATCTGCTTCAGCTCTGGCATGGGGACTCCCCGGGTCGATGAACGTTTTAGACATAGTTGAAACATGCGCCCGGGCCAATCGGAAAATGAGAACATTAACCGAACATCAATGCTGCGCCTTTACATTCTAAAATAGGAATGTATATATTGCCGCAAGAGCACAGGAGACGCCGAAAATGTTCGCATTCAATCAACGCACCATGACCCCGGCGGGCATGACCGCAGCGGATGCGGTGGCACGCACCGCCGCAGGTGACATCGTTCTGGTCGATATTCGCGATCCGTCGGAACTGGCGTCCGGCGGCAAGGCGAAGGGCGCGATCAATATTCCCAGCGCCACGCTGATGATGCGCGCCGATCCGCGGTCGCCGGAATGTGTGCCCGAACTGAAGGACGGCAAGCCCATCGCCGTCTACTGCGCGTCGGGCGCGCGGTCGGCCATGGCGAAACAGATGCTGGAACGGATGGGCCATGCCGAGGTGCACAACATCGGCGGGCTGGGGCACTGGCGCCGCGCCGGTGGCGAAGTCGAGTAACCGGGGCGTGTCCCCGAACTGGTGCGCGGCACTGACGCGCCGCGCCCCTTGAATTCAGCGGTAAAGCAGCGACACGCCGTCCGCGAACAGGTGCACCTTCTCCGGCACTGCTGTCAGCGGCACGGTCTGCCCGCGCATTCCGACATGGATGCCCGGCAGCTTCGCGATGACTGCGTCCGAATCCTTCTCCGCCACGAAGTACAGCAGCGTGACCTCGCCGAGCGCCTCGGTGATGGCCACCTCGCCCGAGAAGATCGCCTCGCCCGTAGTCCGGGTGAAGTCCTCGGGCCGGATGCCGACCTTCACCTTCAGCCCCATGTCGCTGTCCTTCGTCGGCACGTTCGACAGCGCGATTCCGCCGCCCTCGAGGCGCACGGTGGTCTGCTCGCCCGTGGCGATCACCTCGCCGGGCAGCAGGTTCATTGACGGGGAACCGATGAACTGCGCCACGAACTCGCTGTTGGGCCGTTCATACAGATCGAGAGGCGTGCCGACCTGCGCGATGCCCTTGTTGGCCAGCACCACGATGCGCGTGGCAAGCGTCATCGCCTCCACCTGATCGTGGGTCACGTAGATCATCGTTCGGTCCGGCATCGACTCTTTGAGCTGGGCAATCTCGATCCGAGTGGCGACCCGCAACGCGGCGTCCAGGTTCGACAGCGGTTCGTCGAACAGGAACACCTTCGGGTCCCGCACGATGGAGCGTCCGATGGCCACGCGCTGCCGCTGACCGCCGGACAGGGCCTTGGGCAGACGGTCCAGGTAGGGTTCCAGCTGAAGCATTTTCGCGGCGCGGTTCACCGCCTCCTCGATCTCGGCCGGGGTCTTCTTTGCCAGTTTCAGCGCGAAGGCCATGTTGTCGCGCACCGTCATGTGCGGGTAGAGCGCGTAGGACTGGAAGACCATGGCGATGCCACGCTGCGCGGGCGGCACGTCGTTGACCACCTGCCCGTCGATCTCCAGCGTCCCGCCGGTGATCTTCTCCAGCCCCGCGATCATCCTGAGCAGCGTCGACTTTCCGCAGCCCGACGGCCCGACGAACACGATCAGTTCGCCGGCCTCGACGTCGAGGTTGATGTCGTTCAGCACGTTGACCGTGCCGCCATACGTCTTTTCGACGTCCCTGAGTTTCAGTCCAGCCATGCCCCTCCCCCTTCTATCGCTTCAGTGCGTGTTGCGCAACGCAAGCGCAGGTTGCCACGGACCCAGATGCAGCTTGCCGTCCGGTCCCGGTGCGGCGCTGCCCAGTTCCTGCCCGATCTGGAACCAGCTGCCTTCCGGCATCTCGATGTTCGACGGCTCGCCCGACAGGTTGATCGCCACAAAGATCTCCTCGTCGCCGTGCTTGCGGAAAAAGTGCACGACGGTGCCGGTGTGGTCCATCCCGTAGTGTTCGCCCTTCTTCAGCGCCATGTGGCTGTGACGGAAGGCGATGGCCTTGCGGTAGTGGTGCAAGAGCGCGCCCGGGTCTTCCTCCTGCGCCGACACGGCGGCGCGGATGTGCTCGAAGCTGACCGGCAGCCAGGGGTGGGCGTCAGAGAACCCGCCGTTCACCGCCTGAGCGTCCCAGACCATCGGCGTGCGGCACCCGTCGCGGCCCTTGAACTCCGGCCACATGGCGATGCCGTAGGGGTCCTGAAGGTCCTCGTAGGCCACGTCGGCCTCGTGCAGGCCCAGTTCCTCGCCCTGGTAGATGCAGACCGACCCGCGCAGGCACATCTGCAGGGTCGTCAAAGCCCGCAGCGCCGCCGGGGGCAGGTTCCAGCGCGAGGCGTGGCGCACCACGTCGTGGTTGGAATAGGCCCAGCAGGGCCAGCCGCCATTCGCCCGCTCGTCCACGTCGTTCATCACCTTCACCACCCGCTCGGCAGAAGGATAGGTGTTCGACAGGAACTCGAAAGAATAGCACATGTGCACGCGCTTGGTGCCGCGCGTGTACTCTCCCATGATCTCCAGCCCACGCTGCGCGTCGCCGACCTCGCCCACGGCGGTTTTGCCTTCGTATTCGTCCAGCAAAGCGCGGAACCGTTCGAGGAAGGCGATGTTCTCGGGCCGGTTCTTCGAATAGATGTGCTCCTGGTGATTGTAGGGGTTCACCTTCGGAGCGATGGAGTCGTCGCGGCGTTCGGGCGGGAGCGGCGGGTTGGAACGCAGCTCTTGGTCGTGCACGTAGAAGTTGATCGTGTCGAGGCGGAAGCCATCCACCCCCCGGTCCAGCCAGAACCGCACCACCTCCAGCAAGGCGTCCTGCACCTCGGAGCAATGGAAGTTGAGGTCCGGCTGCGAGGTCAGAAAGTTGTGCAGGTAGTACTGTTCCCGCGTGGTGTCCCACTGCCAGGCCGAGCCGCCGAAGATCGACAGCCAGTTGTTCGGCGGTGTGCCATCGGGTTGCGGATCGGACCACACGTACCAGTCGGATTTCGCATTGGTGCGCGACGACCGGCTTTCCACGAACCACGGGTGCAGGTCCGAGGTGTGCGACAGCACCAGGTCGATCATCACCTTGATGCCGTGCAGATGCGCCGTCTCGACCATCGTGTCGAAGTCCGAGAGCGAACCGAACATCGGGTCGACGTCGCAGTAGTCGCTTACGTCGTAACCGAAGTCCTTCATCGGAGAGGTGAAGAACGGCGAGATCCAGATCGCGTCCACACCAAGGCTCGCGACGTGCCAGAGGCGCGCCGTGATGCCGTTGAGGTCGCCGATCCCGTCGCCGTTGGAGTCCTGGTAGCTGCGCGGGTAGATCTGGTAGATCACTCCGCCGCGCCACCAGTCCTTGTCGATGCTCGAGTCTGTCATTTTCTTTCCCTTTTCAGGCCCGGATGGCGTCCGGCGCCTTTTCGTGACCGGCCCGCGGCCGGGGCCCCGGTCCTTGTCCCGGGGCGGGTTTCATCTCATTTCACGGAGCCGGCCAGGAGGCCGCGCACCAGGTATCTCTGCATGGCGAAGAACACGACCAGCGGCACGGCGATGCTGACGAAGGCCGCGGTGGCGAGGATTTCCCAGTTGCCGCCGCGCGTCCCCAGCAGTTCGACGATCTGGTTGGTCATCACCGTGGTCTGGCCCGTGGCGTCTATCAGGAAGACCTTGGCCACCAGCAGATCGTTCCACGTCCAGAGGAACTGGAAGATCGCGAAGCTGGCCAGCGCCGGATAGCTGAGCGGCAGGATGATCTTGGTGAAGATCTGGAAGTCCGTCGCCCCGTCCACGCGCGCATTCTCGATGATGTCGCGCGGCAGCCCGGCCATGTAGTTCCTGAGCAGGTAGATCGCGAGTGGCAACCCGAAGGCCGTGTGCGCCAGCCACGTCCCGAGGTAGCCCTTCCCGATGCCGATCTGCAGGTGCAGCTTCAGCAGCGGGATCAGCGCCAGTTGCAGCGGCACGACCAGCAGGCCGACGACGAAGGCGATCAACAGCGCGCGGCCCGGGAAATCCATCCATGCCAGCGCATAGGCCGCAAAGGCCGCCACCACGATCGGGATGATCGTCGCAGGGATCGTCACCGTCAGCGTGTTGAAGAAGGCCTTGGCCATGCTGTCGGTGGCGTTGCCGGAGGTCAGCACCTGCCGGTAGTTGTCGAGCGTGAACTCCGGCGGCACCAGCGCGGTGACGAACAAACGCTCGCCGCGGCGGCCCTCCATCGCGACAGGACTTTCGATGCGGTAGTCGCCGTTCTCCGCCACGGAGATGCGCATCTGGTCGTCCTCGGCCGTGTCGCCCGGCTCATAGGCCGCCACATCACGCGAGGACGTGCCCCAGGCCGAGATGTCCAGCCGGTCGCGTCCTTCCTCGTCGAAGAGGTTGCCGGCGATGACGTAGAGGTCGCCCTCCTGCACCTGCTGGTCCGGGGCCTTGGTGCGCAGCACGAGGTTCTGCTCGGCGGCGATGGGCGCCTTCCACCATCCGGTGGTGGCGATCTGGTCCGCCGTCCGGAAGGACGACACGAACAGCCCCACGGTCGGGAACAGCCAGAGCGCCACGATCACCACGACGGAAATGTTCACCGCCCATGTCAGCGACGACTTGTGTCCTGCGATATTATCCATAACGAGCCCCCTGCCCCTTTATCCCTGCGCGGCCGTCCTGCGCATCAGCGCATTTCCCGGCGCGCCTGCACCACGTTCCACACGAGGATCGGCGTCACGAGGACCATGATGATGATGGCCGAGGCGGACCCCACGCCCCAGTCGTTGGCCCGGAACAGCTTGTCGAACATGTAGTTGGCCAGAACCTGCGTGCCCCACTGCCCGTTGGTCATGGCGAACACGATGTCGAAGATCTTCAGCACCACCAGCGTGATCGTCGTCCAGACCACCATGATGGTCGGATAGATCTGCGGCACCTTGATCTTGAAGAAGATCTGGAAGGGACCGGCGCCATCGACGATGGCCGCCTCGACCGTCTCTTCGGGGATGCCGCGCAGGGCGGCGGAGAGGATCACCATGGCAAAGCCGGTCTGGATCCAGATCAGCACCACCATCAGGAAGAAGTTGTTCCACAGCGGGATCGTCAGCCACTGCTGCGGCTCGCCGCCGGTGAAGAAAACGTAGAGGGCATTCAGCACACCGATCTGCTCGGTGCCCGGCGGGCGGGCGTCGTAGACCAGTTTCCAGATCACCGACGCGCCGACGAATGAGATCGCCATGGGCATGAAGATCAGCGACTTCGCCACGTTGCCCCAGCGCAGTCGGTCGGTCAGTTGCGCCACGATCAGCCCGAAGGCGGTCGACAGCGCGGGCACGACGATCAGCCAGAGCATGTTGTTGCGCATCGCCTCCCAGAACTTCGCCTCGGAGAACATCTGCGTATAGTTGTCGAACCCGGTCCACGCGCCGCCCATCCGCCGGTCGGTCAGCGACAGGCGCAACGTTTCGAGGACCGGATAGGCAAGGTAGAGAGTCAGCGCAAAGAGCGCAGGAAACAGGAAGAGCCACGGCCGCACCATGTTGGCGCGGTTGATGTTGCGCCCCGCCTTGGGGCCCTTGGCCGGGAACAGAACCTTGTCCAGGATCTGGTTCGAGGCCCAGAAGTAGGCGAGGCACGCACCCACTCCGATCACGATCGTCAAAAGACCCTGTAGCGCCGGATGCATCGGCCCGTCTCCCCCGCTGTATGCAACCCCGCCCCGGACCCGGCGCCACGCGGGCGTCCGGCATGTGTCCGGGGCGGACTTCGTTCAGGCGCTTACTTCAGCGCGTCCCAGCTTTCCTGGATCTCGGTCGCCACCGCTTCGGCGGATTCGCCGCCGGCGTAGTCCACCATGCCGGTCCAGAAGGAGCCCGCGCCCACGCCGCCCGGCATCAGGTCGGAGCCGTCGAAGCGGAAGGTGGTCGCGCCCAGCAGGATCTCGTTCATCTTGCGCAGCGTCGGATCGGAGAACGCCTCCGGGTCGACACCCTTGTGCGGGGTCAGGAAGCCTTTGAGGCCCATCCAGATTTCGTGCGCCTCGGGCGTCTGGAGCCAGGTGATCAGGTCATGCGCGGCCTGGTTCTCGTTGGTGATGGCCCAGAGGGTGCCCGCACCCAGAACCGGCGTGCCGAGGTCCTTCTCGGCGTAGGCCGGGAAGTAGAAGAAATCCGCGTCCAGCCCCACTTCGGTGCCTTCCGGGAAGAAGGCCGGGATGAACGACGCCTGGTGGTGCATGTAGCACTGCGGCGGCGAGGCAAAGAGACCCTTCGGGCTGTCGCGGAAGTCAGTGGAGGCGACGGCACCCCGGCCCCCGGCCACGCGGCCGTCCTCGATGAACCAGCCGAATTCCTCGATCGCGCCGACCACCTTCGGGTCGTTGAACTTCAGGTCGTTGCTGACCCAGGCGTCGTAGTCCTCGGGCGACTGCGTGCGCAGCATCATGTCCTCGACCCAGTCGGTCGCCGGCCAGCCGGTCGCACCGCCGGACCCGAGCCCGACGCACCACGGCGTCTCGCCGTCCTCGACCATCTGCTCGGTCAGCGCCTTGAGGTCTTCCAGCGTCTCGGGAACCTCGTAGCCCGCATCCTCGAAGTTTTCCGGCACGTACCAGACCAGCGACTTCACATCGACCTTGTAGAAGAAACCGTAGAGATGATCCTCGCCGTCCGGCCCGGCATAGGTGCCGAGGTCGACCCAGGACTGCCCGGCCGCGTAGTTCTCGGCCACCCAGTCGGCCACGTCTTTGCCCAGCGGGGTGAGGAAACCGCGCGACGCCATGTCGGACGCGAGGCCCGGCTGCGGGAACACCGACACGTTCGGCGCAGAGCCGGCTTCGGCGTCGACAAGGATCTGCTGCTCGAAGCTGTCGGAGCCGACGTAGGACACGTTGTGGCCCGACTGTTCGGCGAAGGCATCCAGCACGGTTTCGACCATTTCCTGGTCCGGCCCGAGCCACGGACCGAAGACCGTCAGGTCCTCTGCCTGCGCTGCTCCGGCACCCAGCGTGCAAAGGGCAACACCGGCATAAAGCGAAGTTTTCATGAATACGTCCTCCCGGTATCCCGCCTGCCGGCGGGTGAAACTGAGCCCAACCACGCCCGCTCCGGCAGAGAGATCCAAAGCGCTTTGAGCGAGATCAGCCTTTCCTAATCAATAGCGTGTGTCAACCGTGCGTCCAACAAATTAATGAAAAGCGCCGCTGCGACGCAGCATAAAGCGCCGCATTGCGTCATGCCCAGTTCACGAACATTCCCTTGACAAAGCCAAAGCGCTTTGGATCACATGGCACAATGAACCTCAAGGAACTCGCAGAGCATCTCCACCTGTCGCAGACGACCGTCAGCCGTGCGCTGAACGGCTATCCGGAGGTGAGCGAGAAGACGAGAGCGCGCGTCAAACAGGCCGCGCGCGACATGAATTACAGCCCCAACACGCGCGCCAAGGGTCTGGCGACAGGCCGCGCCCATGCCATCGGTCACATCCTTCCGATCTCTGCCAGCCATGAGATGGTGAATCCCATCTTCGGCGATTTCATCGCGGGCGCCGGCAACGCCTATTCCCGCGCCGGGTACGAGATCGTCATCTCCCTCGTCTCCGACATGGAAGAGGAAAAGGCCTACCGTTCCATCGACGCGCGCGGGATCGTCGACGGCATCATCGTGCACGGCCCGAAGATGTCCGACCCGCGAATCGCCCTGCTGACGGAGCTCGGAATGCCCTTCCTGGTGCATGGCCGCGCATCCCAGGTGACGGAGCCGTACTCCTGGCTCGACATAAACAACGCCGGGGCCTTCCAGCGTGCGACGGAGTTCCTACTGGACCTCGGGCACGAACGCATCGCCCTGATCAACGGGCTGGAGTTCATGGACTTCGCCTATCGCCGACGAATCGGGTACGAGGCGGCACTGGCAGGGCGCGGAATGACACCCGACCCGGCCCTGATGCGGGCCGAGGAAATGACGGAGGTCTACGGCTTCCGCACCGCCGCCGAAATGCTGGCCGCCGACCGCCCGCCGACGGCCTTCCTCGTCTCGTCGATGATCACGGCCATCGGCGTGCGCCGCGCGATCCACGATGCCGGGCTGCAGATGGGGCGCGACATCTCGGTCATCACCCATGACGACGACCTCGGATACCTCAAGAACGGGCATTCCGTGCCGATTTTTACCGCCACACGCTCCTCCGTCCGCGAGGCCGGGGAACGTGCGGCGGAAATGCTGCTGGACCATATCCGCAATCCCGGCGGCAAACCCCTGACACACCTCATGGAGGCAGAGCTGATCATCGGCACCTCCACCGGCCCGGCCCGCAAGGTCCCCCAACCGACATAAGGTTTTTCCATGCGCCACAAGCGATCCGATTTCCCCGAAGGTTTCCTCTTCGGCACCGCAACGTCCGCCTACCAGATCGAGGGTCATGCCTTCGGCGGTGCGGGCCGCACCCATTGGGACGACTTCGCCGCCACCCCCGGCAACGTGGTCCGTGCCGAGAACGGCGACCGCGCCTGCGATCACTATCACCGCTTCGCCGAGGATCTCGATCTGGTGAAGGCGGCGGGACTCGACGCCTACCGCTTCTCGATCAGCTGGGCGCGCGTTCTGCCCGAGGGCACCGGCACGCCGAACGAAGAAGGTCTGGATTACTACGACCGGCTGACCGACGCGATGCTGGAACGCGGCCTGAAGCCCTGTGCCACGCTCTATCACTGGGAGTTGCCCTCCGCGCTGGCCGACAAGGGCGGCTGGCGCAACCGCGAAATCGCAGCCTGGTTCGGCGAGTTTACCGAGATCGCCATGAAGCGGCTTGGCGACCGGATGTTCTCTGTCGCGCCGATCAACGAGCCGTGGTGCGTGGCGTGGCTGTCGCATTTCATGGGCGGCCACGCGCCCGGCCTGCGCGACGTGCGCGCCGCCGCCCGTGCGATGCACCACGTCCTTCTGGCCCATGGTACGGCCATCCAGACGATGCGGGGTCTCGGCATGTCGAACCTCGGCGGGGTCTTCAACCTCGAATGGTCCACGCCCGCCGACGGCACCCCCGAAGCGCAGGCCGCCGCGGCCCGCTATGACGCGATCTATAACCGCTGGTTCCTGGGCGGCGTGTTCAAGGGCGCCTACCCGCAGGCGGCGCTCGACGGGCTGGAGCCGCATCTGCCGGAGGGCTGGCAGGACGACTTCCCGACGATCCAGGCGCCGCTCGACTGGTGCGGGCTGAACTACTACACCCGCAAGCTGATCGCGCCGGATGCCACGCCCTTCCCCTCACTGAAAGAGGTCGAAGGGCCGCTGCCCAAGACCTTCATGGACTGGGAGATTTACCCGCAGGGGCTGGAAGATTTCCTGACGCGCACCGCCAGGGAGTACACCGGAGACCTGCCGCTTTACGTCACGGAAAACGGCATGGCCTCTCCAGACGTGCTGGTCGACGGCGCCGTGAAGGATCCATCGCGGATCGCCTTCCTTGAGGATCACCTCGACGCGGTGCAGCGGGCAATTGCCGCGGGCGTGCCGGTGTCGGGCTATTTCATCTGGTCGCTGCTCGACAACTACGAGTGGGCCCTGGGGTATGAAAAGCGCTTCGGGCTGGTGCACGTCGACTTCGAAACACTTGAAAGAACGGCGAAATCCTCCTACCACGAACTCAAGGCCGCGCTGCAAAGCTGAAGGGATCAGCCATGATCACCCCCGTTTCCGTAACCGTCGACATCGGCGGCACGAATACACGTGTCGCCCTCTGCGACGGGGGCGAGGTGCTGACCGGCACCATCCAGCGCTACCGCAACGCCGAACACCCGGGGCTCGAGCCGATCCTCGACTCCTACCTTTCCGCTTATCCGTTGGTCGGCGCGATCTGCATCGACATGGCCGGGCCGGTGAAGGACGGGGTCGGTACGCTCACCAATCTCGACTGGACGATCGATGCACGGGCCCTGTCGGCCCGCACCGGCGGCGCGCGCGTGGTGGTGTTGAACGACCTCCAGGCGCAGGGCCACTCCGTCCCGCATCTCGATGCCGGCAGCCTGCTCACGCTGATGCCGGGACAGCCCGCCCCCAGCGACGTACGGCTGGTTGTCAACGTCGGCACCGGGCTGAACGCAGTGCCGGTCCACACATCGGGCACGCTGACTTTGGTCCCCGCGGCGGAGGCCGGGCACATCACGCTTCAGGCCCGCGATGCGGAGGAGTTGCGGCTGATCGACTGGATGAGCAAGCGCATCCCTTCCTCCGGCATGGAAGAAATCCTGTCCGGCCGCGGACTCGAGAACCTCGACGAGTTCATCGGGGACGGTGCCGGCCGCCGCGAAGCCGCCGCGGTGATGGAGGCCTACGCAGCGGGAGAAGAACGCGCCCGGAAAGCGGCGGAGATATTCGTCCGCTATCTTGGACGGTACGCGGGCGACCTTGCCCTGACCAACCTGCCCTTCGGCGGCGTCTTCCTAGTGGGCGGCGTCATCCGGCACCTCGGACCGCACCTGATGGACCTGGGCTTTGCCGAGGCGTTCCGGGACAAGGGGCGGTTCGCCGCCTTCATGGAACAGTTCCCGGTGCATCTGGTCACCGACGACTACGCGGCGCTGCGCGGATGTTCAGCCCACCTGCAGGAACTGCAGACCGCGTCGAACTGACAATCCGCCGGTTATGTCGCCCGCCTGACCCTCGATCGACGGCGGCGGCGGTTCCCTGACACCAGCAGAAATGTGCGCTCGGCATGCATCTTGCCGAATCCTGCAAACCCGGTCACAAGGCCGCATGACCCTCCGCGCCATTCTTCTCATGATCCTGTCCATGGCCCTGCTGGCCGGGTCCGACGCCTTCTACAAGCTGGCCACCCAGCGCGCGCCCATCGGCGAGGCGATGACCCTCGTTGCCATCGGCGGCACGGTGTTCTTCATCGCGTTGGCCATGGCAATGCGGGTGAAGGTCCTGACCAGGGATGCGCTGCACCCGATGATCCTCCTGCGCAACGGATTCGAGATCATCGGCGCCATCGGTCTCGTCAACGGCCTGGCCCATGTGTCTCTGCCGGTTTTCGCGGCGATCATGCAGACCGGACCGCTGATCGTCACCATCGGTGCGGCGATCTTCCTGAAGGAAGTTATCGGCCCGCGCCGCTGGTTCGCCGTGGCCGCCGGGATCCTGGGCATGCTGCTGGTGATCCGCCCGTGGTCGGCCAGCTTCACCGGGTACGAACTCTTTGCGGTGATGGGCATTGCTGGCCTCTCGGGCCGCGACCTCGTCACCCGCCTTTCGCCGTCGCATATCCCGGCCCTCGCCATTTCCACCTGGGGCTTCGCCGTGACCATCCCCGCCGGCATCCTGCTGTGGAGCCTGGCTGACCGGCCGTCGGATTACTCCGCCCCGACGCTGTGGTTCATGCTGGGGGCCATCGTCGTGACCACGCTGGGTTACCTCGCCATCACGACGGCGATGCGCATGGCACCGGCCTCTGTCGTTGCGCCCTTCCGCTACACCCGCCTGCTGTTCACCCCGGCGCTTGGCATGCTGATCTTCGGCGACCGTCCCGACCTGATGACCTACCTCGGCGCCGGGATCATCTTTGCCGCGGGGCTCTACACCTTCCTCAGGGAACGCGCCCTAGCCCGCACCGTGGCGCCCGCGGCACCGGCGTTAGCGCAACCCGCACGCCAGAAGGCGTGTTAGCGGTAACGCCACCGTTTACTTTCCCCCCCGGCCTGATAAACCTCCGGACAAACGCCCAGCTCCGGAGACAGCCATGAGCACCATCATCGACATCCACGCCCGCGAGATCCTCGACAGCCGCGGCAACCCGACCGTCGAGGTCGACGTTCTCCTCGAAGACGGCACAATGGGCCGGGCCGCCGTGCCCTCCGGCGCATCGACCGGCGTGCACGAGGCCGTGGAGAAGCGGGACGGCGACAAGTCGCGCTACATGGGCAAGGGCGTCCGCGATGCGGTGGCCAGCGTGAACGGCGAGATCGCCGAGAACATCGTCGGCTTCGACGCCACCGAACAGGTCGCCATCGACCTCACGATGATCGAGCTCGACGGCACCGACAACAAGGGCCGCCTCGGCGCCAATGCGATCCTCGGCGTGTCGCTGGCCTGCGCGAAGGCCGCCGCCGACTTCTCCGGCCAGCCGCTGTTCCGCTACGTCGGCGGCACCTCTGCCCGCACCCTGCCCGTCCCGATGATGAACATCATCAACGGCGGCGAGCATGCGGACAACCCGATCGACATCCAGGAATTCATGATCATGCCGGTCGCGGCAGAGAACATCGCCGACGCCGTGCGCATGGGGTCCGAGGTCTTCCACACCCTGAAGAAGGAACTTTCGGCAGCGGGCATGTCCACCGGCCTCGGCGACGAGGGCGGCTTTGCACCGGAACTGAAGGGCACGCGCGACGCGCTCGATTTCATCCTGAAGTCCATCGAGAAAGCGGGCTACAAGCCGGGTGAAGACATCTACCTCGCGCTCGACGCCGCCTCTACCGAGTACTTCAAGGACGGCAAGTACGAGATGAAGGGCGAAGGCCTGTCGCTCTCGCCGGAAGACAACGTGAAGTACCTCGAGGCGCTGGTAAACGACTACCCGATCATCTCCATCGAGGACGGCTGCGCCGAGGACGACTGGGACGGCTGGAAGATGCTGACCGACGTTCTTGGCAACCGCTGCCAGCTTGTGGGCGACGACCTGTTCGTCACCAACCCCAAGCGCCTGTCGATGGGCATCGAGAAGGGCTGCGCCAACTCCATGCTGGTGAAGGTCAACCAGATCGGCACGCTGACGGAAACGCTCCAGGCGGTCGAGATGGCGCACCGCGCGCGCATGACCAACGTGATGTCGCACCGCTCCGGCGAAACCGAGGACGCCACCATCGCCGACCTCGCCGTCGCCACCAACTGCGGCCAGATCAAGACCGGCAGCCTCGCGCGCTCCGACCGGCTTGCAAAGTACAACCAGCTCATCCGGATCGAGGAGATGCTGGAAGACACCGCGATCTATGCCGGTCGCTCCATCCTGAGATGACAGCAACGGGCTGGCGCAACCCAAAGGCGCCAGCCCTATACGCATGAGACCGCGTCGCAGGGCAATACCACCCTGACGTCCATAGAGCGATTGTCTCCGCCCGCCTATGATGGCATCCGGTTTCCGGCGCTTGCCGGGGGTCGGGACGCGCAGGGTGCACGCTATGGCTTCTCCAACATACGACGACAGGCTCGAGGAGATTCGCCGGGCCGAGCACAGATCGCGGTCCGACACGCTGCTGCGCATCCTGCTCGTCGGCATCGGCGCCACCGCCTATTACATCGCCCGGCCCGACCCGCTCGTCATCCTCTGGTTCATTGCACACACCGGCTCGGAACTGACGATCATGGCGCTGCTTGCGCGGCGGAATGTGCGCACGCCGCTGTTCGACATCGCGGTCGTGCTTGCGGCCTACGCCATCTCCGGCCTGATCTTCCTGTCTCTGCCGATCTGGATCCTCGCCGACGCCCCCGGCCCCGGCATGATTTTTGCCGCCGCGGTCACATTGATCGGCTACACGATCTACCTGCTGCACAGGCGTCAGAGGGACAGTGCGATCATTGCCGTCGACATATGCCTTCTGCTGACGATCTTCGGGGCGGCGGCGGCGATTGCCCTGCCGCTGACGCGCAGTTGGCAGGAGGCCGCGCTGGTCCTCGTCGCGGACGGCGCCCTGACGACCTATGTCATCGTCTCGCTGCTGGCCGACGCGCGGCAACAGGCACAGCTGCGCGAAGCGCAGCAGAAGTACGCCAACGCCCAGAAGGCCCGCGCGCTGAACCAGTTCGTCGGCGGCGTGGCGCATGACTTCAACAACCAGCTGACCGTCATCCTCGGCCATCTCGAACTGTTCGAGATGCTCGACACGCCGGAGGATCGGATGGCCGCACTCGACCTCAGCCGCAGGGCCGCGCGCCGGGCGGCCTCCACCGTGCAGCAACTGCTCGCCTCCTCGGGCCGCACGCGCCTCAACCCCATGAGCCTGCCCCTCGGCGGCTTCCTCGACCGGCTGCAGGACCTGCTGGGCGATCTGCTCGACCCGGGGATGCAGATCACGATCGTACCACCGGCCGACGCCCCGACCGCCTACGTGGATGCCGACATGCTGGAAACCTGCCTCGTGCAGCTCTGCCTGAATGCGCAGGACGCCACGCTCGGGAACGGCAAGGTTCGCATCTGGGTGGAGACACGCGATGCCCCTCCCGACCCGGCACATAACGCCGAATGCCCGCCGCCCTTTACGGTCATCTTCGTCGAGGACAACGGCCCGGGCGTGCCCGAGGAAGCCCTCGCCCTACTGACTGAGCCGTTCTACACCACCAAGGGCAAGACGGAAGCCTCGGGCCTCGGGCTCTCCGCCGTCTCGGGATTCGCCCGGCAATCGGGCGGGCTGGTGCACATCACCCGCGCGCCGCGCGCCGGCCTCCGCATAGCGCTCGTTCTGCCTGCCGAGCAGTGGACAGCACCGCCCTCCGGCAACGGGATACAAAGGGATGAGACGCGTGGATCGGCGATCCGGGACACGGACATCAACCCCGACTCCGCCCGCCGCATCCTGACCGCGATGTCAAAGGTGGACTGAGAATCCACTTAAGCGGTCCCTTATTCTACGGTCCGGTCAGTCGACTGGGCGCCCTGAGCGAAACACCATGATCCGGCGCCAGACGCCCACGATCAGCTCTCGGGTTCCTGGTAGACCCCTTGCGCCTTGAGCGCGTCGACCACTTCCTTCGGCATGTATGTCTCGTCGTGTTTCGCAAGGATTTCAGAGGCTTCGAAGACACCGTTCACGTAACGGCCGGTGCCCACCATGCCCTGGTTCTCGTCGAACAGGTCTGGCAGCACGCCGGTGAAGACGACCGGCACCGTCGCCCCCCCGTCCGTCACCCGGAACCTGACCGTCTCGCCGACGCCCCGTTCCAGAGAGCCGTCCTCCACCAGGCCACCAATGCGGAAGACCTCGTTCGGGGTTGGCGGCTCCTCCATCACCTGGCTCGGGGAGCGGAAGAAGTTGATCCCGTCCCGCATCGCATAGCCGATCAGGCCGGTGGACACGATCAGTGCGACCGCCGCCAGCGCCACAACCTGGATCCGCCGCTTCTTCTTCAGCGATTTCAGTGCCATGTCCGTCCTCCCAAAGATCGGTGCATCGCTATATATGCGATTCCCCGCCCCGCGGGGAGACCTGTGGCGATTTGCCCGTCCCGATTGGCGGAACGGGCCGCACACAACCCTTCATCTTGGCCCAAATACCTCGGGGTCCGGGGCAGCGCCCCGGGAGACAGAGCGCGCGCAAAAGCGCGCTCTGTCAGTACGCACGATCCTACGGGAAGCAGGGCGCCAGCATCAGCCCGGCGGTTTCCTCGACACCCAGCATGAGGTTGGCGTTCTGCAGGGCCTGCCCGGAAGACCCCTTGCACAGGTTGTCGAGCGTCGCGACCACGATGGTCCGTCCCGGCAGCCGGTCCGCCACCACCCCGATGTGCACGAAGTTCGACCCGCGCACGTGGTGGGTGGAGGGCGTCTCGCCGAAGGGCAGCACCTCCACGAAGGGCTCGTTGGCATAAGCCGCCTCGAGCGCCATGTTGATCGCCTCAGCCTCGCCCTTGACGTAACAGGTGGCGAGGATGCCGCGGTTGAAGGGCCCGAGATGCGGCGTGAACTGGATCTTCACCTCGCGCCCGGCCAGCTTCGAGAACTCCTGATCGAACTCGCCCAGGTGCCGGTGCGTGCCACCCACCGAATAGGCGTTGGTCCCTTCCGAGAGCTCGGCGTGCAGCAGGTTTTCCTTCAGCGACCGGCCCGCGCCGGAGACGCCGCATTGCAAGTCGAGGATGATCTCGTCCAGGTCGATCACGCCGGCGGTGATCAGCGGCCGCAGGATGTACTGGCCGGTGGCCGCATTGCACCCGGTACCCGCCACCAGCCGCGCCCCGGCGATCTCGTCGCGATAGAACTCGGTCAGGCCGTAGACCGCCTCTTCCTGCATCTCGACCGCGGCATGATCGTTGCCGTACCACGTCTTGTAGGCGGCCGGGTCACGCAGACGGAAATCCGCCGACAGGTCGACGATCTTCAGGCTTTTGGGCAGTTTCGAGATCCTTTCCTGGCTCGTCTTGTGCGGCAGGGCGCAGAAGCAAAGGTCGATCCCGGAGAAGTCGATTTGTTCCCACGTGACCAAAGTCGGCAGGTCGAGGTGGCGCAGGTGCGGAAAGACCTGGGCCATGCTCTGGCCGGCCTTGGAATTGGCGGCCAGCGCCTTGATCTCGAACGACGGGTGGGTGGCGATCAGCCGGATGAGTTCCGCGCCGGTGTATCCGGACGCGCCGATGATGGCGATGGACTGGGTCATGAGACACCTTTCATGAAAACGAAGGATGGGCTGCAGGTGCCGCGCCCTGGCGCGGCATGAACGTCATCGTCGCAAATCGTTGCGGGTCCCGATCATGCAGTATCTCCTTTGATTTCTGCATTAGCGCCAAAACGCATCTGTCGCAACTGCTTCGCTCGGTACGCCTATCCGATACCGAAAGGCGGACCACGCCGTGGCGACCGACATGCGCCTTTCGATACGCGCCCCGCGCCGCACTACCTTCCTATTCCCCAGCCCGGACACAGGGCCGCAAAAAATCGTCCGACACCAGTGACCTGCGCTTGATCTTGACCTGCCCCAGCGGCAATCTCCGCGCCATGCCAGCCGAACCGTCCCTTGCCAGACCGGTCTCCTTTTTCCGCCTCTTTCACCGGATGGGCGGCTGGATCGCGTATATCCCGCTGGTCATCACGCTGATCCTCACGCTGGTCAGCCATTTCACGCTCCGCACGGCGGAGCGCTTCGATGCCGAGGGGGTCGAGGCCGTGGGCACCGTGCTCGGCCGCGATATCCGCATTTCGCGCGATAGCGACGGGGATGAGACACGCTCCTATTTCGTGAAGGTGGGGTTTACGCCGGACGGCGGCGCGCCGCTCACCGTCGAACAGAACACCGATGCCGCCACCCATGACCGAAGCGCCATCGGCACGCCGATCACCCTCTGGTACCTCGCGTCCGAGCCGAACATGATCGAACTGTCGCGGGGCGAGAACCGGAGCGCCTCTGCCGTGACGCAGGGGATCGCGCTGGTCTTCGGCGTGGTGTTCCTAGTCGCGCTCTGGGTTCCGGCCCGGCGCGCCATCGCCGCCCTGCGCGCACGTCGCTACGGTGCACGCGAACGGGCCGTGGTCACCGAACATGCGCGCACCCACATCACCGTCAATTCCCGCCGTCTCTACCGCCTCGCGTGGCGCGACGAACACGGGCGTGACGGGCAGAGCCTGCCCTATCGCCGGGACATGCTGCGCGCTTTTCCGGAAGGCAGCCGGATCATCGTCTATCAGGGCCTGACACAGGCTTGGTGGGAAGGCGACACCGGCCCGCGAGACCCGCGCAGCTGAACGGCAGTCCCGGTCTGTGACGCAAGGTCAAAACGGACGGGCAACCACGCTCAAGCGAACCGTTAATATTTGATTGAAATGCTGTTGGGCGAGGCGTCCCTCGCAGGATGGCGGTGTCCCCTGCTCCGAAGCCGCCCGCAGTGCGGGCAAATGGCTGGACAGAGAACCCTCCTTCGGTGGCGGACGGCCGCAAGGCGCTTTGCCGGAAGGAGGGTTAACGATGAACGCCATGACATCCATCGCACGGCCCGGACGGGTCGCAACGGGACAGCGATATTCCGGCATGGCAGTGGTCGACTTCGACCACATCACCGGCGGCGCATCCGCCACCGGGCCGGGCAAAGAGGCCAAGGGCGCGCCATTGGTCCGGGCGATCTGCATCAGCCACACGCGCACCCGGCTGAGCGACCGGATCCTCGACCGCCTCATGGCCGAGACGGAAAAGCACAACGCCCTCCGGCAAGTGAGCGGCCTGCTGCTCTACAAGTCGCGCAACTTCTTCGAGGTATTGGAGGGGCCGCAGGACATGCTCGACCAGACGCTGGAGAGGATCTACCGCGATCCCCGGCACTACAAGATGAAGGTGATGTTCTACGGCCCGGCCCGAATGCGGCGCTTCGACGGCTGGTCCATGGGGTTCCGGCGGCTCGACGGGACGACCACGACCCTGCCCTGCTATTTCTCCCTGACGCGCCGCGAGCTCGAGAAACGGTTTCCTCGCGGCGCCACGAAGGAGATCATGTTCTACCTGCGCGGCTACCTGAACCTGAGGTTCCCACCCCCGCCACCCGCCGAGCCATCGCTGACCTGCCGGGTGATCAGGGACCTGAGCGCCTGAGGTCAGACCTTTTCGAAGGTGATCTGGCGCTTCATGAACTGGGTGGCATGACGCGACACACGCGCCGGGTCGCCCGTCGTCAGGAACCGGCTCGTCGTGCCTTTGCCCATCATGTCCGGGTGCCGATCGAGGTAGTCGGCCAGCGAATCCGGCACCAGCGTCGCCTGGCTGTAGACGTGCACCTCCGGCCCCAGCGCATCCTGGAAGATTTCCTGCATCAGCGGATAGTGCGTGCAGCCGAGGATGGCTGCTTCGGGCGTCGGCATCTTGCGCTTCAGGGCGTCCACATGGCTGCGCACCAGTGCCTCCGCGAGGATCATGTCGCCTTCCTCGATCGCGTCGACCAGTCCGCCGCAGGCCTGCGCTTCGACGTCGACACCGATCGCCCGGAACGCCAGTTCACGCTGGAATGCGCGGCTGCGCACCGTGGCGGGTGTCGCGAAAAGGGCGACGTGCTGGATACCCACCTCGCGCGGCGGAGAGTTGTCACCCCACTGGCGTGCGGTCAGCGCCTCGATCAGTGGCACGAAGACGCCCAGCACGCGCTTCTCGCGCGGGACCCAGGATTCCTGCATCCGGCGCAGCGCCGCGGCGCTGGCGGTGTTGCAGGCGAGCACGACAAGGTCGCAGCCCTCGTCCCACAGGCGCGAAACGGCCTGCGTGGTCAGATCGTAGATGTCGTTGGCATCGCGCACGCCGTAGGGCGCATGGGCGCTGTCGGCAAAATAGACGAAGGGCACATCCGGCAGCCGCTTCACCACCGCATCCAGTACGGTCAGGCCGCCGAGGCCCGAATCGAATACACCAACCGCCATGTCCTGCCCCGTGTGCCTGTCGCGTCAATGCCGCCGTGTCTTGTGCTTTTCCTCGAACTCGAACCCGTAGTCGAGAGATTTGAGCGGCGTCGGCGACAACTCATAGGTTCTTTGCCGGAGGAAATCCATCATCGCGCGCGCGTCCTTCGCGCGTTCGGCGATCTCATGCGCGGGGATCGGCTGACCGATGGCGACACGCACGGGTGTGTCCACGCGCTTGCGGAATTCCTTGATGAGCAGCCCCATGCGCAGCGTCGTGTGCAGGTGCGAGGCAAGCTGGAACAGCCGCGAGGTGTGGCCGTCGAAATAGATCGGCACGACGGTCGCACCGGACTTCGCGATCATCTTCGCGGTGAAGGTGCGCCAGCCCGGATCCATCGGCTGACCGAAGGGCCGTTCGGCCGTGGCCACGGTGCCGCCCGGGAAGATGCCGATGCAGCCGCCGTCGCCCAGATAGCGCAGGCATTCCCTCCGCGTATCGAGGTTCAGTTGCACCGCCTCCTTTGTATCGTCGAAGGAGATCGGCAGCACGACGCGGTTCAACTCTTCCGCCTTGCGAAAGACCCGGTGCGCCAGAATGCGGAAATCGCCGCGCACCACCGACAGGATATGCCCCAGCATCAGTCCGTCGAGGATGCCGTAGGGATGATTGGCGATGACGACGAGCGGCCCGTCCTTCGGCAGGTTGTCGAGCGATCCGCCGATGACCTCAAGCTGGAGCCCGTAGCGCTCCACCATGACCTCCCAGAAGTCACGGCCCTGCGCCACCTCGGATTCGTAGCCGGCGGCCCGGCGGATCAGCCCGAGGCGCCCGGTGGCGTTTTCCATGAAGCGTATCATCGCGCGGCCGCTGCGTGTGCTGGCCGAATAGGCGTAGGAAATGTCCCGGGTCACATCTTTGCGGATGACGGGCATGGCTCCTCCCCCTGCGCGTGATGCCGCAGTCCTTACTGCGGTTCGCGCGTTCTGGCCAGAAATTGTAACGCCATGATGACGGGAAGATGACGCAGCCCCGGGACCGCGCCACCGCACCCGCCTACCCTTGCGGCAAGAGAACGCCATCGAAGAATGCCGCCAGTTCCGCCGTGCCGTCCAGCGGGAGGACATGGGCGACGTACTGGTCGGGCCGCACGACGATCATGCAGCCCTTCTCGCGGTCGATGCCGCGCATGTCGAAGATGTCGCCCATCCCCTTGTGATCGACGCTGAAGACCTTCTCGTGATCCTGAAGGCCCAGCGGCCCCTTGATCGGTTTCAGGAGCGGCGGCATGTCCTCCATCGCCACAGCCTCGAACGTCTGCTGGAACACCGCGCGCAGGTCGATGATCGCGTCCGGGTCCTCGCCCTCACGTATGCAGCGCACCACCGGAGAGGCAGGGTCCTGTTCCAGCCACTCCGCCAGCCGGTGGATGGCCGAGCCGGGCGCGGAGGTGTCGTCCCTCCCACCAAACGCGTAGATGCGCCAGCGCCCGTCCGCCTCCGCCACATGCCCTAGCTGCATCTGCATGGCGTCCGCCACGCGCACCACCGGCGCGGAGTGGAACCGGCGCCCGATCTCCTCCCCCGTGGCAAGGTGCTGGTGGGCGGGTTCCGCCGTCAGGGCCGACGCATCGTACTTCACCGCGAGGCCGCCGGTGAACATCAGGTTCTCGATGAACTGCTTCTGGAACCGCGGCATGCCCGAGCCGTCCAGTTCCGATTGGCCCGGTGGGGCCGACATGATCCGCGCCCACTGGTGATCCGTGTCGATCAGGCGCTTGGCCTCCACCCAGCGTTCGGCGGAATACGTGCGCAGCAGGCTGGCGTCGGCACGGCCGCTCAACACATGCGCCAACTTCCAGCCGAGGTTGAAGCTGTCCTGCATCGATACGTTCATCCCCTGCCCGGCCTTCGGGCTGTGGGTGTGACAGGCGTCCCCGGCGGTGAAGACGCGCGGGTTGCGGTCCTCGCCCGGGCCCACGTCGTCGAAACGGTCGGTCAGGCGGTGCCCGATCTCGTAGATCGACCACCAGACCACCTGCTTCACGTCGATGGTATAGGGCGCCATGATCCGGTTCGCCGCTGCGATCATATCATCGGCCGAGAACTTGCGGCTGGAGACACGCTCGTCCGGGTTCAGCTTGTCCAACTCGACATACATCCGGAACAGATAACCGCCCTCCCGCGGAAGGATCAGGATGTTGCCCTCGGACTGCGAGGCGACAAGGCACTTCTGGCGCACATCGGGGAAGTCGGTGTTGGCGAGGATGTCCATCACACCCCAGGCCTGGTGCGCGGCATCGCCGTGCAACTGCCCGCCGATGGCCTTGCGCACGTTGGATCGGGCGCCGTCGCAGCCGACCACGTAGTTGGCCCGGACCGTCGCCGTCTCACCGGGATTGATGCCGGTGTTTTCCAGCGTGACCGTAACCGGGTGATCCTCGGTGTCCGGATCGACCACGACATCCACGACCGACCAGCCGTAATCCGGCTCCAGCCGCGACGGCGCCTTGCGCATCACGTCGAGGAACAACTCATGGATGCGGGCCTGGTTGATGAGCGTGTGCGGCATCTCGGAGCTGTCCTCCGGCACGTCCTGCACCCTGCCGATCCGGCGGATATGGGAGGGGTTCGCGGGGTCCGGCGACCAGAAGGCCGTCTGGTTCACCCAGCAGCTTTCGCGCTTCACCTTCTCGCCGAAACCGAAGGCCTGGAACATCTCCATCGTGCGGGTGTTCACGCCATCCGCCTGCCCCTTCTCGATCGGTCCCGGCTTGCGCTCGACGATCATCACGTCGATCTCCGGGAACCGCGAGAGCTGCGCCGCGAGGCAGAGGCCCGCCGGACCGCAGCCCGCGATCAGCACGTCCACCTCCCTTGGCAGGGGCGCATGTGGCCCCCTGTCCCGTCGGTTGGGTGCGGCGTTGCGGATGTCCGGATCTCCGCCACGAAAGCCGTCCAGATAGAATTGCATGGTCTCTCCTCCTCGCGCCGCAGCCCTTCCGGCACCAATTGATAACTGTACATATCATTTTCCGTCAATAAAAATAAGTGTACAAATCATTACCGTGAACCTATTGTCTTTGCTGACTTTCATGAAACACCGAACCTGCGGAGCGCGCGATGAAAGTGCATGCCATGCCCGGTCACCTGATTCGACGGCTGAACCAGATTTCGACGCAGGTGTTCTCGCGGCACATGGCGGATGCCGGGTACGATCTGACGCCCGTACAGTTCGCCGCCCTCGACGCGATCATCGCGCGCCCCGGCATCGACCAGGCCAGCGTCGCGGCGGCCATCGCCTATGACCGTGCGACCATTGGTGGCGTGATCGACCGGCTCGAACAGAAGGGACTGGTGCGGCGCGAGGTCAGCCGGCACGACCGCCGCGCCCGCGAGGTCCGCCCGACCGAAGAGGGCGCAGCCATGTACGAGACGATCCTGCCTGTCGTGACGGCCCTGCAAGAGGACGTGCTGAACGGGCTGACCGCCGAAGAACGCGAGACGTTCATGACGCTCGCCCGGAAGGTCGTCGGCCCGGTGGAAGACACCCCTTCCGCGCCGACGAGCAAGGTGTGAGCGGTTATTCCGCCGCCTGAGACACCGGCGCGCCGCCTGCTTTCAAGAGCGTCAGCAACTCCTCGCGGCGCTTGGCGGCCTTTGCCTCGTTAGCGATCTTGACCGGGCCGAACCCGCGGATCTGGAGCGGCAGTTCCGCCAGAGCGATCAGCGGATCCATGATCTCTGGCCGGGCCTTCGGCAGCCATTCGGCCATGTCGGCCTCGTACTGTGCGATCAGCGCCCGCTCCATCCGGCGTTCTTCCGACCGTCCGAAGACGTCCCAGACGGTGCCGCGCAGACCCTTCATCCGCGCCAGCATCCCGAAAACCTTCAGCATCTTCTCGCCGTAGGGTTTCTTCTCCGGGCGTCCGTCCGGCCCTTCCTTCGCCACCAGCGGCGGAGACAGGTGGAACGTCATCTCGAAGTCGCCGCCGAACTGCGCGCGGGCCTTGTCGCGGGTTTCGAGGTGCAGGCGCGCGACCTCGTATTCATCCTTGTAGGCCAGGAGCTTGTGATAGCCCTTCGCGACCGCCTCTTTCAGGCGCGGATCGGCGATGTCCTTCATGCGCGCGCGGTATTTGTCGGCCAGCGCCTCGTCCTGGTATTTCACGAGGTGATCGGCGCGGAAGGCGATCTTCTCGTCCAGCGACTTCGGCTTGTCGACAACGACCGGCTCCAGCAGGCGCGCGGCATCCTGCGGGTGCAGAACGGCCCAGCGTCCGATCTCGAACGCGCGCAGGTTGCGCTGGACGGCGGCCCCGTTCAGTTCCACCGCGGCGGCAATCGCATCGTGCGACAGCGGCACCAGCCCCATTTGCCACGCCGCGCCAAGGATCATCATGTTCGAGAAGATGGAGTCGCCCATCGTCGCCTTGGCAAGGTCGCTGGCGTCGAACATCGCGAGCCGGTCCTTGATCCGTGCCTCGAGCGCCAGTTTCAGCGCGTCGATCGGCAGGGCAAACTCGGTGTTGCGGGTGAAGTCGCCGGTGATGATCTCGTGGCTGTTCACGACAGCGCCGGTGCGCCCGGCCCTCGTCAGACCCAGCGTCTTCGCCCCGGCACTGACCACGAGATCGCCGCCGATCAGCGCGTCCGCCTCGCCGGTCGCCACGCGCACGGCCGAGATGTCGTCGGGCTTTTCGGCGATGCGCAGGTGGATGTGCACCGCGCCGCCCTTCTGGGCGAGGCCCGCCATCTCCATCATGGCCGCACCTTTGCCGTCGATCTGAGCCGCCTGCGCCAGAACCGCGCCGATGGTCACGACCCCGGTGCCGCCGACGCCAGTCACGACCACGTTGAACGTCCCGTCGATCTTCGGCAGGTCAGGCTGCGGCATGTCCGGCAATTCGAGCTTGGCGACCTCTGCCTTCTTCACCTCTGCGCCTTCCAGCGTGACGAACGACGGGCAGAACCCCTTCAGGCAGGAAAAGTCCTTGTTGCAGGCGGACTGGTCGATGGCCCGCTTGCGGCCCAGTTCCGTCTCTTCGGGCACGATCGCCACGCAGTTCGATTGAACGCCGCAATCGCCGCAGCCCTCGCAGACATCGGTGTTGATGAAGACCCGCTTGTCGGGATCGGGGAACTGGCCGCGCTTGCGGCGGCGGCGCTTCTCGGCGGCGCAGGTCTGGATATAGAGCAGAACGGACACGCCCTCATGCTGCGCCAGCCCCTTCTGCACCTCGGACAGTTCCGCGCGTTCGTGCATCGTCACGCCCGACGGGAACGCGCTGAAGGCCACGTCCTCCTTCTCGTCATAGACCACAGCAACACGCTCGACCCCCATGGCACGCACCTCGTCGGCGATGCGCTGGGGGGTGAGGCCGCCCTCGTTCTTCTGGCCGCCGGTCATGGCGACCGCGTCGTTGAAGAGGATCTTGTAGGTGATGTTGACGTCCGAGGCCAAGGCCGCGCGGATCGCCTGCACGCCGGAGTGGTTGTAGGTGCCGTCGCCCAGGTTCTGGAAAACGTGCCCGGTCCTGGAGAACGGCGCCTCGCCGATCCAGTTCGCGCCCTCGGCCCCCATGTGGGTGAAGCCGAGCGTCGAGCGGTCCATCCACTGCACCATGTAGTGACAACCGATCCCGGCATAGGCGCGCGACCCCTCCGGCACCTTTGTCGACGAATTGTGCGGGCAGCCCGCGCAGAAATACGGGACGCGTGCGGCGATGTCGGGCGTGTTGTCGGCCCGCGTCGCCTCTTCGATCTTCCTGAGCCCGGCACGGACGGCATCGGTGCCCCGGCCTTCCTCGATCAGGATCTCGCCCAGCTTGCGGCCGATCCACATCGGGTCTAGCGCGCCGCGCGTCGGGAACAGCTCGTCGCGGTGCATGCCGCCCGCGCCGCCCTTGTACCAGCCGTAGACGCGCCGGCCGCGACGGTCGTCAAAGATCGCCTCCTTGACCTGCACCTCGATCAGCTTGCGCTTCTCCTCGACGATGACGATCAGTTCGAGATCCTCGGCCCAGTCGTGGAAGCCCTGCATGTCCAGCGGGAAGACCTGCCCGACCTTGTAGGTCGTGATGCCGAGCCGCTCCGCCTCGGCCTCGTCGATGCCCAGAAGGGTCAGCGCGTGCACGAGGTCCAGCCAGTTCTTGCCCGCTGAGACGAAGCCGATCTTCGCCCCCGGCTTGCCCCAGATCCGCTTGTCCATGCCGTTCGCGCGGGAGAACGCCTCGGCCGCAAAGCGTTTGTGGTCGATCATGCGCGTTTCCTGCGCATGGGGCGTGTCGCCGAGACGGATGTTCAGACCGCCCTCCGGCACCGGGAAATCGGGCGTGACAAGGGACACGCGATCGGGACGGCCATCGACGACCGCCGTGGCTTCGACCGTGTCCTTCATCGTCTTCAGACCGACCCAAAGGCCCGAGAACCGGCTGAGCGCGTAGCCGTAGAGCCCGTAATCGAGGATTTCCTGCACCCCGGCGGGCGAAACGACCGGCATATAGGCATCGACCAGCGCCCATTCGCTTTGATGGAGGACGGTGGAGGATTCACCCGTGTGGTCGTCCCCCATGGCCATCAGGACGCCGCCGTGTTTCGAGGTGCCCGCCATGTTGGCGTGACGCATGGCATCGCCGGAACGGTCGACGCCCGGCCCCTTGCCGTACCAGAGACCGAAGACCCCGTCGAAGCGCCCCTCGCCCCGCAGTTCGGCCTGCTGGGAGCCCCAGAGCGCCGTCGCCGCGAGATCCTCGTTCAGGCCCTCTTCGAAGCGTATGTCGTTTTCGCGCAACGTCTTTTCGGCGCGGCGCATCTGCATGTCGACGGCGCCGAGCGGCGAACCGCGATAGCCGGTGACATAGCCCGCGGTGTTCAGTCCTGCCTGCCGGTCCCGCGCCTTCTGCGTCAGCATGAGGCGGACGAGGGCCTGGGTCCCGTTCAGGAGAACGGTGTCGCGGGACAGGTCGAAACGGTCGTTCAGGGTGATCTTGTGCTTGGTCATCCGGCGCCTCCCAACGCTGAAGTTATAAGCATTGTAGCGCAAATTTAGGTAAATACCACTGACCTTAATGGGATTTTTTTCCGCAAATGCCGAGCGTTAAGTCAACTTCTTATTCATTTAACAGATTCCGTCCATTATGTGTGCGCCAACAGCGGAAAGTGTCGGTATGGATTGGGACAAGCTCAGAATATTTCACGCAGTGGCAGATGCGGGTAGCCTCACACACGCTGGGGATGCGCTCCATCTGTCGCAATCGGCGGTGTCGCGGCAGGTCCGCGCGCTGGAAGAGGCGCTCAACACGACGCTCTTCCATCGCCATGCGCGTGGACTGATTCTCACCGAACAGGGTGAACTTCTGTTCGACGCCACCTCGTCGATGGTCAAACGCATCGACAGCGCCACCGCCCGCATTCGCGACAGCGAAGAGGAAGTCTTCGGCGAACTCAAGGTCACGACGACCCACGGGTTCGGGGCGCTGTGGCTCGCCCCGCGTCTGACCAAGCTCTACGAGAAGTACCCCGACCTGAAGATCGACCTGATGCTGGAAGAGCGCGTGCTCGACCTGCCGATGCGCGAGGCCGACGTCGCGATCCGCATGAAAGAACCCAGCCAGGCCGACCTGATCCGCAAGCGCCTGATGTCGATCCGCATGCGCATGTACGCCTCGCCCGACTATCTTGCAGAGCACGGCGAACCCACGCGGCTGGAAGAGATGGTCTCTCACCGCCTGATCTGCCAGAAGCCCGGCGCGCCGCAGGTGCTGGCGGGCGAACAGCTCGTTCAGTCGTTGCTGGCCAACGATGTGCAGACCACGCTGACGGTGAACAACTACTTCGGCGTGCTGCAGGCCGTGATCTCGAACCTCGGGATCGGTGTGCTGCCCGACTACATCATCGAGGATTTCCCGACGATGGTCCGGGTTCTGCCGGACATCGAGAGCGTCGAGGTGCCCGTTTTCCTCGCATATCCTGAAGAACTCAGACAATCCAAGCGTGTGTCGGCCTTCCGGGATTTCGTGCAGGATGAAATTATCGCTCACCGCCGCCAGCGAAAGGCGATGGGCATGGACTGAATTCCCGCATGACGGGAAAAATCACTGTGGTATGCACGTCACGCATGGCGGGAATGCTGCAGGTGCGGCGTAAATGTCCTTGATCGATTCATGTGTGATGACATATTCGGCAGATGACGAAGCGATGCATCTTTTTCTTCGCATCGTCATACCTCCCTGTTGGACTACGGCCGAGCTTTGTGCTCGGCCTTTTTTTTGGCCGAACCTCTTCTTGCTCGCCCTTCCCTCATCGCAATGGCGGGAACGGCACATGACAAGCCGTGCCGCGACACAACGCCAATGGACCCGCCCTTCCCACCCGCCATCACGGCGCTACCCTGAACACCCGTAGCAGCAACCTCACGGACACCCGCGCCAGATGCCCCTTCGCCCGCACATGTTCGCCCGTCCGGTCTGGGTCACGCTTGGCGCGCTGTCCCTCGGGCTCGGCATTATTGGCATCGTACTGCCGATCCTGCCGACGACGCCCCTCGTGCTGCTGGCGGCGTTCTGCTTCGGCAAGGGCTCTCCCCGGCTGCGGCTGTGGCTCGAAACGCACCGGACCTTCGGCCCGCCGATCCGCGCGTGGGAAACGACGGGCGCCATCTCGCGCCGTCACAAGCGCATGGCGCTGGGGATGATGGCCGTCACCTTCTGCATCGGGCTGATCCTTGCCCTTCCGCTGCACGTCCTCGCGATTCAGGCGGTCTGCTTCCTTGGCGCGGGCACCTACGTCTGGACGCGCCCGGACGCGTGAACCGCCCCTGCGCTTGCGGCGACGGGCAAAAACGGTAACGTCCGCCCGTATTCGAGACAAAGGATTCCCGTATGTCGTCTTCGCTGATGCTCTCCTGTTCGTGCGGCAGCATGTCGTGGAGCCTCGCCTCCGCCGCGCCGCGCCGTCATGTCGTCTGTTACTGTGCCGACTGCCGCAGCTTTCCCAAAGCGCTCGGCCATCCGGAGTTTCTTGACGAGAACGGCGGCCTGCACATCCTTCAGACCGTGCCCGGCCATGTTACCATCACCCACGGGCATCAGCATCTGGCCGCGCTGAAACTCTCTCCGAAGGGCATGGTGCGATACCATTCGGGCTGCTGCGGCACGCCCATCGCCAACGTGCTCGAAAAGAAGACCCTGCCTTTCGTCGGCTTGGCCATCCCCGCGCCCGCCGAGCAATGCGGCCCCGTCCGCAGCCGCGTCAACGTCGACAGCACCCGCGGCAAGGTGAAGGAGCTGAATCCAGCGGCCGCCTTCTTCACTGTCTTCGGGCGCGCCGTCGGGGCTGTCTTCAAAGGCAAGACCAACGGCCCGTTCCATGGCGAAGACGGGCTGCCGGTGGTCACGCCCCGGGTGCTGACACTGGCGGAACGCAACGCCGCGCGCACACCGCTGGACTGACGGCCGGGGTGCGCGCTCCTGCTGCACCAAAGCGGCCGCTTGCCCCCTTCCCCCTGCCGCGCCCTTGCCTTAAACGGGGCGCGCAACGCCACGTCAGGGGAAAGACATGCAGGAACCGGACATCACCGAAGATCTGATCGCGTCCCACGGGATCAAGCCGGACGAATATGCCGAGATCCTGCGCATCCTGAATCGCGAGCCCACGTTCACGGAACTGGGCATCTTCAGCGCAATGTGGAACGAGCACTGTTCCTACAAATCCTCGAAGATTCACCTCAAGAAGCTGCCGACAACCGGCCCGCAGGTCATCTGCGGCCCCGGCGAGAACGCGGGCGTCGTGGACATCGGCGACGGGCAGGCCGTGGTCTTCAAGATGGAAAGCCACAACCACCCCTCGTACATCGAACCCTACCAGGGCGCTGCGACCGGCGTGGGCGGCATCCTGCGCGACGTCTTCACCATGGGCGCCCGTCCCATCGCCGCGATGAACTCGCTGTCCTTCGGCGCGCCCGACCATCCCAAGACCCGCCAGCTCGTGCACGGTGTGGTGGAAGGGATCGGCGGCTACGGCAATGCCTTCGGCGTCCCGACCGTCGGCGGCGAGACCCGTTTCCACAAGGCCTACAACGGCAACTGCCTCGTGAACGCCTTTGCCGCGGGCCTCGCAGACGCCGACAAGATCTTCTACTCCGCCGCTTCGGGCGTCGGCCGTCCCGTCGTCTACCTTGGCGCCAAGACGGGCCGCGACGGTGTCGGCGGCGCGACCATGGCCTCGGCGGAGTTCGATGAGAGCATCGAGGAAAAGCGCCCAACCGTTCAGGTCGGCGACCCCTTCACCGAGAAGCGCCTGATGGAGGCAACGCTGGAGCTGATGCAGACCGGCGCCGTGATCTCGATCCAGGACATGGGCGCGGCGGGCCTGACCTGCTCGGCGGTAGAGATGGGCGACAAGGGCGGCCTCGGCATCCGGCTCGACCTCGAGAACGTGCCACAGCGCGAAACCAACATGACCGCCTACGAGATGATGCTGTCGGAATCGCAGGAACGCATGTTGATGGTGCTCGACCCCGCGAAGGAGGCAGAGGCCAAGGCGGTCTTCGACAAGTGGGACCTCGATTTCGCCATCGTCGGCGAGACCATCCCCGAGGACCGCTTCCTCATCATGCACAACGGAACCTGCATGGCCGACCTGCCGCTGTCCAAGCTGTCATCCAGCGCGCCGGAATACGACCGCCCGCATGTGCCGACACCGGAAGCCGCCCCGCTTGCGGACGTGCCGCAGATCGACCCCATCGACGGCCTGAAGGCGCTGCTGGCCAGCCCGAACTACGCGTCGAAGGCGTGGATCTACGACCAGTACGACAGCCAGGTGATGGCCGACACCATGCGCACCCCGGGCTTCGGCGCGGGCGTGATCCGGGTGCACGGCACCGACAAGAAGCTGGCCTTCACCTCCGACGTGACGCCGCGCTACGTGAAGGCGAACCCGGTTCAGGGCGGACGGCAGGCCGTGGCCGAGGCCTATCGCAACCTGACCGCCGTGGGCGCCAAGCCCTTGGCCACGACCGACAACCTCAACTTCGGCAACCCCGAGAAGCCGGAGATCATGGGCCAGTTCGTCGGTGCGCTTCAGGGCATCGGCGAGGCCTGCCTGGCGCTCGACATGCCGATCGTTTCGGGCAACGTGTCACTTTATAACGAAACGGACGGTCAGGGCATCCTGCCCACGCCGACCATTGGCGCCGTGGGCCTGATCGCCGCGGGCGAAGAGCCGATCCTCGACACGCCTCGCGACGGACACGTGGCTCTCCTGCTGGGCGAAACGGCGGGCCACCTTGGCCAGTCCGCGCTTCTGGCAGAGGTCTTCCACCGCGAGGACGGCGACGCCCCGCATGTCGACCTGGACATCGAGCGTGCCAACGGCGACTTCATCCGCGCCAACCGCCAGTGGATCAGGTCCTGCACCGACCTCGCCGACGGTGGCCTCGCGCTGGCGGCGTTCGAGATGGCGGCGGCAGGCAACACCGGCGTGCAGTTGGACACCGACGACACCGCGCAGCTCTTCGGTGAGGATCAGGGCCGCTACCTGATCGCCTGCAGTTTCGACGCGGCCGAGGCGCTGATGACCGCAGCCGGACAGGCGGGCGTCACGCTTTCCTCCGTCGGCAAGTTCACCGGAGACACTGTGCGCATGGGCGCATCCGAGGCACCGCTGGCCGAGCTTCTGGAGACCTACCGGTCTTCCTTCGCGGCGACCTTCGCCTGACACCTTGCGCGGGGCGGACCTGTATCCGCCCCGGCCCCCTTGTCTTCAGGGCCATGGCGTTCCGCCCGCAAATCACCCCTTTCCCCGGTCGGGCCGCGGACCCATATTCAGCCCATGCTGAAGTTCACCCCGATCCTCCTCGCGATCATCTATGCGCTGGTGATGTACCACTTCTCGGCGTGGCGCACGCGACGAGAGCTGGACGCCCGGTCCACCGAGCTTGCGGACCCACGCCTGAAGAAGCTGACCGACCGCATGGCGCAGGCGCTGGACCTGCCCCGCATCCGGGTGAACATCTACGAGATCGATCCGGTCAACGGTCTGGCGGCGCCGGACGGGCGCATCTTCATCACGCGCGGCTTCTACAAGAAGTACCAGCAGGGCGAGGTTTCGGCAGAGGAGCTGTCCTCTGTCATCGCGCATGAACTGGGCCACGTGGCGCTTGGCCACGCGCGCCGCCGGATGATCGACTTCTCCGGCCAGAACGCCATCCGGACCGCGTTGATGATGGTGCTGGGGCGCCTGATCCCCGGCGTGGGTGTCTGGCTTGCCAACATGCTGACGACGCTGCTGGCCGCGCACCTGTCCCGGTCCGATGAATACGAGGCCGACGCCTATGCCGCCGCCCTCCTCCACAAGTCCGGCATCGGCATCGCCCCCCAGGTCAGCCTGTTCAGGAAGCTGGAGGCGCTGACGCAGTCGAACCGAGCCGCACCCGCATGGCTCCTGTCGCACCCCAAGACTCAGGACCGCATCACCGCCATCGAGACGATGGGCGCCCGCTGGTCCACGCCGGAGACCTGAGGCCCCGGATCAGCCTTCCGCGGGCAGCAGGTCGAAGGTGCCCTCGGCGACGTCTGTGCCGTTCACCTGCACGACGATCCCGTGTGCGCCCGGGTGCAGCCGGTAGGTCGTCGCGTCGCCTTTCAGGACATGCCGTTTCTCGAACCGCGCGGCGCGGCGCGGTACGTCCTTTCCGGCCTTCAGCTTGAACACCTTCTCCGCCGATCCGCCGGGCCGGGCGAACCGCAGGCGGTAATCGACGAGGACAGGCAAGGCCTCATCTGCCACGATCTCCACGGCAAAGCGGAGCGCCTCCCCGATCTTCACCCTCGGCGTCAGTATGTCGAGCGTGGCGGTCACATCCCCGGCGCGATAGCCCAGCAGATCGAGCGCGGGACGCTCGCCGCGTTTCACTGCCGTCCGCAGGGCGTGGCGGGTGATCCACGCCATCTCGCCCGCCTCCTGCCGACCCTCCGCCTGCCAGCCCGCGAGGCGCGCCACCACTTCGTCCGGCATCACCTTCGACAGATCGTTCATGTGGTTGGCGACGGATCGCGTGACGTAACGCGTCGGATCGGCGTGCAGCACGTCGAGGAAGGCCAGCGGCACCGCCGGATCGATCTCGATGTTCCGCGCCCAGGGCAGCCGCGGGCGGGTGCCTTCACTGACCAGCCGGCGCACGTGGTAGTTGTCGTCCCGCGCCCAGTCGTGCAGCTGCGCGAGCGTCCGCTCCGGCCAGCGGTTCAGGAAGGGGCGGATGTAGAACTCCATGGAGAATCGGCGCGTGACCGCGTGCAACAGGTCGAGCGCGCGGTCGGGGTCCTCCATCCCGTGACGAACGATCAGGATGCCATGCACCGCGTGGATGAACCGGCCGAAGTCGTCGTCCTTCAGCGCAGGGTCCAGCGCGGGGGGCAGAGCCGCCTCCAGCGCCTCGGCCATGGGGCCGAAGCCGGAGGGCAGCTGCGCCTCCAGACAGTCAGCCATCCACTCCAGGCGCTCCAGCAGCCCACGCCCGGCCAGTCCCGGGACACACTCCGCCAGGAACCGGTCCCGGTCGAACCCAGGCAGGACAGCGAACTCGCCGGCCAGATCGGCCAGCGACTCCGCATTGAACAGCTGATCGGCAAGGGAGAAGCCAGCACCGCCCCCCTTGCCATCCGGTCCCCGCGCCACGGCTTACATCGTCATGTTGGAGGCGCCGCCATCCAGCAGGATGTTCTGTCCCACCATGAAACCCGCGTGCTGCGAGCACATGAAGGCGCACATCTGGCCGAACTCCTCCGGCGTGCCGTAGCGTCCGGCGGGGATGGTCGCGTAGCGTTCGGCGCGCGCCTCTTCCAGCGAGATGCCCTTCGACTTCACCACTGCGCCGTCCAGCGAATCCGCACGGTCGGTGGCGTGGATGCCGGGCAGCAGGTTGTTGACGATCACCCCCTTGGGCGCCACCTGCCGGGAGGTCCCGGCGACGTAACCCGTCAGACCCGTCCGGGCGGAGTTCGACAGACCCAGCACGGCCACCGGCGACTTCACCGAAACGGAGGTGATGTTGACCACCCGGCCCCAGCCCTTGTCGATCATCTTCGGCATCAGCGCGGTCATCAGCGCGATGGGCGTCAGCATGTTCGCATCGAGCGCCTTGATGAAATCCTCGCGCCCCCAGTCGGACCACATGCCCGGCGGCGGGCCGCCCGCGTTGGTCACGAGGATGTCCACGTCGCCCGCCTCTTTCAGGACCCGTGCACGTCCGTCTTCCGACACGATGTCCGCCGCAACCGTCGTGACGCTGACCTGCCAGCGGTCGCGGATTGCCTGCGCGGTCTCTTCCAGCGCCTCCGCCCCGCGCGCGTTCATCACGAGGTCCACGCCCGCCTCTGCCAGTGCCTCTGCGCAGCCGCGCCCGAGTCCCTTGCTCGATGCGCAGACCAGCGCACGTTTACCGCGAATTCCCAGGTCCATTGCGACCTCCTAAGTGCTTGTTTTCTGCTTCGTTTCAGCAACGCCGACAAATCGTCGGTCCGCAACCCATTTGATGACACAATTTCCCGGCATACAATGCCCCGGTGGGAGGTTCTATGAACTGAGTCCCCCGCATCTTGCTGCCAGCTGCCAGGAGTCGTCATGAGCCGTTCCGCATCGTCCCTACAGGTCTTCCCCGCCACCGCCCTGCGCGTGGTCAACGGGGCCAACCTCGGCGATGCGCTGGCCTGGGCAGAAGACCTTCAGCCCGACGACATCTACCGCCTGTCACCGCTGTCCGCGCTGCGCACCATCTCGGTCGAGAACACGGCAAAGCCGCCCTTCCGCATCGGCGACAGGACGGAGGTCGGGACCCCCGGCAACGCATTGCACCTCGACTGCTGCGTGACCTTCATGTCCGGCTCCGGCAACACGACAGAGGCGCTGGTGCTCGTGGAAACCGACGAGGAGGGCAACGCGGTCCAGGTCTACGCCCTGCCCCTGACGGAGATGTCGCCCAAGATCGACTACGTGCTGGTCGGCATTTCGGAGGAAACCGCGCTTGCCCGTTACGCGCAGATCGCCTGTACGTCCTTTACCGCGGGCACGCTCATCACCATGGCCTCAGGCGCGCAGAAGCCGGTGGAGGATCTGGTGGCCGGGGATCGCGTCCTCACCCGTGACGACGGCCCGCAGGAAATCCGCTGGATCGGCCACCACACCTCGCGCGCCTCGGGCACCTTCGCGCCGATCCTCATCCGCGAGGGGGCACTCAACAACGCCCGCGACCTGTACGTGTCGCCCGACCACAGGCTGTTCATTTACCAGCGCCGCGACGAACTCGGCGCCGGCCGGTCGGAAGTGCTGGTCCGCGCCCGCCACCTCGTGAACGGCGACACGGTGGTCGTCGCGCCCGGCGGTTTCGTCGACTACTTCCAGATGCTCTTCGACGCGCATCAGATCATCTATGCCGAAGGGATTGCCGCCGAATCGATGCTGGTGACGACCCAGACGCAAGCGGTTCTGCCCGATGCGCTGGCAGACCGTCTGTCGGCCCTGATCCCGGGGCACAAGCGGACCGACTTCTCCGGGTACGAGATCGGAGAGGCACTGCTGTCGCATCCCGATGCCGCGGCCCTGCTGAGGAAATCCTCCGGCGGCTGAACCGCGACATTCGGGGGCACGCCACGGTCAGTGAGACCGGAGCGCCTCGATCAGTTGGTCCTTGTTCATGTCGGACCGCCCTTCGATCCCGATCTCCTGCGCGCGGGCGTAGAGGTCGTCCTTTGTCCATTCCTCGTAAGGCGCCGCCTTCCCGCCCTTCTCGGACGGGTGCATGTCGTCGTTCGCCTTGGCATTTGCGATGCGGGCCGCCTTTTCCTTGGACATGCCGTCGTCTCGCAGGTCGTCGTACAGCTTTTCGTCCTTGATGCTCGGTCGTGACATTGGGGATCTCCTTTGCTGCAATAAAAACGTATGGCGCGCGCCGCGGGTTCCGGCCCTTGCAGCCACCGGGAGCGGGGCGTATCCCGTCGCCAAATCCTGACCGAAAGGACATTCCATGCGCCGTCGCCAATTCCTCCTCCGCTCTGCCGCCGTCTCTTCTCTGATCGCCGCGCCCGTCTCCTTGCGCGCCGCCTACGCCCCTGCCTCCACCGCATGGCGCACGTTCGAGCTGACGACGACCGTCACGCTCGAACGCGATGGCCAGGCAGCGCAGGCGTGGATCCCTGTGCCCGCCCATGCCGATCCGCTCTGGACGATCCCGGGCGACACCGCCTGGACCGGCAATGCCGACACGGTGGAACAGGTCATGGCAGAGGATGGCAGCCACGGGTTCATCCACGCCACGTGGGAAGCCTCCGACGCGCCTGCCGTGCTGGAGGTGACCTCCGAAGTCCGCACCCGCGACCGTCACTCCGACCTTCCCGGCAACGCGGTCCTCTCCGACGAGGAACGTGCCCGGGCGACGGCCCCTACGGATCTGCTGCCGCTGAACGGCATTGTCCTGGACACCGCCAACGAGATCACCGATGGCGCCGGGGACGACCTCGACCGCGCCATGCGCATCTACAACTGGGTGGTCGACGAGACGGAGCGCAACCCCGAGACGCGCGGCTGCGGACTGGGCGACATCGCCTCCATGCTGCACACCGGCGACCTGACGGGCAAATGCGCCGACCTGAATGCCCTGTTCGTGGGCCTCGCCCGCGCCGCTGGCCTGCCCGCCCGCGATCTTTACGGCATCCGCGTCGCGCCCTCTGCCTTCGGCTACAAGGCGCTGGGTGCCGGATCTGCCGACGTGACGAAGGCCCAGCACTGCCGGGCCGAGGTGTTCATCGAGGGTCAGGGCTGGGTTGCGGCCGACCCGGCGGACGTGCGGAAGGTGGTACTGCAGGAAGACGACGGCACGCTGAGCCTTGCCGACGCCAAGGTGCAGGACGTGCGCGAGGCGCTGTTCGGCGCGGCAGAAGGCAACTGGATCGCCTACGGCACCGCGCATGACGTGGCGCTGCCCGGCTCGGACAACGGCCGGGTCCCGTTCCTGATGTACCCTCAAGCGGAAATCGGCGGTGAACGGCGCGACGAACTCGAGCCGAACACCTTCAGCTACACGATCACCACGCGCGAGCTGGAAGCCTGACCCGGCCCGCGCGCAGGTTCCGAACCGCGCGCGGAACGGTGACGCGAAGGACGGTGCGGCTGTGAAGTTCGCCGTCCAAGCGATTGTTATAAAACGAGTTTGGTGATCTGACCACTTGCGCGAAGCGCCACCGGACAACCGTTGTGTCATCTGGTTCCCTAGGTGGCCAAGCGCGCCGAGGAAGGCCGCTCAGACATGAACACTCCGGGACCAACGACTTCCTCTGCTCGTCGAACCCGGGCCGCCAATCCGTCGCAAAGCCAGAATGGCCGCGCAGTCTCCTGCATGGATTGTGCGGCCCTCGAATACGCGCTATCTGCGCCTCCATGCTGGACAATCGCCCCTCCCTTCCGCCCGAAATCGCCCGCCGCCGGACGTTTGCGATCATCTCGCACCCCGACGCGGGCAAGACCACTCTGACGGAAAAGTTCCTCCTCTACGGGGGCGCTATCCAGATGGCCGGACAGGTGCGCGCCAAGGGTGAGGCACGGCGCACCCGGTCGGACTTCATGCAGATGGAAAAGGACCGGGGTATCTCCGTCTCGGCCTCTGCCATGTCCTTCGATTTTGGCAAGTTTCGCTTCAACCTCGTCGACACGCCCGGCCACTCGGACTTCTCCGAGGACACCTACCGCACGCTGACGGCGGTGGACGCGGCGGTCATGGTGATCGACGGCGCCAAGGGCGTGGAAAGCCAGACCCAGAAGCTGTTCGAGGTCTGCCGCCTGCGCGACCTGCCGATCCTGACCTTCTGCAACAAGATGGACCGCGAGGCGCGCGACACCTTCGAGATCATCGACGAGATTCAGGAAAACCTGGCCATCGACGTGACGCCCGCATCCTGGCCCATCGGGATGGGACGCGATTTCCTCGGCTGCTACGACATGCTGAACGACCGGCTGGAACTGATGGACCGCGCCGATCGGAACAAGGTGGCGGAGTCCATCAGCCTCGAAGGGCTGGACGACCCGCGCATGGCCGACCACATCCCCGCCGCGCTGCTGGCCCAGCTTCGCGAAGAGGTGGAGATGGCGCGCGAATTGCTGCCCACGCTCGACCCGCAATCTGTGCTCGAAGGGCACATGACCCCGATCTGGTTCGGTTCTGCGATCAACTCCTTCGGGGTGAAGGAACTGATGCAGGGCATCGGCACCTATGGTCCCGAGCCGCAGGTCCAGAAGGCCACCCCACGCGAGATCGCACCGGAAGAGACCAAGGTCGCCGGTTTCGTCTTCAAGGTGCAGGCCAACATGGACCCCAAGCACCGCGACCGCGTGGCATTTGTGCGGCTTGCCTCGGGCCACTTCGAACGCGGCATGAAGCTGACGCACGTGCGCACGAAGAAGCCCATGGCGATCACGAACCCGGTTCTGTTCCTCGCCGCCGACCGCGAACTGGCGGAGGAGGCCTGGGCGGGCGACATCATCGGCATTCCGAACCACGGGCAGTTGCGCATCGGCGATACGCTGACCGAGGGCGAGATGCTGAAAGTGTCCGGTATCCCCTCTTTCGCGCCCGAATTGTTGCAAACCGTGCGCGCGGGCGACCCGATGAAGGCCAAGCACCTGGAAAAGGCGCTGATGCAATTCGCCGAGGAAGGCGCGGCCAAGGTCTTCAAGCCGATGATCGGCTCCGGCTTTATCGTCGGCGTGGTCGGGGCGCTGCAATTCGAGGTTCTGGGCAGCCGGATCGAACTGGAGTACGGCCTGCCGGTCCGGTTCGACGCCTCCCAGTTCACCTCCGCCCGTTGGGTGCACGGACCCAAGGAGGCCGTCGAGAAGTTCTCGCAGGCCAACAAGCAGCACATCAGCTACGACCACGACGGCGATGTGGTCTACCTGACGCGCCTGCAATGGGACATCGACCGGGTGGAGCGTGACTATCCCGACATCACGCTGAGCGCGACGAAGGAAATGATGGTCTGATGCGTCAGAACATGTCGTCGAAGTTCGGCGGCGCATCCATCACGAAAACGTGGATGTCGGCGGTGGCCACCGTGCCATCGGCGAGCACCACGGTTTCGACCTGGCGCATGTCGACCTTTCCTTCCGGCGTCACCAAGGACAGACCGCCGTCAAGGTGCTGGAACGACACGTCGTTCTTGGACCATGTGACAGCGACCGAGTCGTTGCCGGCGCCGCCGAAGACCCGGTCCTGTCCGCCGACCAGAACGAATTCGTCGTTGCCGGCGTCGCCGTACATCAGGTCGTTGCCGTAGCCGTCGACGATGTAATCGTCCCCTTCCCCGCCATACAGGCGATCCTCGCCGTGCCCGCCCTTGAGCGTATCGTTCCCCTCACCCCGAACATGGTGTCGTTGCCCTGTCGGCCAAGCATCGAGTCCCGGCCCGTGCCGCCAACCTGCCGGTCGTTTCCGCTGCCCCCATCGTGCGACGCCGTCTTGTCGATGACCACGCGGACGAAGTCGTAGGGCATCAGTCCGACCTGAACGATGCCCGTGGAGAGGTAGTCGCCCGAAAGCGTTGTCACGAGTGCATCCACGTCGGTTTCCGTCGCGAAGTAGTAGTCGTCGATACCGGTCGGATTTGCGGTCAGCGGCACGATGCTGTCGAACGTCGGCAGGTAGGTCTGGTAGCGCCCATCCCCCATGTCGCGGATATGGTTGGAGTTTGTGGGGTCGAAGAAGGCCAGCGTGGCAAGCTGGTCCGCTTCCTCCTGGTCGATGACGCGCCGCCCGATGCGGTTCAGCCCCTCCTCGTCCGCCATGTCCGACAACCCGTCCGAGGTGGATCGGTCGATGGTCACACGGGTCACTTCGACGGTGGAATCCGCGGTCAGGAACGGTGAGATGTCGAGGTTGACCGTAGCGCGGTTCAGGTCCCGCAAGGTCATGAAGATGACATCCTGATAGGCGCTCGAGAAGAGGTTCACCTCGACGTTGTCGTTGCTGCCCGTGCTGTCGGAGGCGATGCTTTCGAAGGCGGTAACCGTACCGGTCTGGCTTGTCTGCGGGCGGAGGGTGTCCGCCATCATCTGGAAGGCCGTGCCGCCCATGGTCAGGTCGATCTCGTCCACCTGCCGGTTGCCTGCGACGTTCGTTCCGGTCCTGTGCTGCAGCGGCCAGATGAAGGCGTCCTGTACGCCTGCCTGCACCATGAATTCGAACTGCTCCAAGAGGATACCTGCACTCGCCGCACCAAGCTGGTTGTAGTTGCTGGCCAGCACGTTCCATTCGGTGATGTAGAGCTCCACGTCATGGCCCAGCCACGCGCTGAAGTTCTGGATGCGCCAGTCGAGGCTGCGGTACTCGTACCATTCATGCGTGAAGGACTGATCGTCCTCGTGGGAGCGGTTGTAATAGTAATGCGCCACGCCGCCGTCGACCGCCGCACGCGCCCGCCCATTCAGGAACGAGACAATCGCCTCGTTCGCCATGTCGAACGAACCGCTTCCCTTGTAGGTGCTGGCCGCGCCCTGGATCTCGCCGATCTGGAGCAGGATCTTGGGGTCGTGTGCCGGGCCTGTCGTCTCTGCCGCCACGCGGTCCATGGCGTCGAGAGAGGCGTTGATGACACGGTTTGCCGCGACGCCGTACTCCGCCTCCGTCATCGAAGACACGAAATCGCCGTTCGGGTTTTCCTCCGGATGGGCGCTGCGGTCATAGTTCGGATCGTACCGGCCGATGGAGTATTCGTTGCCGATCTCGAAGGCCTCGATCAGGGGACCGTATTCCTTGAGCAGGAGGTAGACGAAATCCTCGATCTGACTGGCCGGCAGGTCGGTCTTTGTCGGCAGGACGATGGTGACCTTGCCCGGTTCGTCGCTGGTCCCGGAATCGCGGACCCAGTCGAGGAAGCGGCGCACCTCTTCCCTGATGCCGCCATTGTCGAGACGGGTGATGTCGATGACGTTTTCCGTTCCGCCGCCGGGGTAGCGGAAGTGGTTGAGCCCGAGTGTCTGTGCAGCGCTCTGGAAACCGTCCGTCGGGCCAAGGTGACCATGCGCATCCACGTTCACCAGTTGGAGTGCGTTGGCACCGAAGTGGTCCGATTGCACGAACCTCCCCGTCGCAGAGAGGTTTGTCAGCGATACGTTGTATTGGGGCATGCAGGCACTCCGACAGCAGTGCGCTCATACTCCGCGGAAACGTCTCCTTGCTTTGGACATGTGTTGGGCAAACAAGTGAACATCCCGTACATTTTGACCCGCCGTTTAACGATATCGGACGTTCAAGCGGGGTCGTGACCGGCCCTTTTTACATGTCGTCAGCCCGTCCGGCCGTTCAGTTTCCGGGGACGATGGTGAAGTGGCCGGGGATCAAGGTGCAGATGGGTTGCATGCGCGCCGCGCCGGACAGCTCCGTTTCAGCTGCGGTCAACGCGACTTGCGACGATCTCGCCACCATGGGTAGCTCGTTTGCGCAGGCGTACATGTGAATATCGGCCAGAACTTCCAGAAACCATCTGTGGTCAGCCATGTCATTCCCCTCATTTCCGGCGCCAACGGCATCGTACCTTTGGCGGCAAGACCTGCGTATTTTCACGGCGTTGGTCTAAATTATTCGCTAATCCCGGAGAAAGCGCCTGATCCAGCGCCTACACAGCCGCATAAGGCGATCCGGATGCACTCCACGCCCGCATAGGCTTTGGAATTTCCCCCCCATGGGAAAATAATAAGGAAATCATACACTCTATACGTGTCCAAACTCCGGCCCTCCCTTTTACCGGCGAAAGACCATGTATCACCGCGGATAGGCGAATCGCCGCTTGGCCGAGTCTTCAAACCGGCTGGCTGTCAGACCCGATTTTCCGTATCCTCAGCTGCACCCGCTTCCCCATTTCGGAGTACCCGATGCGCGCCCTGCCCCTGATCGCACTTGTCCTGCTCTCCCAACCTGCACTGGCCAACCCGTGGGAACTGATCACCGGCATCACCTACAAGGAGACCGAGACGGAAACGTCCTGGTCGGTCGAGAAGACGATCCCCGAGGAACTGCGCGCGCAGGCCGAGGAATTCACGATCACCGGCTATTACGTTCCGGTCGAGGCGCAGGCGCAGGTCACCCAGTTCCTGCTCGTACCGGACCCGGCGGATTGCCCGTTCTGCGGCACGAACGGCTACGGTCCGACGCTGGAAGTGCAGATGTCACGACCCGTTCCGGACATGGCCGAGGCGACCGAAGTCACCGTGACCGGTACGCTGAACTTCGACGACAGCCCCGAAACCTACCGCGCGGTCTTCCTGACCGAGGGCGCACTGGTGAACTGAGCCATCCCTTCGCGCGGCGAACGGACGGCACATCCGGCAGCAGGCCCTTTCCACCAAAAAAAAACGGGCCCCGAAGGGCCCGTTTTCGTCATTTGGAGAGAGAGAAGATCAGCTGCCGTTCTGCAGGAGCGGCGTGATCCGGCGCACGGCGGCGCGGCGGTTGGCACGCTCGGCATCGGTCGTCGGCACAAGCAGATCGCTTTCGCCGTAGCCCTGCAGCACCATGTTCTCCGGCGGCACGTTGAAGTACTCGGTCAGGGCAAGCGCCACCGACTCTGCACGACGGTCCGAGAGGGCGAGGTTGTAGGCGTAGTTGCCCACCGCATCGGTGTGCCCCTCGATCAGGAAGACCTCGCTCGGGTTCTTGTCGATGAACGACTTCAGCGCGTTGCCCAGAGCCGCGAGTTCCTGCGCCTCATCCGGACGGATGGCTGCGCTGTTGGTCTCGAAGTTGATGGTGTCGACGCTCACTTCCGGCACGAGCTGGCGCACGCGGTCGATGTTGCGGACCTGGTTCAGCGAGAAAGTCCGGCCCACCTGCGGGGCGACCTGTGATGCCAGCGCCTGTTCCAGCGTGGCGGCATCGGTGCCTTCGCGGTAGATCGTCCGCTCTTCGTTGCTGCGCGAGCTGACCTGCGGCAGGTCACCCACGACGACTTCCTGCGCCTGCTGGGTGTCGTCAAAAAGCACGACGCGGGACCCGTCGGTCAGGATGCGCGTACGGCGCAGCACACGGCCATCGGCGGCACGCACCGTCTCGACCGAGGTGCCGTCGTCATAGGCCACCACGTTGCGGGTGGAGCCGTCGTTGTACTGGTAGGTCGTGACCTCCGCACCCGGGCGGCGCAGCAGCACGTCGTCGTTGCGCAGCACGCGGAAGCGGCCGTTGTTCTCGACCACCACGCGGTCGCCGGAGTTCGAAACCACGTTGTCGTTGTTGTCGAGGATGTTGTTCAGAGCCACGGCACCAAGGCCCAGCAGGGCGGCACCTGCGACGGTACGGGCGCGCTCGGCGTCCTCACCGGCATCACGCGCTTCCTGTTTGTAACGCTCCGCTTCGGCCTGCGACTGGTTCACAGTCGTCTGGAAGTCTTCGCTGGACTGGCGGGTGTTTTCCTCGGTCACGGTCTCCTGAACCGCTTCCGGCTCTTCGGCACCGCCCTCGGCAGAGGCTGCGGCAGCGGCGGATGCGCTCTGGTCAGCCTCGGCAACGGCATCGGCCTGTGCCTGGGCGTCGGCTTCCGTCGGCATGTTCTCTTCGCCCACGGTGGCTTCGGCCTGCTGTTCCAGGGCCTGCTCGGCTTCGGTCTGGGCTTCTGCCACACCGTCCTGCGCGTCCTGAACTGCCTCTTCGGCAGCGCCTTCGGCTTGCTCGACCGCAGCGGCGGCGTTGTCTTCGGCCTGCTGGGCTTCTTCCTCAAGCGCTGCGGCCAGATCATCTGCCTGCACTTCGCCAGCGGCTTCCGCCTCGGCCTGTGCTTCGGCCTCGGGTGCTGCCTCTACCGGCGCGGCCTGCTCAGCTTCGGCCTGTGCTTCGGCTTCGGGCGCTGCCTCCACGGGCGCGGCCTGCTCAGCTTCGGCCTGTGCTTCGGCTTCGGGCGATGCCTCTACCGGCGCGGCCTGCTCGGTCTCGGCCTGTGCTTCCGCTTCGGGCGCTGCCTCTACCGGCGCGGCCTGCTCAGCTTCGGCCTGTGCTTCGGCTTCGGCCTGCGGCGCAGCTTCGGCCGCGGCATTGGCTTCGGCGTCGGCCTCTTCCTGCAGGGCCGCAGCCAGATCATCCGCCTGGACTTCGCCTTCAGCAGTGCCTTCAGCCTGCGCCTGCGCTTCTGCCGGCTGGTCGACCGGGGCCTGCACGTCTGCTTCCGCCGAGGCCGTCGCATCCGCACCGGCGGCCACGTTCGGTTCTGCTGCGACATCTGGGGCGGCGGCCACATCGGCAGCCGCGGCAGGTGCGCCGGTGGCCAGAAGCTGGTTCAGGTCCACGCCGGGCACATCGACGCCGTTGGCGGCGAGGTCCTCGGCCATATCGACGACAGCAGCCTCACGCGACGCGTCCTGGGAGGCCTCCACCACGAGGTTGCAGTCGAGCGACGGCGGGGTTTCACCTTCGGCAGCGCACATTGCCTGAAGTGCGCCCATCAGTTTCTGCATCTGCCCGGGGGGGAGTTGCGATGCTTCCTGTGCGGACATCGGTGCACCAAGCGCGATGGACAGCGCGGCGACCGACGACGTCACGAGATTGCGGGTTTTCATTGTATTCTCCTATCTCGACGCCTCTCTGGGAGGCTTGCCCTGCAAACGCCCCGGGCCGCGTTCGGTTGCATGGTTTCGCATAACTATGCGTCAATCCTTGAGCAGGTTGCCGCGTATTGAGGCCCTGCGCAGACACATTCGAAACATGCCGTGTGGTCGGGCCGCCTCGGGATGCGCTTCGAACGCCTGTTTTCCAAGGAGCGGAGGGGGAGTTCCGCGGTCCGAGCCGCTGCCAGAGCCCGTCCAGACGTGGTGGGTCGGCGAAGCTGGATCAGACGCGGTTTGCGCGGATCGGATACATGTAGCACGGCCAAGACCCAGCCCGGCACACCCGGCGCAACGCTTGGCCGGGCCTTACAGCATCTGCATCAGCCGGGCCTTCTCGCCCAGGTCGTCGGGACGGGAGATCGCCTCGGCCAGTTGCTCCAGCGACGCGATGGAGTGACCCGCCCGGAAGCTGTCGACATGCGGCAGCATCGCACGGATGCCCGTGGCCTTCGGCGCGAAGCCGTCCCAGCGCAACAGCGGATTAAGCCAGATCAGCCGCCGGGCCGAGAGGTGAAGACGTTCCATCTCCTTCTCCAGCGCGCCCGCGTCGTCGCGGTCCAGCCCGTCGGTGATCAGCAGGACAACGGCGCCCTGCCCCATCACGCGGCGCGACCAGTCGCGGTTGAACTGGTGCAGGCATGCGCCGATGCGGGTGCCGCCTTCCCAGTCCTGCGCTTCCGCCCCCGCGGCCTTCAGCGCGGCATCCACGTCCCGGGTGGCAAGATGGCGCGAGATATTTGTCAGCCGCGTGCCGAAGGTGAAGGCGTGCACCTTGGCCCAGCCCTGCCCCTTCTCGTTCGCCACTGCGTGCAGGAAATGCAGGACCATCCGGCTGTACTGGCTCATGGAACCGGAGATGTCGCAGAGCACGACGAGGTTCGGCCACCTGAGCCGCGGCTTGGCGTGGGCGATCGCGCGGATTTCCCCACCCTTGCGCAGGGCATCGCGTATGGTGCGGCGATAGTCTGTCCGCCGACCGTGTGCCGCCGCCTGCGAGCGGCGCGAGGCGATGGGTTTGACCGGAAGCGTCAGCCGCGACAGCATCCGCTTGGCCTGCGCGATCTCTTCGGTCGACATCTGTTCGAAGTCGAGCGTGCGCAGCTTTTCCTCGGCGGACATGGTGAAGGAGGCGTCGACCTCCACCTGTGTGCCGCCTTCTTCCTCGTCCTCGGGCTGCGGCACCTCGGGCATGTGGTCGCCCAGCAGCGCCTGGGCCGCGCGTTTCTCGGCGGACTGGGCGGCCTTTTCCTCCTGCACGCCGCGGATCGCGGGCAGCATCATCGACATCATGTGTTCGAGGAACCGCGGGTCGCGCCAGTAGAGCCGGAAGATCTGGGCAAAGACCACGCGATGCTCCGGCCGGTTCACGAAACACGCGTGCAGCGTCCAGTAGAAATCCATCCGCTCGGTGAAGCCCGCGGCCTCGACGGCGCGGATGGCGTCGATCACACGGCCCGGCCCCACCGGCAGACCGGCCCGCCGCAGGGCCCGCGCGAAATGGATGATGTTCTGCGCGAGCTTCGGGTTTTCCGGTATCGTGAGCGGGAGGTACTCCGGCATGTCTGGCCTTCCTGCCGTGGCGGGTCCGGAGGCGCGACTGTCGCCCCCGATATTGTGCCGGCCCATGCAAACGGGCCGCGTTCAGGGGCGGTCACGCCTCTTCGAGGGTCTTCTTGGCCTCGTCGAGGATGCGCTTGGCCTCGCCGCCCTCGATCTTCTGGATGTCGTCCTGGTACTTCAGGATCGCCCCCAGTGTGTCGGAGATGACCTCCGGGCTAAGGTCGACCACGTCGAGCGCAAGCAGGCACTTGGCCCAGTCGATGGTCTCGGCGACGCCGGGTTTCTTGAAGATGTCCTCTGTCCTGAGCGACTGCACGAAGGCCACGATCTCGCGCGAGAGGGTTTCCGACACCTCCGGCGCGCGGGCGTTGAGGATCTCCACTTCGCGGTCGAACTTCGGATAGTCGACCCAGTGGTAGAGGCAGCGGCGCTTCAGCGCGTCGTGCACCTCGCGCGTGCGGTTGGAGGTCAGGATGACGATGGGCGGCTCCGGCGCCTTGATGGTGCCGATCTCGGGGATGGTCACCTGGAAATCCGACAGCGCCTCAAGCAGGAAGGCCTCGAACGGCTCGTCGGTGCGGTCGAGTTCGTCGATCAGCAGGATCGGCGCGCCGTTCTCGTCGGGGCGCATCGCCTGCAAGAGCGGCCGTTCGATCAGGTACTCCGGCCCGAAAAGCTCGGTCTGCAGGGCGTTGCGGTCGGACCCGCCCGCGGCTTCGGCGGTTCGGATGGCGATCATCTGCGCCGGGAAATTCCACTCGTAGACGGCAGAGGACGCATCGAGCCCTTCGTAACATTGCAGGCGGATCAGCCGGCGGTTCAGGCTCTTGGCCAGCGCCTTGGCGATCTCGGTCTTGCCGACGCCCGCCTCCCCTTCCAGGAACAGCGGGCGGCCGAGTTTCAGCGACAGGAACACGACGGTCGCCAGCGCGCGCCCGCAGACGTACCCTGTAGAGGCCAGCGTCGTCTGCACCTCGTCGATGGAATTGGGAATGGTCATATGGCTCTCCTTGGCCAGAGGTGTCCCAAGCCCCGGGCGCTGGGTCAATAGCGCCAAGGTCGCAGTCCGGCCCGCCCGCGATTGGTAGCCCGATCAAGCAACCGTTGACTGAAAGCCATGGTGGTGACATGATTTCCTGCAACAGAGCCGGGAAACACCGGACACGAGGCGGACGAGCAGCCATGCCTGACACAGACGCGGGGCGCGTATGCGCATAACCGCCGTAACATGCGTGAAGAACGAAGGCCCGTTCCTCTTGGAATGGATCGCTTTCAATCGTCTGCTGGGCGTGAGCGATTTCCTGTTCTACTCGAACGACTGCACCGACGGCACGGACACGCTGCTGGATGCGCTGGCCGGTCAGGGCGTCGTGCACCTGCCCAACCCCGCCGAGGGGCGCAACTACCAGATGGAGGCGCTGAAGGACGCGGCCCATCAACCCGTCGTGCGCAACGCCGACTGGGTCTGGATCGCGGATGTCGACGAGTTCCTGAACGTGCACGTCGGCGACCACACCATCCCCGCTCTGATCGCGGCCTGCGGCAATCCCCAGACCATCTCCGTCACCTTCCAGTTCTTTGCCAACGACGGCGTGGAGACGTTCGAGGACCGGCCCGTGATCGAACAGTTCACCCGTTCGCACAATCCCGACCTCTGGTGCGGCGAGACGGCAATCGAGGTAAAATCCCTTGTTCGGAAGGATTTCCCGCTACAGTACTTCGGCGCGCACCGCCCCTTCTTCAAGGACAATAAGGGGGAGAAGAAGCGCCCGTCGTGGACAGACGGTTCGGGCCGCGGCGTGCCGCACAAGTTCCTCCTCGCCGCCAACCCGCGGCGCATCCGCAAGTTTCCCTCCACCGGCGCACGGGAATACGCCACGCTGAACCACTACGCGCTGCGCTCGCTCGACAGCTACCTGGTGAAGAACGACCGCGGCGATGTGAACCGCGAGGGCCGCGTGTTCGACGACACCTACTGGCGCGAACGCAACGACCGCGCGCATGAGGACACCTCCATCCTCCGCCACCTGCCCGCCCTCGAAAAGGCGCTGGCCGAACTGAAGGCCGACCCGGTCATCGGACGCCTGCACGACGAATGCGTGCGGCTTCACCGTGAGAAGCGCGAAGAGTTGATGGCCCTGCCCGCCTATGCCGAGATGCACGCCCATCTGCGCGACCTGCCGCCCTACCCGCCCGGCGAATACGAACTGATGGTGGAGCTGGGCCTCGCCCCCGCCGTGGCGTCGGAGATGGCGACATGAGTGTGAAGCTGGTCAACCTCGGCCTGCCCAAGACCGGCACCACCACGCTGGCCCATGCGCTCGACAAGGGCGGCTGGACGGTGGCCGATCACAAGGTGCGCCGCATCCACACCCGTCAGGTGGGCCTTGGCGGAACCTTCATCGGCCGCCAACTGTACAACGGCTATTTCGAGACCGGCGATCCCTTCGTCCACCTCGACCCGATCTATGACGCATTGACCGAGGTCAGCGTCCTGAACGGCGACACCTGCCTCTGGCCGCAATGCGACTACGCGATGATCAAGGCGATGCGCATGGCGCGGCCGAAGATGCTCTACGTGGCGACGTGGCGCCCGGCCGAGGAAGTGTCGGACTCCATGCGCCGCTGGAACAACATGGGCACGGATCGCCTGCCCGCCGGTCCGGTGCCGGGCCTGCCGATGGGATATGGCGGGTCCGACAGGGAGCGGATCCGCTGGATCGAGGGGCATTACGACATGCTGCGTGACCTCTTCGGCGACGACCCGCGGTTCCTGGAACTGCCGATGGGGGCCGATGACGCGCGCGAACGGCTGTCTGCCCATATCGGCGTGGACCTGCCGTGGTGGGGACGGCTGAACGTGAACCCCGAACGCGACGACGACGGCGTGGAGGGCGCGGCCTGATGCGCATCTACGTCCATATCGGTCCCGACGGGCAGGTTGCCGACCGGCTGCAGCGCATCCTCGACGGCAAGCGCGATCAGCTTCTGGGCAAGGGCGTGCTTTACGCCCGCTCGCCCGGGGCGAGGAACCACACCCGCCTGTTCATGGCCGTCTCCGATCCGGAGCACGTGGACTCCCTGCGCTTCAACCGCGGCTACATCGCGCCCGAGAAGCAGCGCGTCCTGCACGACGATGTGGCCCAATGTCTGGCGGAGGAGGCACGGCGCTTCCCCGTCGACACGCTGATCCTGTCGGCCCACCAGCTTGGCACCTCCCTGTCGACCCGTTCGGAACTGGAACGGCTGAAGGCGCTCCTGACCCCGATCTCCGAAGATATCCGGATCGTGGCCCACATCGACGATCCGGCACGGATGCTCGTGTGGCGCTATCCCGGGCAGCTTCTGGAAGGCCGCAGCGGCAGCCTTGCGATGGAGCTGGACAGCGCCGCGGCCCCCTCTTTCTGGGAGGCCGCAATCGCCAGCCGGCCCGACCCTGACCCGCGGGCCGGACAGTTCCCGGAAATCCAGGGCGCCAACTTCTGGCTCGACTTCAGGCGGATGCAGGACGAGTGGGAGGCGGTCTTCGGCCCCGGTTCGATGATGTTCCGCAGCATCGATTTCGCACTGCTCGAGTCGGAGAACGCCCCGGAGGAGGTGCGCGCCGCCTTCGGCATCGCGGACACCATCGGCAAGGTGGAAGTCTGGGACCGGCCTGCCCTGCCCGCCGCCGCATGGCTGACACGCTGCCGGCTGTTCAACGACGCGGTGCTGCGCCTCTTGGCGAAAAAGGAGGTCATCCTGCCCCGTCAGTTGTGGCGGAAGTTCCTGGGCGAGATCAAGGTACACGGCGCCCCGATCGAGGCGGGCAGCCTCGCGTCACTATCGGAACGGTTCGCCAGGGACATCGCCGCGCTCTGCGCGAAACACGACGGGCTGGATGCGGCGCATATGGCACCGGACGCAGCCGTGGTGCCGTGGCAGGAGGCCGATCCGACGAATGGCTTCCGCGCCACGCAGTACCTGATGGCCTTCCGCTGGCGCATCAATCAGGCGACGAAGGAAGAGCTGGCGAACAAGGCCGCCGACCTCGCCCGCCTCGCCGCCCGGACACCGGCGCCGGTCAGCGCTCCGGCTGCCGCGCCACGCACGCCGGCACTCGCGGGTGTCTCCGCAGCCCTGCGCGAGGCTGCGGCCGAGGCGCGCCCGACTGCGCCGGACGACGTCGACCGCATCCTGTCGCCAGCCGCGCGCAAGGTGATGCCGGACCTCGCCAAGCAGAACTTCGTCAAGCTGCAGACATCGCCTTTCGCGCCGCACAACAAGCTGGGCCGCGTCAACGAGGAAGAGCTGGCCGCCGCCTACACCCCCGCCCCGCCGCGCGTCCTGCCTAAGGGAAGCACCGGCCGGGTGATCGTCGGCTGCATGAAAAACGAGGGGCCCTACATCCTCGAATGGGTAGCCTACCACCGCGCCATCGGTTTCGACAATTTCCTGATCTACACCAACGGCTGCGAGGACGGCACGTCCGAGATCCTCGACCGCCTGCAGGAGATGGGCGTCCTCCAGCACCGCAACAACGACAACTGGACCGGCAATTCGCCCCAGCAGTTCGCACTCGACAATGCGCTGGAAGAGCCGGTGATCTGCAATGCGGACTGGATCGCGCACATCGACGTGGACGAGTTCGTCAACATCCGGACGGGCAACGGTACGCTCGACGACTTCTTTGCCGCGGCACCGGACGCGACCAACGTGGCGATGACCTGGCGGCTTTTCGGGCACAACGACGTGTTGAACCTCGAGGACCGCTTCGTCATCGAGCAGTTCGACACCTGCGCCCCGAAGTTCTGCCCCAAGCCGCACACCGTCTGGGGCTTCAAGACGATGTTCCGGAACATCGGCGCCTACGAGAAGATCTCGTGTCACCGGCCCAACAAGCTGGCCGACGGCTTCGAGGACAAGGTGAAATGGGTCAACGGCTCGGGCCGCGACATGACCTCGGAGGCGATCCGGAACGGCTGGCGGTCGTCGAAGAAGTCGATCGGCTACGACCTGATCCAGCTCAACCACTATGCGCTGCGCTCGGCGGAAAGCTATCTGATCAAGCGCCAGCGCGGCCGCGCCCTGCACGTCGACCGCAACATCGGGATCAACTACTGGATCCGGATGGACTGGTCGGTGCACCGCGACGTGACGATCAAGCGCAACGTTCCCCGTCTGCGCGAAGAATACGACCGGCTCCTTGACGATCCGGTCCTGAAGCAATGGCACGAGAAGGCCTTCGAATGGCACCGTGCCAAGGCCGATGAGCTGCATGGGATGCCCGAGTTCGAAGACCTGTACCAGCAGGCGCTCACGCTGAAGCTCACGGAAACCGAACGGGTGGCCTATGCGCTCGCCCTTGATCTGGAGAACTGACATGGATGGCAGCAACGTCATCGAAAGAAACGCCTTCCTGCGCTCGCGCGGGCTGAAGATCCCCAAGCATCCCGAACTCACCACGGGCCGGGTGCGGGCCTCGCTGAAGGAGGGGACCTACGAGCGCAAGGAATGCGACGCGGTCATGCGCGTCGTGCGCGAAGGCGACACCGTTCTCGAACTGGGCGGCGGCATGGGCTACATGTCCACGCTGCTGGCGGTGAAGAAGAAGGTGGCCAAGGTCGTCACCTACGAGGCCAACCCGGGCCTCATCGACTACATCAAGTCGGTGCATGCCGCCAACGACGTGACCAACGTCGAGGTGCGCAATGCCCTGCTCGCACCGGAGAAGGGCGACCCCGTGCCGTTCTACATCCGCAAGAACTTCCTCGCGTCCTCCATGGATGGTGCCATCGACGCCGATGCCATCCTGCGCGAGGAAAAGGTCGAGAAGCAGGCCATCGCCCCGGTGATCGAGGACCTGAAACCGACCGTGCTCGTCTGCGACATTGAAGGCGCGGAGGCAGAGCTTCTGCCCGCCGCCGACTGGTCGTCGCTGCGCGTGGCGATCATCGAACTCCACCCGCAGTGGATCGGACAGAGCGGCGTGCAGGCGGTGTTCGACGCCATGAGCAAGGCCGGGCTGACGTACTTCCCTAAGGCCAGCGAATCCAAGGTCGTCACCTTCCGCAAGGATTGGTAAACGCGGGGCGGAGGACTTTTCGACGAAAAGTCCTCCGCTTCAAGGAATTTTCTTCGGGAAATTCTTCACGCGAACTCCCGGAGCAGCATGCGCATCACCGCCGTCCTCTGCGTCCGCAACGAAGCGGCCTTCCTGCTCGACTGGATGTCGCATCACCTCGCCTGCGGGATCACGCATGTCGTGGCGCTGAGCAACGATTGCGACGACGGCACGGACGCGATGCTCGACCGGCTGGCCGAGATGGGCCACGTCACGCACATCCGCAACGACGGGCCCTACGACAACGGCGGCATCCAGTTCACCGGGCTGAAACTGGCGGACAAGGCCAGGGAGGTGCGCCGCGCGGACTGGCTCCTGCCCATCGACATCGACGAGTTCGTGAACGTCCACGCGGGCGACCGGACCCTGCCCGCCCTGATCGCCGCCCTGCCGGAGGCGACCGCGATCACGCTGACCTGGCGGCTTTTCGGCAATGCGGGCGTGGTGCGGTTCACCGACACGCCGGTGCCGCAGCAGTTCACCCGCGCAGCGCCGGAGATCATGCACTGGCCCTGGCGGGCCTTCATGTTCAAGACGCTCTACCGCAACGACGGCACCTACAGGAAGCTGGGGGTTCACAGGCCGCGCACCCCCGTGGAGGACCTGCTGCCCGACGCCCGCTGGTTCGATGCAGAGGGCCGCGCACTGGACGAGCAGTTCCGCACGCGCCGCATCTTCTCGCCCTTCGGCCAGCCGCTCTACGGTCTGGCACAGCTCAACCACTACCCTCTGGGGACCATGGAGAGCTACGTGCTGAAGGCGGACCGGGGCCGCGCCGTGCACAGCGACCACGCACTCGGGATGGACTACTGGGTGGAACGGAACTGGTGCGAGGTCGAGGACACGAGCATCCTTGCCCTGCCCGGCGTGTCCGAACTGCGGCAGGACTTTGCGGCGGACCCTGTTCTCGGGCCGCTGCATAAACAGGCGGTAGCATGGCGGCACGCCCGCTTTGACGTGCTTCTGGCGGAGGAGCCGAACCGCGCCCTTTTCGCCCGCCTGCTCATGGCCCCGCCCGCGCGTCCGCTGCCCCTCGATGCGGCGCGGTTCCTCGCCGGGCATGCCACCAGGGCGAGCACGGCCGAAGAGACCTGACCAGCGGATCCAACGATGGCCGTCGCAGCCACATCTGCCTCATTTTTCCTTAATTCAACACGACAGAGCCACAAATCTGCCCGACCCGGCAGACATTGTTTCCGAAATGGCCGCCCTCACATGCGGCCGCAGAGGACATGGCATGGCAGCAGACAACGGTTTCACTCCGGATTTCAGCGAGCTTGGCCGCGGAGAGTGGCTGACCGCCCTGAAGGGCCTGGGCGAGGAGCACGGCTTTGCCGAGCCCTTGGGCAAGCGCCATGCCGGTATCTTCATCGAGGACGGCGACACCCTGCTCGTGTCGTTCGAAACCATGTCCGGCATCGAGGCCCTGTCGGCGACCCGCACGCCCATGGGCTTCGACATGGTGCGCGATCACGGCTGGTCGTCGCTTTCCGTCCTTTCCCATGGCGACACGTGGTTCCGCGACCCGCGCGTCTTCGGCTTTTTCGACCAGTTGCTGGACGACGGTTTCTTCGATGAATTCGAGCGGGTTATCTTCTTCGGTACCGGTCCCTGCGGCTATGCCGCCGCCGCCTATTCGGTGGCAGCCCCCGGCGCGCGCGCATTGCTGCTGCAACCGCAGGCCACGCTGGACCCGCGCGTGACTGAATGGGACGACCGTTTCACCGACATGCGCCGCGAGGACTTTACATCACGCTACGGCTTTGCGCCGGACATGATCGACGCGGCCGAGAAGGTCTGGGTGCTCTACGACCCTTATGAACGCCTCGACGCCATGCACTCCGCCCTGTTCGAGCGCGGCAACGTCGACCGTTACCGTATGCCGTTCTTCGGCGGGGCGCTGCAGACCGATCTGCGCCTGATGGACATCCTGCCGAAACTGCTGCTCGAGGTCGCCGACGGCACGCTCGACGCCGCGCGGTTTGCAGCACACATGCGTGCCCGGCGCGACCACCCGCCCTACCTGCGCAAGCTGCTGGCCCGGACCGATGCCAGCCAGCGCGACAAATTGAGCCTCATGCTGTGCCGACACGTGACCGCCCGGATGAACGCCCCGCGGTTCCGCCGGCGACTCGCCCAGCTCGAGGCGCAGAAGGCGCGCAGGTGACGGCTCAGGACCCGCGTCGCAGATATGCCTCGCGCAGGTCCTCCTGGAAATAGCCGAGCGCCGCAACAAGGGTGAACAGGAACACCCGTCCGCCCTCGCCCAGCAAGGACAGGACGGCCGCAGCGGCCAGCAGGCAGACCAGCAATGCCGCCACGCCGCGGTCCTGCTCGGCCAGCATGTGCTCCGACCCGAGCCAGCGGTACAGCCGCTCCGTCACCTGAGCCTCCACATGTCTCGCGCCCCAACCTGCGGCGGCGCCAAGGATCACCGTGAACAGCATCGTCACCCCCTTCATGCCCTCGTCCCGTCATAGCGCGCCACGCCGCTCTGGTGAAGAACGGCGACCCGTGCTAGCGGATTTGCCATGACCCAGATCACGCTTCCCCGCCCGGATGACTGGCACCTGCACCTGCGCGACGGCGCAATGCTGCGTGCCGTGGCCCCCGAGACCGCGCGCCACTTCGGACGTGCGATCATCATGCCCAACCTCGTGCCCCCCGTCGTGACCGGCGACCAGGCCGCCGCCTACCGCGACCGGATCTTGGCCGCGCTTCCCGACGGCAGCGGGTTTACCCCGCTCATGACGCTCTACCTGACAGAGACGACTGACCCGGACGACCTCGCGAAGGCCCACGCCGACGGCATCATCCACGCGGTAAAGCTCTACCCGGCGGGTGCGACGACCAACTCTGCTTCGGGCGTGCGCGACTTCGACAAGGTGCGCCCGGTGCTGGAGCGCATGGCAGAGATCGGTTGCCCGCTGTGTGTGCACGGTGAGGTGGTGGACGCCGACGTCGACATATTCGACCGGGAAGCTGTGTTCATCGACCGGGTGCTGGACCCGCTCCGCCGCGCCACCCCGGACCTGCGCGTCGTCATGGAGCATATCACCACTGCGCAAGGCGCCGATTACGCGCGCGAAGGCGGCGATAACCTGGGGGCGACGATCACCACGCACCACCTCGTCATCAACCGCAATGCCATCCTCGTCGGGGGGATCAAGCCGCACTACTACTGCCTGCCCGTCGCCAAGCGCGAGGAGCACCGGATCGCCCTGCGCAAGGCCGCGACCTCCGGCGATCCGAGCTTCTTCCTTGGCACCGATTCCGCGCCGCACCTCGATCCGCTGAAGGAGAACGCCTGCGGCTGCGCCGGGTGCTTCACCGCGACGAACACCCTTTCGATCTTGGCCGAGGTCTTCGAACAGGAGGGCGCGCTGGACAAGTTGCAGGCCTTCGCCTCAGAGAACGGGCCGCATTTCTATGGTCTGCCGGTGAGCGACGAGACCGTGACCCTGACCAAGGGCGCGCCCGTCGACTACCCGAAGAAGATCGACACGGCAGAAGGCCCCGTCACCGTCTTCGATCCGATGATGCCGCTGCACTGGCGCCTCGACTGAGCGGAAAGCCGCTGCAGGGACATTCAACGCCGCCTTCGGGCGGCGTTTTCGTTTGGTCCGGAGGGCTGGCGCATCGAGGAAATGGGACGCCGTCCGCCGGTATCACGCCGCGGAAAAGACCGGTGCCCGGCGAACAAGCACCGTCCTGAACGCCCAACCCCTTGCCTGGGCGGCCATCTGGCAAGCGCAACGCGGCACCGAAAAGGTTCTGTTCCCCTGTGCAGGCTTGCAAGAGATCGTGGTCGATGGCGGAAAATGCGGCAGCGGAGCCCCTGCCAGAGCCGCTAAGCGCATCAAGGGTACCGAGGTGTTGAAATTTTAAACCCTATTCATCTAGGCTGGTCGGCATAACGGTCAATGCACCGAGGGACAGAAAGAAGGAGACCGCCCATGGACGCTCTCATCGACCTGCTTCTGGACTGGATCGGCGAGAACAGTGCCTATCAGACCAGTGACCTTGATCCGCCGGCGGTCGTGGAACTCGGCCCAAAGGAACTGACCCGCGAATACTACTACGGCCGCGCGCACCTCATCCCCGAAGACGGCGTCGACGACCGGCTGAACGCCATCTACATCGCGAACGAGGGGCCGGAGGGCACGATCTTCATCCTCTCGCCCGACCAGATCGACGGGGCGGAGAACTTCGCTGATCCGCGCGACAACCCGCTCTGGCGCGAAATCCTTCTGCATGAGCTGGTGCACCACGCACAGCACGACCACGGCGCCGAGACCTGGACCTGTATCTCGCTGTCGGAATCGGAGGCCTACCAGATGGGCGGCGCCTTCCTGCGGGAGATGAACGTCCCCGACCCGATGAAGGACCGCACGGCCAGCGACAAGATCTACAAGTCCTGCGACGGCTGAGCCAGCGTACCGACGTTTCGAGCGGGCATCGTGTGCAGGTGCCCGGTGTAGGATACGAGCCGCCCCAGCAGCGGCAGGGCGATCGAGACGTCGAACCTGTAAAGCCCGGCTTCCTGCCATTCCCTGGCCGCCACGCGGGGCCAGAGCGCGCGGGGCAAGGGCACGCCAAGCATCATCACCCGCTCCGCCCCGAGCCTGAGGCCGCCAGCCTCCGGGACAAGGCGCGTATCCACCCGGATCAGCCCCAGCCGCTCCGCCAGCAGCCCATCTTTGGTTGCGTCAAGACGCGACACCATGCGGGTGATCCCGATCTCCCGGGTCCAGCGCGCCCCCTGCCCGTCGGCTTCCGTCACCAAGCGGAACGGCACATCCCGCGCGGCACGGGGCAGCCCCACGGCCCGGGCCAGCAGCCGTAACGCCCCCGCATCGGCAGGTGTCACGGCGATCCGCCCCTCGAACGCGCCAAAGCCCGCGTGCAAGGCCCGGCAGGCAGGCGGCAGCGCCGCCATCCGGTCGCCCAGCAACATGGCATAGGGTGTCACGAGATCAGCCGCCGCCGCAGTTCGGGATCGGGCAAGGCGCAGAGGTCGGTCTTGCCGAAGTGATACCGGTTCCTCGCTATCCGGGCATAGAGCCAGTCCTGCACGCCCAAGGGCAGCAACCCGAGCGCCCGAAGGGGCCGGAAGCCGCGATGCAGCCGCGGGAACAACGCCACGATGGCGTCGAGCGACCCGCGCGCCTGCCCCTCGTGCAGCATCAGCCAACTGTCGGGATCGTCCGGCGACAGGTCGTAGTGTCCCAGCAATCCGCGGCCCAGCGGCGATTGCGCCGTGCAGATGCGGACCGCGTCTTCACGATCCAGCCGCGCTATCCGGCGCGCGGTGGCGGAGCAGAGCGCGCAGTCCCCGTCCATGACCACGAGGATGCAGGCATCGTCGAAGGCCGGAACCTCCGGATCGTCGCGGTAGGAATAGGGCGGGCGCGGTGCGGGACGCATGGCGATCTCCTCTTGCGGCAGGATACACCGCCTTTGCCCATTGCACATGCGCGATATGGTCCCCTTGCACCAAGGCACAAGCGCGCCCCTTTCCCCCCTGATCAAAACCCGCTAATCGACGCCTGACCCAAAGGAGTGCCGCCCATGATCCCCTCGACCTATCCTTCCGCCGAAGAAATGGCCCGCCTGACCGCGCGCATGCTGTGGGAGATCGAGGCGGTGAACTTCATGCAGGATGAGCCGTTCAAGCTCGCCTCCGGCCAGCTGAGCCCGGTCTACATCGACTGCCGCAAGCTGATCTCCTTCCCGCGCATCCGCTCCACCCTGATGGACTTCCTGACGGTGACGGTCATGCGCAATGCGGGCTTCGAGGCCTTCGACAACATCGCCGGCGGCGAGACGGCGGGCATCCCGTTTGCCGCGCTGGTGGCTGAGCGCATGGCCCTGCCGATGACCTATGTGCGGAAGAAACCGAAGGGCTACGGCCGCAACGCCCGGATCGAGGGTGCGATGACCGAGGGCCAGCGCGTGCTGCTGGTAGAGGACCTGACCACCGACGGCGGCTCGAAACTGTCCTTCGTCGATGCGATCCGCGACACCGGCGCGACCTGCGCGCATACGGCGGTGATCTTCTACTACGGCATCTTCCCCGAGACGATCAAAACGCTGGGCGACCACGGCGTCTCGCTGCACCACCTGTGCACCTGGTGGGAGGTTCTGGCCGAAGCGCCGGAGAAGCACGCCGGCGTCCTGTCGGAGGTCGAGTCGTTCCTGAAGGACCCCCACGCCTGGCGCGCGGCCCGCGGCGGAGCCTGAGGGACCGCACCCCGGCCCGTCAAAGCAGGGGCTTCCCGGCGCTGACGTGGCGTCACAGAAATTTCACGTTCCCTTGCGGTGTGTCCCAGCCGACACGCCGATGAGTCGCCCACAGGCCATTTTTGGCCTATCTTGCGATGTGGACCCTTTCTGTGACAAGATCATGTGGGGACAGCGGTCCACCGCTTATCCCCAGAGATTTACACTCTGCACCCCGGAAATCCGGTTTGCTACACGGTCAGCCTGAGCAGTGGGGATGAAAATGAACGAGATAACGACGATCAATCCGACCGGCGTTCACGTCGACGCCGCCGAGACCATGCCGCACTCCATCGAGGCCGAACAGCAGCTTCTGGGCGCGATCCTGACCGACAACGACATCTTCGACCGCGTCGCGTCGATCATCCGGGCCGAGCACTTCTACGACCCGGTGCACACCCGAATCTTCGAGATCGCCGCCGCGCGCATCGCCAAGAACAACCTCGCCTCCCCGGTGACGCTCAAGGCCTTCATGGCCGACGACGAGGGTCTTCAGGAACTGGGCGGCGCGGCCTACCTCGCACGGCTTGCGGCCTCTGCCGTCTCCACCTTCGCGGTGCGGGACTATGCGCAGATGATCTACGACCTGTCGGTGCGCCGCGACCTGATCCGCCTCGGCCGCGAGATCTCGGACAAAGCCGCAAAGGTCGACGTCGCCTCCGAACCAAGGGAGCAGATCGTCGAGGCCGAGCAGAAGCTCTACAAGATGGCCGAGCAGGGCAACGCCGAGTCGGGCTTCCAGTCCTTCCTGCGCGCCGTGACGGAGGCGGTGAACGTCGCCAACGCCGCCTACCAGCGCGAAGGCGGTCTGGCGGGAATCTCCACCGGCCTCATTGACATGGACAAGAAGCTGGGCGGCCTGCACCCGTCCGACCTCTTGATCCTCGCGGGTCGTCCCTCCATGGGGAAGACCTCGCTCGCCACCAACATCGCCTTCAACATCGCCAAGGCCTACAAGAAGGGCACCCGGCCCGACGGCTCTGTCGGCGCGCTCGACGGTGGCGTGGTCGGGTTCTTCTCGCTCGAAATGAGCGCCGAGCAGCTGGCTGGCCGTATCCTCGCCGAGGCGTCCGAGATCTCGTCCCACAAGATCCGCCAGGGCGACATGGAGGAGCACGAGTTCCGCCGTTTCGTCGAGGCCGCCAAGGAACTGGAAGCCTGCCCGCTCTACATCGACGACACGCCCGCGCTGCCGATCAGTCAGGTCGCGGCCCGGTCGCGCCGCCTGAAGCGGACGCACGGGCTTGACCTCATCATCGTCGACTATCTTCAGCTTCTGCGCGGCACCGCCGAGAACCGCGTGCAGGAAATCGCGGAAATCTCCATGGGTCTCAAGGCGATAGCGAAGGAACTTAACATCCCGGTGATCGCGCTGTCGCAGCTGTCGCGCCAGGTGGAAAGCCGCGAGGACAAGCGGCCTCAGCTGTCCGACCTCCGGGAATCGGGCTCCATCGAGCAGGACGCCGACGTGGTGATGTTCGTGTTCCGCGAAGAATACTACGTGGAACGCGAAAAGCCCTCCGACGACCGGCTGGACGAGATGGTCGCCTGGCAGGAACGCATGTCGCGCCTGCACGGCAAGGCCGAGGTCATCATCGGCAAGCAGCGTCACGGCCCCATCGGCACCGTGGAACTGTCGTTCGAAAGTCAGTTCACCCGCTTCGGCAACCTCGTGAAGCCCTGGCAGGAAGGCTGATCCCCGAGTGCGCCGCGGGCCTGTGTCAGCGGCTGCCCTGCCTCAGGTAACTTGTCAGCAACCGGCTGTTGTAGGACGCCCGCCCGGCCTTCATCGCGTCGATCTCGCCTTGAGACTTGGCGCGCCGGTGTCCGATAGCCAGCGGCCTGGTGGCGGTGGCGAGACGCGGATCGGTCCGGGGCGATGCGCCGGAGGGTTCCCGCGACGCGCGGCCATCCAGCGGCGACTCTGGCTCCGGGACGGTGCCCGGCTCCTGCTCGGCCTCGTCTTCTGCCATGCCATAGTACACGGCCAAACCGGCCCCGATGACTGCGCCAGTCGCGATCACGGCCACGCCGACCAGCCCGGCCGCGGCGCCGAAGGTGACAGCCGCGACCGCAACCGCAGCGATGGCGATGATGCCGATGCCCAGCAGTCCCCAGCCGCGCGCATTGCTGCCCGGTCCGCCGCCCCGTTCCCGCTGCAGCGCCAGCCCGGCGCCCCGCATGAAGGTGTCTGCCGCCGCACGCGCTGCCGCGCCGCCGGTCTCGACAACCGCTCCGCCGCCGACCGTCCACAGCAGTTGCGCGGCGATGCTGCCCCCGGTCATGGCGCCCTGCGCCGCATCGGCCAGCACGCCGTCCTGGTTGCCCGCGCTGATGACGATCAGCCCGTTCACCAGATCCGCAACGAAATCCGTGAGCAGGTTCATCATGCCCGCGCCAAGGTTGCCCATGGTCTTCAGCACGCCGACCAGACCCGCCTCGAAGGCCGACCACCCGACCAGTGCGGCCGCATGTATCGCCGCCATGACGGCGCCCGCGACGGGCACCCAGCCGCCAAGGGCCGCACCAAGGGGTTTGTAGGCGTCGACCGCCAGGAGGTTGAACACCAGCGTGTCGACCTGCGGGCGTGAAATTCCCGAGAAATCCATGTCAAATGTCTCCGCTTTGAAATGCGGAGAAGTGTACCGCGTCGCGGGGAACCGACAAAGTGCCCCCTTCCTGACTGACACAATTGTCAGGCAAACACGCCGCCTCAGTGGACCCGCCTGCGCGCACGGGCGTGGCTTCGCCGGGTCAGAGCACGACGGCCAGCCCCAGGTAGGTGCCAAGCTCGCCCAGCAGCGCCGCGCCGCCGAGGATTTCCGTGGTCCGCCCCCCCAACCGCCTGAGCGCGAAGATCCGGAACGCCTGCCCCAGCGCGATGGCACCAATAGCTGCGGCGACACCGGCCCAGGCACCAGCCACGAACTCCAGCGCCAGCACGGCCAGTATCGTGCCCGCCAGCGCGACGCGGTAGCCGTCGGGCGTCACCCCGGGCAGCAGCACCTCCATCCCTCGCCTGCGGGCGGAGACGGTGCTTGCCGCGGTGTGCACCGCCGCCATGCGCCCCAGCCCCATCCCGGCAATCAGCGCCACCGCCGCCACGCCCGGCGTGAAGGACACCAGCAGGACCACCTTCAGCGCCAGCGTCAGGCCGACAGCCAGCGCGCCGCGGGGCCCCCCGCCCCGCGCCATGCGCGCCAGCACCGCGTCCCGGCCCGTCTCTCCGGCCAGCGCCTCCACCGCGACGGAAAGTCCCATCTCGTCGCGCACGCCGCTCAGCAGCAGCACCGCGACCACGGCCACGAGCACGGCCGCCGCCTCCGGCAGGACCTGCGCCGCCAGCCACAGCACCGCCGCCCCGGCGCAGCCGACCAGCGCACCGATCACCGGGTGATACTTGACCGAGCGCACCAGCAGGTCCTCCGACACGTCTCCGCCCGCCGGGGGCACGAGCCGCGTGACCTCCCCCAGTGCCAGCCTGAACAGTTCGGCCTCCAGCCGCAGCGTGTCCTTCATGTGCCCTGCCTCGAACCCCTTTCCGGCCAAGCATATCCCCGCCCGTCCGGCGCATGAAGCCGCATTTCCCCCTTGACCCCAACATCCAACCTGCCAAAGACAGGCAACATGGCCATGGCGAAGCTGACAATCGACCTGGGCGCCCTGCGCGCCAACTGGACCGCCCTCGCCGCCCTGTCGGAGGGCGAGACGGGCGCCGTCGTCAAGGCGGACGCCTATGGCCTCGGTGCCGAGAAATGCGTGCCCGTTCTGGCCGCCGCCGGGGCGCGGACCTTCTTCGTGGCCGTCGCCGAGGAAGGCGCACGGCTGCGCCGCATCCTCGGCCCCGGCCCCGAGATCTGCGTGTTCTCCGGCCACATGCCCGGCGACCGCGACATGATCCGCGATGCCGACCTCGTGCCGATGATCAACTCCATCGACCAGATGCTGATGCACGTCGAAGGGCTGCCCGCCCATCCCTTCGGCATCCAGCTCGACAGCGGCATGAACCGCCTCGGGATGGAACCGGCGGAGTGGTCCGCCCTGCGCGATATCGCCCTCGCCCAGCACCCGCGGCTGGTGATGAGCCACCTCGCCTGCGCCGACGAGCCCGATCACCCGATGAATGCCCGCCAGCTGGCAGCCTTCCGCGAAATGACCGACGGCATCGACGCGCCGCGCTCCTTCGCGGCGACGGGCGGCATCCTGCTGGGGCCGGACTACCACTTCGACATGACGCGCCCTGGAGTGGGCCTCTACGGCGGCCTGCCCTTCGTCGACGCGCAGCCGGTCGTCAGCCTCGAGATCCCGGTGATCCAGACGCGCGACGTGTTGCCCGGCGAAACCGTCGGCTACGGCAACTCCTGGACCGCCGCCGCGCCGACCCGCGTCGCGACCATCGCCGGCGGCTATGCCGACGGCATCCACCGCGCCATGGGACCCGCCGCCCACGTCTGGGCCGGCGAGACGCGCTGCAAGATCCTCGGCCGCATCTCCATGGACCTGATCGCCGTCGACGTGACCGGCCTCGGCGAAGTGCCGGACCATGTCGAACTCATCGGCCTGCACCAGGGGATCGACACCCTCGCGGACTGGGCCGGCACCATCGGCTACGAGGTGCTCACCTCCTTCGGCGCGCGCTACGACCGCAGCTATACCGGCGCATGACGCTGCTGGCCCCCCTCGGCTGGCTGGGCCGCGCCCTGCTGCATTGGCTGGCCGCCATCGGCCGGGTCACGCGCTTCGGCCTCACTGCGCTCAGCCACACCGTCCGCCCCCCCTTCTACGCGGGCGAATTCGGCGCCGCGCTGATGAACGTGGGCTGGCTGTCGCTGCCGGTCGTGGGTCTCACCGCCGTCTTCACCGGCGCCGCACTCGCCCTGCAGATCTATTCCGGCGGCGCCCGCTTCAACGCCGAGGCCGTGGTGCCGCAGATCGTCGCCATCGGCATGGTGCGCGAACTGGGGCCGGTGCTGGTAGGCCTGATGATCGCCGCCCGCGTGACCTCCTCCATCGCAGCCGAGATCGCCACCATGAAGGTGACCGAACAGATCGACGCGCTCACGACCCTCTCCACCAACCCGATGAAATACCTCGTGGCGCCGCGCTTGCTCGCCGCACTGCTGGTGGTGCCCGCCCTCGTAGGCATCGGCGACGTGATCGGCATCTTCGGCGGCTACGCGGTGGCCACCGGCAGCCTCGGATTCAACGCCGCCGCCTACCTGAAGAACACCGTGGATTTCCTCGAACCGCTGGACGTGGTCTCGAGCCTCGTCAAGGGCTGCGCCTTCGGCGGCATCGCGGCGCTCATGGGCTGCTACTTCGGCATGATGTCGGGCCGCGGCGCACAGGGCGTGGGCCGCGCCACCAAGGGCAGCGTGGAGGCCGCCGCCGTCCTGATCCTCGCCGCCAACTTCCTGCTGACCGGCGCCTTCTTCTCGCTATGACCCTCGCGCCCGCCTCCACTCCAGAGACCCACCCCGCCATGCCGGGCGCGTCCTGCCGTTTCTCCGCTTTCGAAATACTCACTCCGACGGCTGACGGTCCCGCAACGCACGGGGGCATACGATGATCGCTCTCAACGGCGTCACCAAGTCCTTCGGCCAGAACCATGTCCTGCAGGGCGTCGACCTTGAGATCGCGCAGGGCACCTCCATGGTGATCATCGGCGGCTCCGGCACCGGCAAGTCGGTGTTGCTGAAATGTATCCTGGGCCTCGTCACGCCCGATGCAGGCACGATCACGCTCGACGGGCAGGACGTGACGACGCAGGACCGCGACGCCTTCCTCGCCCGCTTCGGCATGCTGTTCCAGGGCGGCGCGCTCTTCGATTCACTCACCGTCTGGCAGAACGTCGCCTTCCGCCTGCTCCGCGGCAGCCTCGCCCGGCCAAAGGCCGAGGCCCGCGAGATCGCCATCGAGAAACTGCGCCGCGTCGGCCTGACGCCCGATGTGGCCGACCGTTTCCCGGCCGAACTGTCGGGCGGCATGCAGAAACGCGTGGGTCTCGCGCGCGCCATCGCCGCAGAGCCCGAGATCATCTTCTTCGACGAACCGACCACAGGGCTCGACCCGATCATGGCCGGGGTTATCAACGACCTGATCCGCGAGATCGTGACCGAGATGGGCGCAACCGCCATGACGATCACCCACGACATGACCTCCGTCCGGGCGATTGCCGACAATGTCGCCATGCTCCATGGCGGCACCATCCGCTGGACCGGACCGGTGACCGAGCTCGACCGCTCCGGCGACGCCCATGTGGACCAGTTCATCCACGGCCGCGCCACCGGGCCGATCGCGGCGGTGCGCTGACACACGCGGGGACCCGCGTGACACCACGGAACGGATTGATTTTCTTCGGCCCATGGTGTCAATGCAGGCCGACCGCCACCACCGCCCGGGAGACCTCATGAACAGCCTCCTCCAGCCCGACCCGGTGCTGCTCGGGTTCCTGTTCTTCAACAAGTTCATCTATCTCGAGGTCCTCGCCCTCCTGGCGCTGATCCGCGTGATCGCCGGGCGCGGCCTTGCCCGCTGGCCCGCGCTCATGACACTGGTGCTCTGCCTCGGCGGCATCGCCACGGTCTTCGCGCCCGCGCTCGGCCTGAACGAGGGCCCGCTTTACGTCACAGCCGCGCAGATGATGGCGGGCGGCGGCGGAATGGCGCCCCTGCTCGTTCCCTCCGCGATCTTCCTGATCTGCTCCATCACCCCCCGCGCCCGCTGGCGGATCATCGACGTGCTGCACCTGCTGATGCTGGCCGGCCTGCTTGTGGTGTGGTGGTGGGTCTCCTGACCAAACTGACCGAAGGCAGGCGGCGCAGAGCCCCGCCATACACACCCATGCGCTACGTGAACCTCGCCTTCCTCGTTCTCTACCCGCTCTCGTGGTTCGCCCCGCTCCTGCGCGCCGGGCTGCTGCCGCTCTTCGGCATGTCCGAGATCTCGGTGATTTCCGGCCTGAGGTCGCTCTGGCAGACCGACATCTTCCTTGCGCTTGTCGTGACCCTGTTCGCTCTTGTCGCGCCGATGCTGAAGACGCTCGGTCTCGCACTCCTTCAGTTCGACGTACTCGACCGGCGCGCCCTGCCGGCGCTCAACCTGCTCGGCAAGTTCGCCATGGCCGACATCTTCCTGATCGCGCTCTACGTCACCCTCGCCAAGGGCCTGGGCGTCGGGAGGGTGGAAACCGCCTGGGGTCTCTACTTCTTCACCGCACTGATCCTCGGCTCCATCGTGCTGGGCGCGCTCGAGGCTCGTCGCACCCAAGGGGCTTAGGCCCCCTGACGCGGCCCGACCCGCGCAGACCATTGGCCGGCTTCCCCCGGAGGTACTCAGCCAGGGCGAGTACAAGGACCTCCGTCCTTCATCCTGGGCCTACTGTACTCGGGCGGCGCAGGGCGCCCCCCGCCAGCGAGGCGAAACCGTTCCCTTCCGCCGCGATCCCCGTTACATACGCGCTTCCGATCCCAGCGGAGGTTATTCATGGCAAAGGCCGTCAGCCGATTCGTCTGCCAGTCCTGCGGCAACGTCACGACCAAGTGGGCAGGCCGATGCGAGGCCTGCGGCGAGTGGAACTGCATCCAGGAAGAAAAGCCGCTGTCGCAGGGCCCCGCCGGGAAGACCCTTGGCCAGTCGCGCGGGCGTGCCGTCCAGCTCTCCGATCTGTCCAGCAAGGAAGCACCGCCGCCGCGCACCGCCTGCAAGCTCGACGAGCTTGACCGTGTGCTGGGCGGCGGCCTCGTGCCCGCCTCTGCCGTGCTGGTGGGGGGCGATCCGGGGATCGGGAAATCGACCCTCCTGCTGCAGGCCGCCGCGGCCTTTGCCAACGCCGGGCTGAAGGTCATCTACATTTCGGGCGAGGAAGCCTCGGCCCAGGTCAGGCTGCGTGCGCAGCGCCTCAACCTTGCCGAGGCGCCCGTCCGGCTCGCCACGGAGACCAACCTTCGCGACATCCTCACGACGCTGGACAAGGAACGTCCCGACCTCGCCATCGTCGACTCGATCCAGACCATGTGGGCCGACAACGTCGATTCCTCGCCGGGCTCCGTGTCCCAGGTCCGGGCCGCGGCGCACGAACTGACGACATTCGCCAAGCGCACCGGTTCTGCCGTGATGATGGTCGGCCACGTCACCAAGGACGGACAGCTCGCCGGCCCGCGCGTGGTGGAACACATGGTCGACACGGTGCTGTATTTCGAGGGCGAGCGCGGCCACCAGTTCCGCATACTGCGCTCCGTCAAGAACCGCTTCGGCCCGGCGGACGAGATCGGCGTCTTCGAGATGACCGGCGGCGGGCTGGCGGAGGTGCCGAACCCCTCTGCCCTGTTCCTGGCCGAACGCGGAGAGCCCTCGCCCGGCTCGGTGGTCTTTGCCGGGATCGAGGGCACGCGCCCCGTGCTGGTGGAGTTCCAGGCCCTCGTTGCCCCCTCGCCCCACAGCCAGCCGCGCCGGTCGGTCGTCGGCTGGGACGGCAGCCGGCTGGCGATGATTCTCGCCGTGCTCGAATCGCGGGTCGGCATCCCGTTTGCGGGGCTCGACGTATACCTCAACGTCGCGGGCGGCATGCGCGTGGGCGAACCCGCCGCCGATCTGGCTGTGGCCGCTGCGCTACTTTCCGCCCGCGAGGACGCAGCGCTGCCGCGCGAGACTGTCGTTTTCGGCGAAATCAGCCTATCGGGGGCGTTACGTCCGGTGGGTCAGACCGAAAATCGCTTGAAAGAAGCCGCCAAACTTGGTTTCTCCACCGCGATCCTGCCTTCGGGCGGCAAGGCGCAGGGTGGCCCATCCGTCAAGCTGACGCAGATGGCCGACCTGACCGGCTTTGTAGGAGAGGTCTTCGGCGCCGGATGAACCGGGCCGGCAGGCACACACGGGAAAAGAACGCGAAGAGGCAGGCCCATGGAAGGATTTACGATCGTCGACGGTATCGTGGCGGCCATCGTCGTGATGTCGGCGCTGCTGGCCTATTCGCGCGGGCTCGTGCGGGAGGCCATGGCCATCGTCGGCTGGATCGTCGCGGCCATCCTCGCCTTCATGTTCGCGGCCCAGGTGCAGCCGCTGGTCAAGGAGCTTCCCGTCGTCGGCGAATTCCTGTCCGACAGCTGCGAATTGTCGATCATCGCCGCCTTCGCCGCCGTGTTCACCGTGGCCCTGCTGCTCGTGTCGCTGTTCACGCCGCTCTTCTCCTCGCTGATCCAGCGCTCCGCGCTTGGCGGGCTCGACCAGGCGCTCGGGTTCTTCTTCGGTGTGGCGCGGGGCATCCTCCTCGTGGCCATCGCCTTCTTCGTCTACGAAACCGTCATCACCGCGCAGGACGTGGCGATGATCGACGACAGCCGTTCCGCCGCCGTCTTCAGCCAGTTCAGCGGCAGGATCGAAGAACAGAACCCCGAGCAGGCGCTTGGCTGGATCACCGCCCAGTACGAGCAGCTCGTGGGCGTCTGCGACGCGCCGACGTAAGCCGTGCCGCCTGTGACCGCGACAGACTTGCAGTCCGGCTGGCAGGCACACTGGCACGACATCCTCGACAACCACCCCGAGGCCACGGAACAGCGGCCGGATCCGCTGCCGCCCTTAGACCGCGATTTCCGCCTGCATTTCGGCATCTGGCGCCTGCCCGCTGCTGCCCGCGCCGCGGCCTTCGCCCCCCTGCCGGAAGGCGCGGCACTGGGAGAGCGGGCCGCGCTCTGGCCGCTCGATCTACGCAGACTGCCCCGAAACGAGGCACATGCGCTGCTTCAGGCGGCGGTGGCGGGGCTCCGCCTGTTCGGCCTCGAAGCGCCCGAAAGCGATGCCCCGATCCTTTTCGAGACACCCTTCCCCGAAGCCCTGGACGGCACGGACGCGCCCACGATCAACATGGACGATGCACTCTGGAACATGGCCGCGGCCCGCTCTCCGGCGCACGAAGCGGCGCTGGCCTTCCTGTCAGAGCCGCTCTACCGCGCCGCGGACAGCTACGACGTGGCACACTGGCTGATGTGGCCACTGGTCGCACCTGCCGATGCGCCCGACGTCTACCACCCCTTCGCCCTGCTCCGCGCGGGGGGCTGGGCGACCGGATGGCGCAGCGACGGGACCCTTCTGCTGGTTGAAACCGACATTTCTCACGCATAGTTTTGTGATCCTTCCGTGACACTTCACCGCCAAGCCCGTATGAGGGGCGCGAACAGCCCCGGATTCGGAGACACCATGTCCGACGCCACCTTCTTTCCAGCCAACCCATTCGACGCCGGAGACGACAAGCTGCACGAAGAGTGCGGCGTGTTCGGCGTGGTGGGCGTGACCGATGCCGCCAACTTCGTGGCGCTCGGCCTGCACGCCCTCCAGCACCGCGGACAGGAGGCAGGCGGCATCGTCTCCTACCATCCGGAAACCGGGTTCAACTCGGCGCGGCGCTTCGGCTACGTCCGCGACAACTTCACCCGTCAGTCGCTGATGGACACGCTGCCGGGGCAACTCGCAATCGGCCACGTGCGCTACTCCACCGCCGGATCGAAGTCCGCCGCCATCCGCGACGTGCAGCCCTTCTTCGGCGAGTTTTCCATGGGCGGCGCGGCCATAGCGCACAACGGCAACATCACCAACGCCGACGCGCTCCGCCGCGAACTGATCGAGCGTGGCTCGATCTTCCAGTCCTCCTCCGACAGCGAATGCATCATCCACCTGATGGCCCGCTCGCTCCAGCGCGACATCCCCGCCCGGATGGAAGACGCGCTGCGCCGGGTCGAGGGTGCGTTCTCCGTCGTCGCCATGACCCGCACCAAGCTGATCGGCGTGCGCGATCCGCTGGGCGTGCGGCCGCTTGTCCTCGGCAAGGTGGCGGACGGCTGGGTCCTGTCGTCGGAAACCTGCGCGCTGGACATCATCGGCGCAGAATACGTGCGCGAGATCGACCCGGGCGAGATGGTCGTGATCACCGCCGATAAGGGCGTCGAATCGATCCGCCCCTTCCGCCCGGCCAAATCGCGCTTCTGCATCTTCGAACACGTCTACTTCTCGCGCCCCGATTCGATCATCGGCAACCGCTCGGTCTACGAGACGCGCCGCCAGATCGGCGTGGAACTGGCCCGCGAGACCCCGGTGGAGGCGGATCTGGTCTGTCCCGTCCCGGACAGCGGCACCCCGGCGGCCATCGGCTTCGCCGCCGAATCCGGCATCCCGTACGGCATGGGCATCGTGCGCAACCAGTACATGGGCCGCACCTTCATCGAGCCGACCGAACAGATCCGCAACATGGGCGTCCGGCTGAAGCTGAACGTCAACCGCGCGCTGATCCAGGGCAAGAAGGTGATCCTCGTCGACGATTCCGTCGTTCGCGGCACCACCTCCCGCAAGATCAAGGAGATGATCCTCGATGCGGGCGCGGCCGAAGTCCACTTCCGCATCGCCTCGCCGCCGACCGCCTGGCCGTGCTTCTACGGCGTGGACACACCGCAGCGCGAGAAGCTTTTGGCCGCGACCATGTCGGAGGACGAGATGCGCGACCACCTCGGCGTCGACAGCCTGAAGTTCATCTCGCTCGACGGCCTCTACCGTGCCGTGGGAGAGGCCGAAGGCCGCAACGCCAAGTGCCCGCAGTACTGCGACGCCTGCTTCTCCGGCGAATACCCGGTGGAACCGGCAGACATGCTACAGAAGGGCTTCAAGATGAAGGCGGCCGAATAGGTCAGCAATAGCCGTCGGATCCGGATGCAGACGACATCCGGACCGGCGCTCCCTAAACGGGCCTACGGCCAGCGGTGGCCAGAAAGGCCGAAACACAAATCCGCCGCGCGCTCAACCATACGCGTCGCCGCAAACCCGTCCAAAGCGCCCCGCGCCTCTCCCTCATCACCGTCGGTGCTGCCGACAAGGCGCGCCGCCGTGCCAATCGCACCGCCATCCGGCCCGCGGTCGCCCCCCCCGCTTCTCTGCTGCAAGAATACTCCCGCCGGAGGCGTCCCGCCCGCTCCAGACGCGCAACGCCCCGGCCCACAGCCCACGAGGCCCGCCCATGTCCCTCCTCGCCCTCGACGCCCGCTGGCGCCGCCTCAACGATCCCGACCGCGCCTGCCCGTGCTGCGGCCGCACCTTCGGCGGGGTCTTCGACATCGGTTTCGAAGAGCCGGAGGACTGGCCGCATGCGCCGCGCATCGACGACGATGTCACCGTCGGGAACGACCGCCTCACCGCCGAACTCTGCCGCATCGACAGCCGCCACTTTCTGCGCGCCGTTCTGCCTCTGCCGATCCGCGGAGCCGATGAAACCTTCCACTTCGGCCTCTGGGTCGAGGTCTCGGCAGAAACCTTCCACGAATACGTCGCCACCTTCGACACCCCTCGACCGTTTGCAAACGAAGGACTGACCGCCAACACCCTCCCCGGGTTCGAGGATGAAACCGGGACAGCCGTCACCCTGACGGCCTCTGACGCCAGCCAGCGCCCCGTGGCCACCGCCACGGATGGCCCTCTGGCCGAGGCTCAGGCGCAGGGAATCGGCTTCGACGACCTGCTCGACATCTACGCCGCCTCCGGAAACGACATCCGCCCGCACCTGACGGCCTGACCCCGGCGCCCCTACGCCTCCAAAACGCGGCGCAGATCCGCCGAGGCGCCCGGACGGGTTGGCGGGCGGGCGCCTTCGGCCAGAGGCCGAACAGTCCCGCCAAGCCGATCCGGCAAGCTTGTGCCCATGTCGCACCCCCTTCCGGCAACCCGCCGCACAGCGCCTTCAGCCCCGCTTTCGCAGGCCACGAAGCCCGTGTACGCGCGCCTCTCCACTCAGAGGAGACGCTGACATGGCACAGGAACAGTCATCGCAGAAGGTCGCACAGTTCGCCACGCAGCAGGCGTCGGGCAGCCTGGACGCGCTCATCCTGCTCGGCACCTTCGGGTCCGGCGAACGGCCGCGCGCCCTCGTGCGCACGCCGGACGGCAAGGTCGTCGAACTCAAGGTCGGCGACCGCATCGGCCGCGACCCGATCATCGCGATCGAGGACGGGCGCCTCGCGCTCTCGGGCAATGGCCGCACCCGCTGGATGACCCAGCCGGTCGTGCAGTGATCATTCCACCTCGACCTCGTTGCGCACCTGCCCCCAGACCAGCAGCGTGAAGACGGCGGTTCCGCCGGCCACGTTGCCCGCCAGAACCGGCAGGAAATAGACCAGGGCCGCGTCGGCGAAGCGCATTTCGCCGACCCACACCAAGAGGCCCGCCTCGACCGATCCGGCGATCACATGGGCGAAACCGGCGGCGGTGATCAGCCAGGTCAGCACCATGACCACGAAGAAAGACCCGCCGTTGCGTGTCGCGGGCAGGATCCACACCAGCGCCGCGATGATCAGACCGGCGGGCATCGCGCGGACGAAGTTCTGCGTCGCCGTTCCCTCGACGGCATGATGCGACACGGCGATCAGCGCCTCCATCACATCGGGCTGCACGACGAATGGCAGCGTCAGGAAGCCGGAAGCCACCACGCAGCCGACGATATTGGCGCAGAGCACCACGGCCCAGAGCCGCAACAGCTTCAAGAGGCATGTGAGGGAGCGGTCTGCCACAACCGGCAGCACGGTGGTGATCGTGTTCTCGGTGAAAAGCTGCATCCGCCCGAAGATCACCACCATGAAGCCGACCGAATAGCCCAGCCCCTCCACCAGCAGCGCCCAGTCGGCCTCCGGCAGGCGGCTCTTCAGCACGGCCTGCGTCAGGACCGAGAGGCTGATGAGTACCCCGGCCGCCAGGCCCGACCAGACAAGCGACGCCACGGGCCGCTGCAGTTCCTCGTCACCGTCGCGCCGGATGACCTCGTAGATCAGGCGGGCCGACAGGCGGCTCGCCTCCGTTACATGCGATTCGTCGGAATGGCTGCGCACCGCCTCCTGTTCGGCTTCGGGGTCCAGGTCCTGGTGCTGATCCGGGGTCTCGCCCCGCCGCGGTGCGGTCATGTCATGGTCTTGCATGACACGTGAACCACGATCCCGGGCTTTGGTTCCCACAGCACCTGCATCAGCTTGTCACGTCCCTGCAGCGCGTCCAGCGCACCGGGGCGACGCTGCCGAAAGCCACGTCCACCTCCTCTTCCGACAACTGGAGGATCACCACCGTGTCGCCCGCGCCCGGCTCACCCGCCGGTGTCTCGAATTCATAGCGGTGGCGGCTGTAGCGTCCCGGCACCTCCGTGCCGCCCGGAGTGACCACCGTCGGCCCGAGGATGGTCAGCGACCGTCCGTCCGGCCCGCACCAGTCGCCGCTGATCTCGTCCGCCAGCGCGGCACCGGGACACAGCATCATCAGGACAATCATCAAACCGCGCATTCCGGCACTCCCCTAGAAACCCGGGCCACTCTGCAACAGGCGGTGCGTCGGTGCCAGTCACAACCGCACGGTCCCTCGCCAAAGGCAATCGTGTCCGTCTAGTCTGCGGCAAAAAGGGAAAGATCATGACGGCCACGGCGCGCATCACCCTCGAAGCCACCGACACGGCACAGGAAATCTCGTTCCTGATGCGCCCGCAGCGTCATCTCTGGGTCAGCCTGTTTCTCTGCGTCTGGCTGGCCATCGCTTCCGGGGCGTGGCTTCTCGCGCTGTGGGAGACGCTCTCCGCCCCCATGCTGGTCGTGGGCTTCCTCGGCCTCTGGCTTGCAGCATGGACGGCGGGCTGCCTTGGCGCGCTGACGCTCCTTCTTTGGCTCAACATCGGCGAGGAACGCCTGATCGTCACGCCGGAGACAGTGACCGTCACGCGCAGCATCCCCTTCTGGCGCCGCTCGACCCGCTGCGACGGCGAGGCCGTGACGGGATTGCGCGCGGGCCCGACCGAGAGTGCCTGGCCGCAGGATGCAAAGCGCACGCCCGGGCTGTGGGCGCCGCGCAAGGCGGGCACGATCAAGTTCGACTACGGGCGGTACGTCATCGGGTTCGGCCTGGGCCTCGACACACAGGAGGCCCGCAAGGTGGTCGATCACGTTCTGCGCCACTTCCCGCAATACGGACCGATCGAGCGTGACCGCGCCGCCGGGTGACCCGCGCCTCGGCAGAAAGCATCAAGAACGGCTCTCGACCAACTGATTTATAATCCTATTTTACCCTAAATCTCAGACGAAGCCCCTGAACTTCGGTAGCGAAAGGGCAGCCAACGGCAAAGCGTCACGCGGTCGCACGCCATCCACGCCGACACGAAAAACGCCGCGCAAACCATTGAAATAAATCAGATTCGAAAAGAACCAGACGACGCACACCAGACACCCTCCGACAGCACCCCGCGCCGCGGCTTGACGGAGCGCCAAATCCCGGCCAAACGGTCGGCATGACCCAGATCGCCCTCATCACCGGCGCCTCGCGCGGCCTTGGCTATGCCCTCGCGGAGGCGCTCGCGCCCGAGTATCACATCGTCGCCGTCGCCCGCACCGTGGGCGGGCTGGAAGAGCTCGACGATGCCGTCAAGGCGAAGGGCGGCGCGGCGACGCTTGCGCCGATGGACGTGACCGACCGCAACGCCATGGCGCAGCTCTGCCGCTCCGTGCACGACCGCTGGGGCGGCGTGGCGCTCTGGGCGCACACGGCGGTGCACACCGGGCCGCTGACACCGACCTGGCAGCTCGACCCGAAGGACTGGGACCGCTCCATGGCGACCAACGCGCATGCCATGGGCCACCTGATCCCCTACATCGCGCCGCTCCTCGGCACCGGCGGCACCGCGCTCTTCTTCGACGATCCGAAGGGGGGCGAGAAGTTCTACGGCCACTACGGTGCGTCGAAGGCCGCGCAGATCGCCGTGGCGCGAAGCTGGGCCGCCGAGACGGTGAAGACCGGCCCGAAGGTGCGTATCCTGACGCCCGGCCCCATGGCCACCGCCGTCCGCGCGCGCTTCCACCCCGGCGAGGAGCGCGACGCGCTCGCCACGCCCGCCGACGAGGCCCGCCGCCTGCTCGCCGAACTCTGGTAACGCGCACGTTTTCGACTGCCGTAAGGCCCTGCCTGTCCCCCACCGGACACGGCCCGCCACGGTCGGCGCCCCGCCGCTTGCCCCGCCTGCCCCCTTCGCTTAAGGACGATGCAAAGCGAACGGGCAGGCTCATGCGCATCCTCATCACCAACGACGACGGCATCAACGCCCCGGGGCTCAAGGTGCTGGAACAGATTGCGGCCGAGCTCGCCGGGCCGGACGGCGAGGTCTGGACCGTCGCCCCCGCCTTCGAACAGTCGGGCGTCGGCCACTGCATCAGCTACGCCCACCCCACGATGATCTCCGAACTCGGGCCGCGCCGCTATGCCGCGGAGGGCAGCCCCGCCGACTGCGTGCTGGCCGGCGTGCACCATGTCCTGAAGGACACGCCCCCCGACCTCGTGCTGTCGGGCGTGAACCGGGGCAACAACTCGGCCGAGAACGCGCTTTATTCCGGCACGCTCGGTGGTGCCATGGAGGGCGCGCTGCAGGGCCTGCCCGCCGTCGCGCTGTCGCAGTACCTCGGGCCGGAAAACTACCGCATCGACGACCCCTTCGAGGGCGCGGCGCAGTTCGGCGCGGATGTCCTGCGCAAGATCCTCTCATTCGACGCGGGCGAACAGGACGGCTACCGGCTGTTCTACAACGTGAACTTCCCCCCGGTCCCGGCGTCCGGCGTGAAGGGCATCGTCGCCGCCCCGCAAGGGGTGCGCGAGAACACCCGCTTCACCGTCGAATCCCAGCTTTCGCCGTCGGGGCGCCGGTTCCTCTGGGCGAAGGGCGGCGACCAGCGGGCCCCTGTGGCCGAAGGCACCGACGCCGCCGTCAACCTCGACGGCTGGATCTCCGTCACTCCGATGCGGGCCGACCTGACCTGCACCACGGCCCTGAAGGCGTTGCGGGACGCCTTCGCATGACGTTCGACGCCGAGGCAAAGATGCAGTTCCTTTTCGCCCTGCGCTCCAAGGGCGTGACCGACAAGGCCGTGCTCTCGGCGATGGAGAAGATCGACCGCGGCCTGTTCATCCAGGGCTATTTCACCGACCGCGCCTACGAGGACATGCCGCTGCCGATTGCCTGCGGCCAGACCATTTCGCAGCCCTCCGTCGTGGGACTGATGACGCAGGCGCTGAACGTCGGACCGCGCGACAAGGTGCTGGAGGTCGGCACCGGCTCCGGCTACCAGGCCGCGATCCTCAGCCAGCTGGCCCGTCGGGTCTATACCGTCGACCGGCACAAGCGGCTGGTCGCCGCCGCGCGCAAGGTTTTCGACGCGCTGGAACTGGCCAATATCACCGCCTTTACCGCCGACGGCTCCTTCGGGCTGGCCGATCAGGCGCCGTTTGATCGCATCCTCGTGACCGCCGCTGCGGAAGACCCCCCCGGGCCGCTCTTGGCGCAATTGAAGATTGGCGGTATCATGGTGGTGCCCGTAGGGCAGTCGGACACCGTGCAGCACCTGATCCGGGTCACCCGGACGGAAAACGGCTTCGACTATGACGAGTTGCGGCCCGTACGCTTCGTGCCGCTGGTGGAAGGGCTGGGAAAGGACTAAGAGGGTCCCGACCGCATCAGCCTGTACCGAGATCACAGGCGTGACGCCCCGGAACAACAAGGGGCGCATGAGACGAGGACATCGAGATGACGCTGACCCGCACCCTTCCCGCGTTTGCCCTGCTGGCCCTTGGCGCCGCCTGCTCCAACGGGCTGGACGTCGACATGCGCGGCCGCATCGGCGGGCCGGTGGACACCTCCACCGCCGCGGCCTCTGCCACGGCAGATCGGCCTGCCCCCGACGATCGCGGCGTGATCTCCTACCCGAGTTACCAGGTCGTCGTGGCGCGGCGCAACGACACCGTGGCGCAGGTCGCCGAACGGGTCGGCCTGCCCGCGCAGGAGCTCGCCCGCTACAACGGCCTCCAGACCGGCGACACGCTGCGCCGGGGCGAGATCATCGCCCTGCCGAGCCGCGTGGCCGAGCCGTCGCCCGCCACCGGCGGCCTGCAGCCCGCAGGCCAGGTGGACGTGACGACGCTGGCCGGCGCCGCCATCGACCGCGCCTCTCCGACCACGCCGCGGGGCACGACCACCGGCGGCGGAGCAGAACCGATCCGTCACCAGGTGGCACGAGGCGAAACCGCCTTTACCATCGCCCGGCTCTACCAGGTCAGCCCGCGCAGCCTTGCGGAGTGGAACGCGCTCGACAAGGACTTCACCGTCCGCGAGGGCCAGTACCTGCTGATCCCCGTTGTCGACCAGACGGAGGTCGCAGCCGCCACGACCGTCACCACCGTGCCGGGCAGCGGCTCCCCTACGCCGACGCCGCCGTCCTCGACGACGCCCCTGCCCTCGGTGGACGTGACACCCATCGAGCCCGCAACCCCGCCCGCATCCAGCGGCACCTCCACGGCAGCCGCCCCCGCGCCGAAGCCGCCCGCCGCCGACATCGGCCAGCAGGCGGCGAAACCGGCGTCCAGTTCGGCCCAGATGGTCATGCCGGTCTCCGGCTCGATCATCCGCGAATACTCCAAGGGCAAAAACGAGGGCATCGATATCTCCGCCTCTGCCGGCCAGCCGGTGAAGGCCGCCGCCGCCGGGTCGGTCGCGTCGATCTCGAACACCACCGAAGGCGTGAAGCTGCTGCTGATCCGTCACCCGGGCGACCTGATCACCGTCTACACCCATGTCGACGACATCTCGGTCAAGAAGGGCGACGCCGTGAGCAAGGGCCAGACGATTGCGCGCGTCGGCTCCGGATCGCCTTCGTTCCTGCACTTCGAGGTCCGCAAGGGCTTCGACAGCACGGACCCGATGGCCTACCTGAAATAAGGCTCTGCGGGGAACGCCAGGGGCCCGAGGCCCGGCGCGTTCCCCTGTCCCTCGCATCAGCCAAAACAGGCGTGCGACAGCCTTTCGCGCGCCTCAAGCTGTCCGCTGACAGCACCTGCCCCAATATGTGATCAAAAGGAACGACCCCGGCCAGTCGCCGGGGTCCGTGGCCTGACGCAGCCGATCAGCTCAGCGCAACGCCCTTGCGGCCCGCGAGATCGGTGAAGAACTGCCAGGCCACCCGACCGGAGCGCGAGCCGCGCGTCGCTTGCCACTCGATCGCCTCGGCGCGCAGCGTCTCGTCGTCGATGGTGACCCCGTAGCTGTCGCAATATCCCCGGATCATCGCCAGGTATTCGTCCTGCGAACAGGGGTGGAAGCCCAGCCACAGCCCGAAGCGGTCCGACAAGGACACCTTCTCCTCCACCGCCTCCGAGGGGTTGATAGAGGAGGAGCGCTCGTTCTCGATCATGTCGCGGGGCATCAGGTGCCGCCGGTTCGAGGTCGCATAGAGCACCACGTTGTCCGGACGGCCCGAGACACCGCCGTCCAGCACCGCCTTCAGGCTCTTGTAGTGCTGGTCGTCATGACTGAACGACAGGTCGTCGCAGAACAGCACGAACCGGCAGGGCGCGTGCCGCAGCAGGTCCAGAAGGCGCCCGACAGACGGCAGGTCCTCGCGCTGGAGCTCAACCAGCTTCAGGTCGTGCCCCTCGGCGCGGACGGCGGCATGCACCGCCTTCACCACCGACGACTTTCCCATGCCCCGCGCGCCCCAGAGGAGCGCGTTGTTGGCTGGCAGGCCGCGGGCGAACTGCAAGGTGTTCTTCAGCAGCGTGTCGCGCGCCCGGTCGATCCCGATCAACAGCGACAGGTCCACCCGGCTGACCTTGTCGACCGGCTGCAGGTGGTCCGGTTCCGTTTCCCAGACAAAGGCCTCGGCGGTTTCGAAATCGGGGGCCGGGATCGGCGCCGGGGCCAGTCGCTCCAGCGCCGCTGCAATGCGTTCGAGGGGGTCAGTCACGGGCCTTCTCGTCCTCGTCGAATTCCTTCATGAGGGGATCTTCCTCGCCGTTCTCGTCCTCGAACCACAGGCCCTGTGCCCGCAGCTCCTTCTCGCGGCGCTTCTCGACGCGGGCAACAAGGAAGATCGAGACCTCGTAAAGCCCGTAGACCACGGTGAAGAGGATCAGCTGGGTAACGACATCCGGCGGCGTGACAACGGCGGCCAGGATCAGGATCGCCACCATCGCGTATTTCCGGACGGAGCCGAGGCCCTGCGCCGACACCAGCCCCGCCTTGCCCATCAGCGTCAGCAGCACCGGCAACTGAAAGCAGAGGCCGAAGGCCATGATGAACACGAGGCTGGTCTGCAGGCTCTCGTTCACCTTGCCGAAGAAGGTGATGCGCAGCCCCTCTGAGGTCGTCGGCACCACCGCCGTCGCATCCACGTCAACAGAGCCGGACAGCAGGTTGGCAAAGACCGACGGCGCGTCGGTGAAACCCAGGAAGAAGGCCATGGCCAGCGGTGTGACCACGAAATGCGCAAAGGACGCGCCCAGCAGGAACATCACCGGCGAGGCGACGATGAACGGCAGAAAGGCGTTTTTTTCGGACCGATACAGCCCGGGCGCCACGAAGCGCCACATCTGGTAGGCGATCACCGGGAAGGCCAGCGCAAAGCCGAACACCATGCCGATGCGGAACAGCACGAACAGGTATTCCTGCGGGCTGGTGTATTGCAGCGTCGGCGAAGGGTCCCCCAGCGCGCGCAGCGAGCTTTCGATGGGCACCAGCAGGAACTGCAGGACGTGCTCGGCAAGGAACTCGCCGCCGATCGGGATGAACATCACGCAGATTCCGAGGAACAGCGCGATGATCGACCGGATCAGCCGCGTCCGCAGCTCGGCCAGATGCTCGATCAGCGGGGCAGAGCTGTCCTCAAGCTCGTCTTCGGTGCGGCTCATGCCTTGTCACTCTCGTCGGTCGCGGGCGCCTTGGGCTCTTCGGCCAGCGCCTTCTCCATTTCCTCGGCCTTGCGCGCGGCCTCGTCCGCTTCCCGCTTCTTGCGGTCGGCGGCGGCGCGGGCGGCGTTGGCCTCGATCTTCTTGCGGGCCTCGTCGCGTTCCTTGGCAAGCTTGCCGGTCTCGCTGTCGGGCTTGAAGTCGGTCATCGACCTGGCTGCGTCCTTCACCCCGTCCATGGCGCTGTTCACCGGGTTCGTGGCGGTGCGGATGGTCTTCTGGATGTCCTTCACCCCCGCCTCGTCGGCGGCCTCGTTCATGGCGCGGCTGAACTCGCGCGCCATGCCGCGTGCCTTGCCCATGAACCGGCCGACGTTGCGGAACAGCACCGGCAGGTCCTTCGGACCGACGACGATCAGCGCAACGATGCCGATGACCAGAAGCTCGGCGAACCCGAGATCGAACATGGCGGCTTACACCTTGTCCTTGTCTTCGGTGGAAGAGTGCGTGGAGGAGGCCGGTGCAGACGCCGGGGTCACGTCACGTGCCTCTTCGCTCTTCTGGTCTTCCAGCTCCTGTCCGCCTTCGCTCACGCCCTTCTTGAAGGCGGTGATGCCCTTGCCGACCTCGCCCATAAGCGAAGAGATCTTGCCGCGGCCAAACAGCACCAGCACCACAACCGCGATCAGCAGAAGGCCCGGCAGGCCGATGTTCCCGATACCCATTGGTCTTGCTCCGTCATTGTTCCTGCAAAACGGTCGCAGAACCCGCGACCCGGATTAGTCCGAAGCTATCTAAAGACGTTTGGAGCGCGCGGAAAGCGCCAAACCGCCGCGCCCGGGCACTGTGTGTGTCATGAGGTTGTCAGTTGTCAGGATTTTGTCAGTATGGGGGTCGTCCCGCCGCCCGTTTCGTCCGAAAGACAGGGCGCGCACAGCCCCGAAAGACGCCCGATGAGTCGCCCCGAATGAACCGCAAGGACCGCCTTTACGCCCTGACCCAGCGCCTGCGCGACGGGCGCCTGCACACCGCCGAGGCGATGGCGCAGGACCTTGGCGTGTCGGTGCGCACGATCTATCGCGACATGGAAACCCTCGCCGCCTCTGGCGTGCCGGTGGAGGGCGCGCGCGGATACGGCTACACGGTGCAGGCGGCGATCACGCTGCCGCCGCTCAACCTGACAGAGGCGGAGCTTGAGGCGCTGCACCTGGCCCTCGCCGCCCTCGGGGCCTCGCCGCTGACGGAACAGGCCAGCGCCGCCCGCACTCTCGCCGCCAAGATCGACGCCGTTCTGCCCGAAGACAGCGACAGCCGCGCCGCGCCCTTCGGCTTTGCCACCGACGCCTTCGCCGAGGCCGCGCGCGGCTTTGCCCACATGCCGGCGATCCGCGCCGCGATCCGGGCACGGCAGAAGCTGCGCGTCACGCTGAACGGCGTTGGACACGACCTGCGCCCGCTGCACCTCGATTACTTCGGCAGGATCTGGACCTGCGTCGCGTGGTCCGAGACCACCGGCGACTTCCTAAGCTTCCGCATCGACCGGATCGAGGACCTGCGCCCCCTGCCCTCGCTCTTCGTGGGCGAACCCGGCCGGACGCTTGCCGACTGGCGCGCGCGGCAGGGCTGAGGCCTGCCACGACGACTACATGGCTGCGACGGTCAAGGCCGCGGCACGCTTGTTTCGGTTCGGATCGTCTCGTCCGTCAGGGCACAACCGCCGGTCCGCCCCTCGGCCGGAACGAATGTGTCCTTCCAGACCCGCAGTTCGGTTGTGTGGCCTACACTGACCGCCCCCCCAAACGCCCACGCAACGAAAATCCCCGCGCCAGCCGATGCTCGCGCGGGGTCCGGTCAGACCTAGATAGGATCGGGCGTCAGATCGACGCCTGGTAGATCTTGTCGATGTTCGACCCGAGCGCCGCGTTGAACTCCTCGTCGGACTGCTGCTTGAACAGCCCCTCTGCCAGCGCACGGCTGAACGACGCGATCATCTTCGGCTGCTTGGCCAGCTTCTCGCACGCCTCGTCGGTGGAATATCCGCCGGACAGCGCCACCACCCGGATCACGCGCGGATGCTCTGCCAGCCGGTCATAAAGCCCCACCTCGGTCGGGATCGACAGCTTCAGCATGACATCCTGCCCGTCTTCGAGGGTGTCGAGGTGGCGGGCGATCTCGTCCTTCAGCATGGCCTCGGCCTCTGCCTTGGTGGACGACTTGATGTTGACCTCCGGCTCGAGGATCGGCACCAGCCCGCAGGACAGCACGGTGCGGGCGACCTCGAACTGCTGGGCGACGACCGCCGCAATGCCCTCGGCATTGGCCTCGTGGATGACCGAACGTTCCTTCGTGCCGAACACGCCGAACCCCTCGGCGTCCTTCAGCAGATCTTCCAGGCCCGGGATCGGCTTCATCAGCTGCACGCCGTTGGCCTCGTCCTCAAGGCCCTTGTCGATCTTCAGGAAGGGCACGATACCGTTGTCTTCCCACAGCACCTGGCTCACCGGCTTGCCGTCGATGGTGCCGCGCATGGTGCGTTCGAACAGGATCGCGCCGATGACCTTGTCAGAGGTGAAATCCGGCGCCTTGATGATGCGCGTGCGCATGGCGTGGATCTCGTTGAACATGGCGCGCTCGCCGTCGTACATGTCCTCGGTCACGCCATAGAGCTTAAGCGCCTTCGGCGTCGAGCCACCCGACTGGTCGAGCGCCGCAATGAAGCCCTTCCCCTCGGCCATCTGCGCCTTCATCTTCGCGAAATCTGCCATCACCCTCTCCCGGCTGAAATTCAATCGCCCAACGCTTAACGCGGGTTTCCGGGCAAACCTAGAGGCATCGGAAACTGTTAACGCTAAATGTGGCAGGCTGCGCATCCGGGCCGCGACGATCGGCCAGGGGATGCCCAGGCTTTGGCGGATTTCAGGGCAGGACGGCGCCGCACACGCGCCCTGCCACCCTTCCGTGCAGGCGCCCCGGTGGCAGAACCGTAGGACGGGAAAGGTTCAGCGCCTGTCGATCCGCAGCCAGATGCCGTCGCGCGCCCGCACCGTCAGGTGCGCCTCCGGCACCGGATCGCGCCCCTCGACGCACGACACCTTCAGGTCGCGCAACAGCAGCGACAGAAGCAAGGGCCCCTCCACCATGGCGAACCCCGCCCCGGTGCAGACCCTCGGCCCGGCCGAAAACGGGATGAAGGCGTCGCGCCCGCAGGCCCGGCCGTTCTCCGTCTGCCAGCGCCCCGGGTCGAAGGCGTCGGGCCGCTCCCACAGCCGTTCGTGCCGGTGCAGGTGCCAGGGCGACAGCACCACCTGCGACCCCTTGGGCACGTCGCGGTTGCGGAACCGCTCCGGGCAGGTCGTTTCGCGCACCATCATCGGCACCGGCGGATAAAGGCGCAGCGTCTCGCGGAACACGTCGCGCGACACCCGCATCCGCCCGATCTCGGCAAAGTCGCCGGTCTGCAGCCCCTGCGCCTCCTCGGCCACCCGCTCCTGCCACTCGGGGTAAAGCGCCATCAGGTACAGCGCCCAGCCGAGCGCAGAGGCCGAGGTCTCATGCCCCGCAAGGAAGAAGATCGCCACCTGATCGACCATTTCGGAGGCGGTGAAGGTCTCTCCAGTCTGCGGGTCGCGGGTGGTCATGATCTTGGTGGCGAGGTCGTCGGGTGCCGTGCCTGCCGCGATCTCGGCGGCGCGCGCCTCCGTCAGCCGGGCGATCAGGCCGCGGATGCGCCGGGCCGCGGCCTTCGTGTCGCGCCGGAAGAACCGCGGCACCCAGCGCGGCACCGGGATGAAGGCGGCCAGGTTCAGGATCGGCTGGGTGCGCTGGTAGGCGCGGAACTCGTGAAACACAGCCGAGGCCGTCTCATCCTCGATGGGGATGGAAAAGAGCGTGCGGAAGATCACGTCGGCGGCGGCATGGCTGGTCTGTTCCTCGATCTCGACCACCTCGCCCGCGCGGACGGTCAGCCGCGACAGCGCCGCCTGTGCCGCCTCCCACATCGCCGGATAGGTTTCCCTCAGCCGACCGCCTTCGAAGGCCGGGTCGATGATCCGCCGCTGCCGCTGCCATTGCGCGCCGTTGGTCAGGAACACCGACTCCCCCAGCAGCGGGCGCAGCCCTTCGCCGATGCGGTCGGACTTCGGAAAGTCCATGGGCCGTTCCTTCAGCACCTTGGTGACCAGTTCGGGCTGATTGATCAGGTAAGACCGGAAGAACGGCGTCCGGAACTCTGCCATCCACGCGCGATAGAGCTTCGCCGGTTGGGCCGACAGGATGTCCTGCCGGAACAGCTTCACATACCGCCTGAACGACACCTTGTCGGGCCGCGCCGCCGGTTTCGGCGGCACCCTGTCGTCCGTCATGCCGCCATGCTCGTGTACTTGGAGACCGCCCGGTCGATCCGGCTGGCCGAGGGCGGGCGCCCGGCATAGCGCGCCGCAAGGCTGAGCGGTCCGGCAGTGATCTGGAAATAGTCGTAGTCGAGCGGCCGGTCGAAGGCGCAGAGGTACTGGAAATGCAGGCGGAAAAACTTCCACCTCAGTTCCTTCCAGCGTTCGGGGCTGAGCGACCGGGTGAACTGGGCCGAGAAGACCAGCGGCCAGCGCTTGCCCTCCGGGGCCACGCCCGAGACGCTGACCGGATCGCAGAGCGCAAAGGCGCAGCCGTCCCCCGGCGCGGTGACATCGACCCAGGTCAGCTCGTCGCGCGCCGAGAGGTAGTGCAGGTCGGCCCGCAGCCGGTCGGCACCCCGCAGGAAGGACACCATGGGCACCACCTGCCCGAGGCTCAGGAACCCGAGCTTCGGACCGTTCGCCGGAACCCGCCCCGACCGGATCAGGTCAGCGAGGATCGAGACGGCCAGATGCGCACCGGAGGAATGGCCGACAACCAGCACCTCGTCATGGTCCTCTGCCAGCGCGCCGGCGATGATCTTGGCGAACTCCGCCATGCGCGCCTCGAGCTCCGGGGGATTGGCGCCCCGGTAGCGGGCCGAATAGGCGTAGTCGTGCATCAGGTAGTAAGCGAACAACTTGCCGTCCTTGGACCGGAACCAGCGCAGCACCATCACCCCGGGCACGAGGCCGACGATGGTCCCGGCCAGCGCGCCCCAGGGTCCGGCGAAACTGCCGGCCCAGCCGCACAGCCAGACCGCCAGCAGCGCCACCAGCGCCTGCACAAGCAGCGCGCCGATGGGATAGAGCGCGGCGATCACCGGCCCTTTCCTCAGCCGCATCAGCCGGAACAGCGCGCCCGTGGCGATGTATTCCCACGCGGTGCGCACAAGCTGGCCGTAGGTCGCGGGGATGGAGTTCGACATGCTGTCGCGCACGATATCGGACCAGACCAGCACCTCCACGTCCGCGGCGACCGGTATGCCGTCTATCGTCGCCTCGACATGCCAGCCATAGGGGCCGCCGGTGCGCTTCGGCTTCAGGCCGATCTCGTAGCCCGAGACCTCCGCCTGCGCGGCGCCCTCCTTGCGGTAGAGCTCGCGGTAGCGGCGCGGATGAATGGGATCGTAGCCCGGGATGTAGAACACCCGGCGCGTCCTGACGTCCCCGTCGCGGCTCTGGTCGCGGTCCTGCTGTGCCATGCGCAATCTCTCCTGTCAGGCAGGATAACCGCGGTTTCAGGCAACAGTAAGGCGTGGCGAGGGGCGATTTCGCCGCAAGGTGCCGCGCGTCACCCCAGCGTCGCGAGCCCGGGGAAAGTTTCGAGCAACCAGAAGGAGAAGGCCGAGAACGCCCCGGTCAGGAGTGCCACGCCCACCACGATCAGCAGGACGCCCATGACCTTCTCGATCATGGCCATGTGCCGCTTCATCCGGTTCATCAGCCCGACGGCGCGGCCGAGGAAGATCGCCGCCAGCAGGAAGGGAATGCCCAGCCCCGCCGCGTAGACCGCCAGCAGGACCGTGCCCCGCGCCACCGAGGCCTCCGTCGCGGCCAGCGACAGGATCGCGCCCAGTTGCGGGCCGATGCAGGGCGTCCAGCCAAAGGCAAAGGCCAGCCCGAGGATATAGGCCCCGAAGGCCGATCCGCCTTCGCCGCCCTCCATGCGCATTTCCCGGTCGAGGAACCCGATCCGGAAGACGCCCAGGAAATGCAAGCCGAAGACGATGACCACCGCCCCCGCGATCCGCCCCAAGAGCACCTGGTTCGTCAGAAAGAACGACCCCAGCCACGACGCCGTGAACCCCAGAAGCACGAAGATCGTCGACAGCCCCAGCACGAAGAACAGCGCCGCCAGTGCGACCTTGCCACGCTTGCGGCCCTCCTGCATCTCGTTCAGCGACAGGCCCGACATGAAAGCCAGGTACGGCGGCACGATGGGCAGCACGCAGGGGCTGAGGAAGGACACCAGCCCCGCCAGCAGCGCCACGAACATGGCGGGCATCAGGGATGCGTCGATGAGATCGATTCCGAACATGTTCCCGGACATATGGCAAAGCGCGGATGGCGTCACGCCGGGGTTGCTCACATCCCCGTGGACGCATCGTCACAGACCGGCCCGCACCCCCTTCACGCAAGCCCCTTCAAGAGCGGCGGCAAAGGCGCTACGACACGGACATGACCCAGACACTCGACGCCACCGGACTGCTCTGCCCCCTGCCCGTCCTCAAGCTGCGCAAGCGGCTGCAGGCGTTGACGGCAGGGGAGACCATCACCCTGATCACCGACGATCCGGCCGCGGTGATCGACGTGCCCCACTTCTGCGCCGAATCCGGCAACGTGCTGGACAGCCAGTCAGAGGACGGCGCGACCATGACATGGATTGTCCGCAAGGTCTGACCTTCGCCTGCCGCGAAACGCAAGGCCGCGTGACGTCCCAACCCACCGGGCGCGCATGAAAAAACCGCCGCGTCTGCACGCGGCGGTTTTTCTGTTCACGGAATGGGCGGGCCTCAGCGGCCCAGCGACCACCAACCGCGCTTTTTCTTCTTCGGCTCGTCGTCGTCGCCCGCGGTCTCGCCAACCGTTTCCGGTTCGGGCTGCGGTGCGGCTTCGGGCTCTGCCTCGGCGGCGGGCTCTTCGACCGGCTCCGCGTTGACCGCGGCCTCTGCCGAGCCACCGACCGGCGACCCCACAACCTGCGCGATCACGTCAGATGCCTTGACCCGGGTGCGGGCACGCTTCGGCTTCTCGTCCTCGGACACGGCCTCCGGCGCTGCTGCGGGCTGCGGCTCCGCCGACTTTTCGGGCGCCTCGGCAGGGGCCTCTTCCGGGGCTGTCTCGGCAACCGGCTCGGCCGTCTGCTCGGCGGCTGCCGGGGCCTCGGGTGCGGCTTCTGCCTCCACCGGGGCCGGAGCATTGGCCGTCATGGCCACCGCTTCGGCAGGCGCATCGCCGTTGGCGTCACCCTCGGAAGACGCCTCGACCGGCTCCTTCGGCTTGGACGTCCGGCTGCGCGAACGGGAGCGTGACCGCGAGCGGCTCGAGCTCTTCTTGCCGCTGTCCTGACCGTCCTCGTCACTGCCGCCGGTGTCGCCACCCTCGGCCGCGTCGCTGTCGTCGTCACCGCTGTCCGTATCGCCGGAGCCATTGTCCGACTCGCCGTCGTTCGACCCGTTGTCGTCCTGATCGTCACGCGACTGGTCGCCGTCCTTGGACTTCGACCGACGACGCCGCCGACGCCGCTTTTTCTTCGGCTTGTCGTCGCTGCCCTGATCGTTGCCGTTGTCGTCGCCGGAGGACTGCTGCTCCTCCATCTCCTCGACATCTGCCTCGATCTCCTCGGCTTCGGCCGCCTCGTCGATGGCATCCATGATCGAGGTGTCGACGGACACCACGGGCGCGGTCGCTTCGGGTACGGAGCGGGTCGCCGTCTTGAACTTCTCCATCGAGAAGTCGGGCGCGATCAGATGCGGGTCGCCCTCGATGCGCACGGCCATGCCGTACCGCGCCTCGATCATGGCGACGTGCTCGCGCTTCTGGTTCATCAGGTAGTTGGCGATGCCCACCGGGCACTTCACCAGAACTTCGCGCGACCGGCGCCGCACGCCCTCTTCCTCGATCTGGCGCAGGATCTGCAGCGCCATGTTGTCGTCGGAACGGATCAGGCCGGTGCCGTGGCAGGCCGAACAGGGTTGCGTGGTCGCCTCGATCATGCCCGGACGCAGACGCTGGCGCGACATCTCAAGCAGGCCGAATCCCGAGATGCGGCCCACCTGGATGCGGGCGCGGTCGGTCTTCAGCTTGTCCTTCAGCTTCTTCTCGACGGCGGCGTTGTTCTTGCGCTCGTCCATGTCGATGAAGTCGATGACGATGAGACCGGCGAGGTCACGCAGACGCAGCTGGCGCGCCACCTCTTCAGCGGCCTCCAGGTTGGTCTTGACCGCGGTCTCCTCGATGGAGCCTTCCTTGGTCGCCCGGCCGGAGTTCACGTCGATGGCCACCAGCGCCTCGGTCACGCCGATGACGATGTAGCCGCCCGACTTGAGCTGGACCACCGGGTTGAACATGCCGCCCAGGTAGGATTCGACCTGGTAGCGCGCGAACAGCGGCATCTGGTCGGTGTAGTTCTTCACGTTCTTGGCGTGGGACGGCATGATCATCTTCATGAAGTCCTTGGCCACGCGGTAGCCGCGCTCGCCTTCCACCAGAACCTCGTCGATCTCGCGGCTGTAGAGGTCGCGGATCGAACGTTTGATCAGGTCGCCTTCCTCGTAGATCTTCGCCGGTGCGATCGACTTCAGCGTCAGTTCGCGGATCTGCTCCCACAGGCGCTGGAGGTATTCGTAGTCGCGCTTGATCTCGGTCTTGGTGCGCTTGGCGCCCGCGGTCCGGATGATCAGGCCCGCGCCCTTCGGCACGTCGATCTCGTTGGCGATGGCCTTCAGTTTCGAGCGGTCGGTGGCGTTGGTGATCTTGCGGGAAATGCCGCCGCCCCGGGCGGTGTTCGGCATCAGCACGCAGTAACGGCCCGCAAGCGACAGGTAGGTCGTCAGCGCCGCGCCCTTGTTGCCGCGCTCTTCCTTGACCACCTGCACCAGCATGATCTGCCGGACCTTGATCACTTCCTGGATCTTGTAACGGCGGGCACGCGGCTTGCGCACCGGACGGATGTCCTCGTGCGTGTCGTCGTCGGCCACGGATTCGATGGATTCGTCGCGCGAAGCCGCGTCGTCACCCATGTCCTCGTCGTCGTCATCCTCATCGTCGCTCTCGCCCGGCTCGCCGGTCACGACCAGCGCATCGTCGCGCGAATCCGCCGCCATCGGGCGCTGCGACCCGTTGGTGTCGTCCTCGTCCTCGGAGGTCTCCTGCTCCGCTGCCGGCACTTCCGTGGTGTCGTTGGCCTGTTCGGCCGGTGCGTCCGACGTATGCGCGTCGTCCGCCGGGGTATCCGCGGTTTCGGATGCGGTTTCCGGTGCGGCCTCGGCCGGCGTCTCTGCCACGGGATCCTCTGCCGTTTCCTGTACGGGGGCCGGTTCGGTCATCACGAACTGCGGCAGGTCCGCCTCCGCCGAAGCGGTCGCATTGGTCTCTGCACCGTCGGATTCCACCGAATCGACCGGCTCGCCAACGGGCGCTTCGGTCACGGTCTCCATAGGCGACAGGCCCTCGCCCGGGGCGCCGGCCTCTGCCACCGCCTCGTTCTCGGACGCGTCTTCCTCGGACCCGAGGTCGATGGTCTCCATCCCCGAAGGTTCCTTCGGCGATTTCGAGTCGGACCGCGTGGACGGCTTCGACGACTTCTTGCGCGACCGCGACCGCGAAGACTTCTTCGGCTTGTCCTCTTCTTCATCGGCGGCGGCGGCCAGTGCGGCCTCCTCCTCCATCAGCGCCTGACGGTCGGCCACCGGGATCTGGTAGTAATCCGGGTGGATCTCCGAGAACGCGAGGAACCCGTGACGGTTGCCGCCGTAATCGACGAAGGCCGCCTGCAGCGACGGTTCGACCCGCGTGACTTTCGCGAGGTAGATGTTGCCCGCTAGCTGACGCTTGTTTTCCGATTCAAAGTCGAACTCCTCGACCTTGTTTCCGTCCACCACCACGACGCGGGTCTCTTCCGCGTGGGTGGCATCGATGAGCATTTTCTTTGCCATGTAATCCGTGTGCACGCGCGCAGCCCCCATGAACCGGCCCTTTGACCGGGAGGCGCAAGGAAGCGTGGGGCGTGTCTTGTCTGGGCGAATAGTGACGGCCGGTCGCATGGCTCAAAGGCGGCGTTTCCGCTCCTGCCCATGTGCCTGTCTTGCGTCGCGCGCGTCATCGCGGTTCTTCTCCGACGTCATGGCACGCATTCCGCGCCCGACGCCCATTCATGAAACCCGTCGCGTCGCTCGCTCTACGGGTTCGGTTCATCGGCCTCCGGCATGCGACGGGTATCCCCCGCCAGCGCCCCTCGGGCCCAATCGGTCTGCATCGGGCGCGTCTCTCGCAACTCCCGACACAGCGAAACTGTCCGGCTCCGCGCACTGCGCGAAAGCCTGCCTGATAACATAAGGCCACGTGACCACAAATGACAATGCTGAAAACGCCCGGATGACGCGCTGTTGCGTGGCGTCCTGCAGGGTTTTCCACAACATCAATGGTTTGTTCATAAAACAAGCATTCGAAAATCACGATCCGGCCGGTTCGACACCTCCAATCGGCCGGTTCACCGGTAACGGGTTCAGTCTAAAGGTGAATATCGGGTTAACGCCTTGTGGCGCATGCAGCCCGCAGCCCCATCATGATGTCCCAGGGTTAACGGCGCACGCCGTATTGACGCAACGCCCGGCCGCTTAACTGAACAGGCGTTCACGCAACGGGGCGCACGCCGCGCAACACCGGTCAGGCCACGCTTTCGGAGCGGCGCTCGGGGCGCGAGATCTGGCCGCCACCCACCGGCGCCGCCACCCCCGTCGTGCCCGGCGCGGAGGTCGGCAGGCCGCGCGCCACCCGCACCGCCAGCCATGCGAATGCCTGCGCCTCCAGCATGTCGCCATCAAGGCCCGCGTCCTCCACCGGCACCACCGGGCAGTCGAGGCCAACGTGCAGCATCTCCATCATCACCGGGTTCCTGCGCCCGCCGCCCGTCACCAGGACCCGGTCGGGCGGTGTCGGGCAATGTTCCATCCCGACCATCACCGCGGTCGCGGCCATGCCGGTCATGGTGGCGGCGGCATCGGCGTCGCCGAGTTCCCGCACCAGATCGAGCATCACGGAAAAATCGTCGCGGTCCAATGACTTCGGAGGCATTCTTCGGAAGAAACCTTCATCGAGAAACAGCTCAAGCGCGCCTTCCTCCACCCGGCCCTGCTGCGCCAGCGCGCCGCCTTCGTCGAAGGCCAGCCCGCGCCGTTCGGTCATCAGGTCGTTCAGCGGCGCGTTGGCAGGCCCGGTGTCGAACGCCAGAAGCGCGCCGGGCGCCTCGGGCTTCGCGGCGGCAGGGTCGACCCAGGTCAGGTTGCCCACCCCGCCGAGATTGAGGAAACACAAGGGCTTCTCCGCCCCGATCCACTTCGCGCAGGCCCAGTGGAAGAACGGCGCCAGCGGCGCGCCCTCGCCCCCCAGCGCCACGTCCGCCGACCGGAAATCCCAGACCACCGGCACGCCCAGGGCATCCGCCAGCGCCGCGCCGTCGCCCAGCTGGTGCGTGCCCCGGCCGCGCGGCTCATGCGCCAGCGTCTGGCCGTGGAAGCCCACCACGTCGATCCCCTCGAAACGTGACAGAACCTCGCGGTGCGCGCCCAGCACGATCTCCGAAGCGGCCTCAAGGTCCGCCCCCGGCCACTTGCCGAGCGCCGCGCGCAGGACCTTCTGCTCCGCCTCCGAATAAGGGCGATAGGCGCTGTCGCCGAACTCGAAGATCGTCACCCCGTCGGTCACCACGACAGCCGCATCGACGCCGTCCAGCGACGTTCCCGACATCGCCCCCAGCGCTTTGACCGGCCCGGTTCTCATCATGCTCTTTTCCTCACGCCCCGCGGCCCTTATACGGACCTGCGGATAATATACAGAAGGCCGGCCATGACCTACCATCCCAAATCGGATTTCATGCGCGTCATGATGGAGCGCGGCTACCTCGCCGACTGCACCGATTACCAGGCGCTCGACGACAAGCTGTCGCACGGGGTGGTGACCGCCTATATCGGCTATGACGCCACGGCGCAGTCGCTGCACGTCGGCCACCTGCTCAACATCATGATGCTGCGCTGGCTGCAGAAGACCGGCCACCGGCCCATCACCCTGATGGGTGGCGGCACGACGAAGGTCGGCGACCCCTCCTTCCGGTCGGACGAACGCCCCCTGCTCGGCCCCGAGCAGATCGACGCCAACATCGACGGCATGAAGCAGGTCTTCGCCAAGTACCTCAGCTACGGCGACGGTCCCACCGACGCGCTCATGCTGAACAACGCCGAATGGCTGGACGACCTGAACTACCTCGATTTCCTGCGGGACATCGGGCGGCACTTCTCGGTCAACCGGATGCTGTCGTTCGAAAGCGTGAAGTCGCGGCTCGACCGGGAACAGTCCCTGTCGTTCCTCGAATTCAATTACATGATCCTGCAGGCCTACGACTTCCTCGAGTTGAACCGCCGTTACGACTGCCTGTTGCAGATGGGCGGGTCCGACCAGTGGGGCAACATCGTCAACGGCATCGACCTGACGCGCCGGGTGCTGGATCACGAGATCTACGGGCTGACCTCGCCGCTGCTGACCACGTCAGATGGCAAGAAGATGGGCAAGAGCCAGGGCGGCGCCATGTGGCTGAATGCCGACATGCTCTCCCCCTACGAGTTCTGGCAGTTCTGGCGGAACAGCACCGACGCGGACGTGGGCCGGTTCCTGAAACTCTACACCGAGCTGCCGGTAGAGGAATGCGAGCGTCTGGGCGGCCTTGCCGGGTCGGAGATCAATGAGGGCAAGATCATCCTCGCCAACGAGGTCACCCGGCTGTGCCACGGTGCAGAGGCCGCCGCCGCGGCAGAGGCCACGGCGCGCGAGGTCTTCGAGAAGGGCGGCGTGGGCGACGATCTTCCGACGCTGGAGCTGACCTCCGACGAGATCGGCGATGGCATCTCCGTCATCCAGCTTATCGTCCGCTCGGGGCTGGTGAAGTCCGGCAAGGAGGCCAAGCGCCTGATCGCCGAGAACGGCGCACGACTGGACGATGCGCCGCTGACCGACGCGGGCCTGATGCTGGACCGGGGCGCCCTGTCCTCACCGATCAAGCTGAGCGCGGGCAAGAAGCGCCACGCGCTGGTCAAGCTGGCGGACTGAACGGCGGTTTCCGCCGGATGTTGCGACGCGCGGCGCTGCCGCGCGTCTTTTCTTTTGTGCATTGCTGTACGCGAACCCGTATCCCCGAGGTCGCTCCCTTGCCCGCGCCCAAGCAAGGCCGTCGCGAACAGACCTCCGCGCCATGCCCGCCGGTCAGGCATGTTTCATCAACAGTCTGCCGCGCGTGACGATGCTCCAGTACACTGGATCAACTCCGGAAATGCTCCACCTCACGGCGTGATGTCCGCCGAAAGCTGAACGCACTGCCGTGCAAATTGCCCGAGGTATGCAGCCAAGCCCCAACTTCGAATACGGAACGCACAACGGCCCGACACACAATCCCCCGAGGCACCCTCGCTGGCCCGCGTCGCGCTGTACCGCCCGGCCTACTCACCCACGACGCCAAGCCGCGCCACGCCACAACTAACTGACGCGCCCGGGTTACACGCCTTTTCGTGCCGCCGGTCCGCGCCCCGCACCGCTAAGCTAGGCGCGGCTCTTCAACCCGTGCGCCTTCCCGCTCTCAGAACACCGCCTGCAGGACGCTCAGCAAAACGAAGGGTATGGAAAGCACGCAGGCCACCAGCAGCGCCGCCCCGGCGGTCGGACGGGGCCGTGTCAGCGCAATCGATTCGGATCGGGGCGCCGCACGGCGCAAAGGCTGTCTGTTCATGCAGCCATTAAACCATTCGAAAGTTTTGATCCCGTTAATACCCCCATGCTCCGCCTCCCCCTCCCCCAAACCCCCCAATTCGCGCGCGCCTGTGCCCGCATGGGGGTGCAGACGCGACTCTGCAAACGCGAGGCGCGGGCGGGTGTGCGCCTGCTCTGGCAGGTTCAGTCGCGGGTCATCCGGCCCTTCGGGCGTGTCGACCTCGTGTCGCGCGGACCGGTGGCGGAGGATCCGGGCGAACTCTGTGACTGGGTCACGCGCTGGCCGCACTGGCACGATGGCCGACCCCTCCTGCTGAACGCCGACGGCATCCCGCCAAGCATTCTGCGCGACGGCGGGTTCTGGCCGCTGATGACGCCGGCGACCATCGCGCTGCTGCCGCTCGCCACGCCACCAACCCTGCGCGCCAGCCTGAGACAGAAGTGGCGCAATCGCCTCAACCGGGCGCAGCGGGAGGAGATCGAGGTGCGCCACACCGACCTGACACCGGACCACTGGCTCCTTGGCGCCGAGGCGCGGCATGCGAAGACTAAGGGCTACAAGGGCCTGCCGCCCGCCTTCTGCGCGATCTACGCCGCCGCCAACCCCGGGGAGGCCGTGGTCTACGAAGCCCGGCACAAGGGCCGGCCTGTCGCCGCCGCTCTGATCCTGCGACACGGGCGCATGGCGACCTGGCAGATCGGGCACAGCACGGGGGAAGGTCGCCGCCTGAACGCCATGAACCTCGTGCTGTGGGAGGCGGCGACGGATTGCTGGCGGCGGGGTCATGACATGCTCGACCTCGGGTTACTCAATGCGCAGGACGCCCCGGGGCTGACACGTTTCAAGCTGGGCCTCGGCGCGACCGCCCACCGGCTTGGCGGCACATGGGTCCACCTGCCCTGCCTCGCGCCCGTGGCCCGCGTCCTGCCTCTGGCGCTGTGTTGCTGACTCAGGCCGTCACTTCGCGCCGAGCATCCAGCGCCCCTCCGGCCAGAAGGCATGGAACGCGAAAGCGAACATCACGTCATGCGGCAGGTCCCGGCCCGCTGTATCCGTCACCCGCACCGCCCCCACATCCCGCCCGTCCGCGATCCGGTCGGCATCGAGCGCGGAGTTCACGCCGGATTGCCAGAGGATACGCACGCCGTCCTCTGTCACGTCCGCTTCCCGCGCCAGCCTGTCCATCGGCCAGGCGCGGTCGCCCACGCGGATCACCCGCATCAGCGGTGCAATGCCGTGCGGGGGCATCTCGCCGGAGTAGAGGAACGGCCGCTTCGACGTATCGTAGTTGCGGTAGGGATTGCGGCCGTAGGGGCGCTGCCACTCCGGCTCGGCCATCACCAGCCCATCGGGATTGCGCTGCACGAAGGTTCCGAAACTCTCCATCCACGACGCGACGGGTTTCAGCCGCGTGCCGGTCATGTCCCCGACGATGCCCGTACCCACCGCCTGCTGCCACCAGCTTTGCGTTTCGCGGTCGTACATGATCATGTCGGAATTGCGCAGCTTGCCTGAGACGCCGAAGGTCAAGACCCGGCCGTTTACGCGCCGGTCGAATGTCAGGGCAGAGTTGCAGAGCGGGCAGAAGGTCACAGCGACGGGCACCCCGCCGATGCTGTCGTTGACGATCTCGTGCCACGTCAGGTAGCGGATCGGATAGGCGCGCGGGCGTTCTCCGTCGATCTCCACCGTGATGACCGGCTCCGTGGGTGCGATGCCCTCCTTCTGCGCAACCTCGACGAACTGCGGATCGGAGAGCGCCGGGATGCCGTCCTTCGGCGGCCCGCCCGAGACGATCTCCACCCAGCTGGACACGCTGGTGTTCGAGAAATCGGTGTCCGGCCATTCGTGTTTCCAGAACGACGGATCGGCGGCGGCGCCGGTGGCGATCGCGGACCAGAGCAGCAGGCACAGACCGAAGACGCGACGCATGGAAAATCCCCCCTCTTTGCACCGATTGTCCGGGCTCGGGGGGCGGCTGTCCAGTCCGCAGTGCCGGGTCAGCCATGATCGGCACGATGGTCGGACAGGAAAAAGGGGCGCCGAAGCGCCCCTGATCTCGTCACTCGGTCACGGTGACCTTGGCCATGTGGTCCGGTTCCCCGTCCACGGCACCGCTGCGCGGATGTCCGCGCTTGATCGAGTCGACCACGTCCATGCCGTCCGTCACCTCGCCTACCACGGTGTACTGGCCGTTCAGGAACGGGCCCGGCTCGAACATGATGAAGAACTGCGAGTTGCCGCTGTCCGGCGACTGCGAGCGGGCCATGCCCACGACGCCGCGGTCGAACGGCAGGTCGGAGAACTCTGCCTTCAGGTCGGGACGTTCGGAGCCGCCCGTTCCGGCGCGGCGCATGTCGAAGCCGTCCTTCTCCATGTTGCCGAAGGAGACGTCGCCGGTCTGCGCCATGAAGCCGTCAATCACGCGGTGGAAGACGACACCGTCATAGGCGCCCGCTTCGGCCAGTGCGGTGATCTGCTCCACATGGCCGGGAGCCACGTCCTCGAACAGGTCGATGGTGACGGTGCCCTTGGGGCCGCCCTCGCCCGCGACCTCGATCTGAAGGCCGGTGGCCAGTGCCGGAGACGCCAGAAGCGCCAGTGCAACGGTCAGGTTACGCAACATCGGCAGCCACCTTGACGGTAATCATCCGGTCCGGGTTGGCGGGCGGCTCGCCGCGCGTAATGGCATCGACGTGCTCCATGCCTTCGATCACCTGCCCGTAGACGGTGTACTGCCCGTTGAGGAAGTCGTTGTCCTTGAAGTTGATGAAAAACTGCGAGTTGGCGGAGTTCGGGTTCTGCGACCGTGCCGCGCCCAGTGACCCGCGGGCGTGCGGGATGCGCGAGAACTCTGCCGGCAGGTCCGGAAGATCGGACCCGCCCGTGCCAGCGCGGCGCAGGTTGAAGTCCTTCTCCATGTTGCCGTTGGCCACGTCGCCGGTCTGCGCCATGAAGCCGTCGATCACGCGGTGAAAGCAGACGTTGTCATAGGCACCGGCGCGCGCCAGCTCCTTCATCCGCTCCACGTGCTTCGGGGCCACGTCGGGCATCAGCGCGATCACGACCGTGCCGCCCTTCAGTTCCATCAGGATGGTGTTTTCCGGATCCTTGATCTCGGCCATGTCGTCCACTCCTCATTCATTCTGGCCGGTGGTTTATGCCACGCCGCGCACAAAGCCAAGCAGCCGTTGACGGCGCGCGCGTCAGAGGGCAACACGGGTACGGATTGGGAACGGGATTGGGACTGGGAGAGCGACATGGCCTGGAAGACCCTCGACGACATGGATCTGGACGGCAAACGGGTGCTGACCCGCGTGGACATCAACGTCCCCGTCGAAGACGGCAAGGTGACGGATACCACCCGCATCGACCGCATCTGCGCGACGATCCAGGACATCCTGGCGCGCGGCGGAAAGCCGGTGCTGCTGGCGCACTTCGGCCGGCCCAAGGGCGAGCGGCGCGACGACATGAGCCTGCAGATGCTGATCCCCGCGATGGAGCAGGTGCTGGGTGTCGAGGTGGTCTTTGCCGCCGACTGCGTCGGTCCGGTGGCCCAGGCGGTCATCGACACGCTGGGCGAAAACCAGGTGGCGCTGCTGGAAAACACCCGCTTCCACAAGGGCGAGGAAAAGAACGACCCTGAGCTGGCCGCGCAGATGGCGGAACTGGGCGATGTCTACTGCAACGACGCCTTCTCGGCCGCGCACCGTGCGCATGCCTCCACCGAAGGTGTCGCGCACCTTCTGCCCTCCTGCGCCGGACGCCTGATGCAGGGCGAACTGCAGGCGCTGGAATCGGCGCTGAGCACGCCGGAACGCCCCGTTCTGGCGGTGGTCGGCGGTGCGAAGGTGTCGACCAAGCTGGACTTGCTGTCGAACCTTGTCGAGAAGGTCGACATGCTGGTGATCGGCGGCGGCATGGCCAACACCTTCCTCGCGGCGCAGGGCATCGACGTGGGCAAGTCGCTCTGCGAGCACGACATGACCGAAACCGCGAAGGCGATTGCCGAGAAGGCGGTGGAGACCGGCTGCGAACTGCTGCTGCCGCGCGATGTCGTCGTTGCGCGCGAGTTCAAGGAAGGCGCCGACAGCGAGGTGGTGAAGGCCGAGGATTGCCCCGCCGACGCGATGATCCTCGACGCCGGGCCCGACAGCGTGGCGCATATCAAGCAGGCCATCGACCGGGCGAAAACCCTGATCTGGAACGGCCCGCTCGGCGCCTTCGAGATCGCGCCTTTCGATGCGGCGACCAACGCGGCGGCCCGCCATGCGGCGGCGCGGTCCGAGGTTGGTCAGCTTGTGTCCGTGGCCGGTGGCGGCGACACGGTCGCGGCGTTGAACAAGGCCGGTGTCGCGTCGGATTTCTCTTATATTTCAACGGCTGGCGGGGCGTTCCTCGAGTGGATGGAAGGCAAGACCCTGCCCGGCGTCGCAGCGCTGGACCAGCGCGAAGAAGAGAAGACCGAGGACTGAACCCCTCAGAAGGCGCCTTCGATCAGTTCAGAGGCGCCCGTCGCCAGATCGCGCAGCAGGCGGATCGCCGCGGGGGCGGTAAAGGCCGTGGTGTGACCGCCCCGGTCGCCCCCCTCGATGTCGGACAGATCGACCACCTGCACCGGCAGGTTGCCCAGCCGGCCCGGGTCGGTGATCGATCCAAGCCGCGCGGGCTTGCCCGTCAGGAACGCCGCCAGGTTCAGGGCCCGGTCGCGGTCCGACACCATCAGGGTGAAGGGCTGCGGAAACGGCGTGATGCGCCGCGCCTGCTGGACAAAGACGTCCTCGTCGATATCGGGACTGATAAGCGCCACGCCGGAGATATCGGCCAGCGCGCCACGGTTACCCGAGATCGCCATCTGCCTCAGCGTCTCCATCACCAACTGGCTGCCCATCGAATGCGCCACCAGCAGCACCTTGCGATCCCCCGGCCCGGTCAGCGCGGTCAGCAGCGTCTCCAGGTCGTCGCGCGAGAACATGACGCTGTCACGGTCATAGACATAGCCCCGCGGGTTTCCGGCGGACGGCCAGGAAAAGGCGATCACCGGCACCTTGGCGTCGAAGTCCTGCGCGATCTGCGCCAGGCGATAGACCGCCTCCGCGTTGTTCACATTGTAGCCATGCACAAACACCACCACCTCGCGCGGCTGGCGGCCGCTGGCGTCGAGCGCCTTCAGGAAGGCACGCGCGTCGGCGAAGGTGCGTTGATCCGAGGCGACGAAATGGCGTTGCGGATCGGGCTCCTCGGCGCCCGGCCATTCGATGTTGCCTGTCCTGTGGCCCGGCGGGATCGAAATAAGGATAGAGCCGTAGCGCATGTTCGGGTCGCGCACATCGCCGAAGTCCTGTTCGAAGATGAACTGGCTCGCATCGTCGGAACCGCTCAGCCGGTTGGAGGCGATGAAGACGCGCTGCAGGTCGGTTCCCTGCCCGTCAAGCTCCGGCAGGAGCGTGATAACGCCCCGCGCGGCACATCCGGCGAGGGAGAGAATCAGCAGGCAGAGGAGGAGCGGTCTTTGCATGCGCGCACAATAGCGACCCCACTGTCACAAGCCAGAGAGGCAGCGTACTGTGCAGGAATGCAACGCTTTACCACCGATTCGCGGGCTCACGAAGGCGTGGCTTTTACTGATTCGGCCAGCATGACAGATTGGCCGGCAAGGCATCCCCCGAGAGATGTTTCCGAGGCAGACAAGAGATCATGACACCCCGTCGTTCACGCCCTTCCCTTGGCGTCCCCGTGTTCTTCGCGGTGACCCTCAGCCTGTCGGCCTATTTCACCTTTGCCGCCGTGCAAGGGGACTTCGGCCTGTTCCGCCGCGCGGAAATCGTGGTCGAGGGCCAGAAGCTGGAACAGGAGCTTGCCGCCGTGCAGGCGGAGGTCCTCCAGATGGAGAACCTCACGGAGCGGCTGTCCGACGACTATCTCGACCTCGACCTGCTCGACCAGCAGGCCCGCGATGTGCTGGGCCTGGTGCGGTCCGACGAAATCGTGGTGAACTGAGCCACCCGGTTTCAGACCGGCGGCTGGAAAACTCCGTCCTCGTCCAGCATGTCCATGGCCTCGTCGAAGGACATGTTGCCAAGGGTGAGGTTGTTCTCCACGGCCCAGGCGTCCCCGGCGCGCACCCGGAATTCGGCGCCGGTCTCCGTATCCACGACGAGGATCGGCCAGCTCTGGTCGCTCATGGCGTGATCGTCGGCGACATACAGCACTGCTTCATCCGGGAAGGCTTCGAACAGGGCGTCGGTATCGGCGCCGTCGTGCTGCTCGTCCTCCACGCGTGAGAAGTTGGCGGTGTACCCCATTTCGCCCTCGGCCATCGCGGCCTCGAGCAGGGCCTCCCACGAGGTTTCGTCGCTGAAATCGGTGCGGATCAGCTTCGGCGCGTCGTCATCGTCTTCCATTGGTAACAGTTCCTATCGTTAACGGTCGCTGTCGAAAGTGCCTGCAGGATCGCCCTGTCCGGTCCATTCCTGCGCCAACGTCCGACGGCAGCATCCCGTTGCGCGCTTATGAAGATTTCCTGCGACGAATAGTGCGCGAAATATTGTTGCGCGGGCTTTACGGGCCTGCAAAGCCGCGCTACGCTTCTTGCCAAGACTGTTTAACGCTAAACTATTCCTGGGGAGGAGACGCGATGGCCACGCGCAAGGCGGCTGCAAAGCCCAATGTCTCGGCCGACGACCTGAAGGCCTGGTATCGCGACATGCTGCTGATCCGGCGCTTCGAGGAGAAGGCGGGCCAGCTTTACGGCATGGGACTGATCGGCGGTTTCTGCCACCTCTACATCGGACAGGAGGCGGTGGTCGTCGGACTGGAAGCCGCTGCCGAAGAGGGCGACAAGCGTATCACCTCCTACCGCGACCACGGCCACATGCTGGCCTGCGGCATGGATCCCAAGGGCGTCATGGCCGAACTGACCGGGCGCGAGGGCGGCTATTCCCGGGGCAAGGGCGGCTCCATGCACATGTTCAGCCGCGAAAAGCACTTCTACGGCGGCCACGGCATCGTCGGCGCGCAGGTGCCGCTGGGCGCGGGTCTTGCGTTTTCGGACAAGTATCGGGGCAACGACCGCGTGACCTTCACCTATTTCGGGGACGGCGCCGCGAACCAGGGCCAGGTCTACGAGACCTTCAACATGGCCGCCCTTTGGAAGCTGCCGGTGATCTTCGTGATCGAGAACAACCAGTATGCCATGGGAACGGCGCAGGCGCGTTCGACGTCCACGCCTGATCTGCACACCCGGGGCGAGGCCTTCGGCATTCCCGGAGAGATCGTCGACGGGATGGATGTCTCGGCGGTCAAGGATGCGGGCGACAAGGCGGTGAAGCACTGCCGGTCCGGCAAGGGGCCCTACATCCTCGAGGTGAAGACCTACCGCTATCGCGGGCACTCCATGTCCGACCCGGCAAAGTACCGGACGCGCGAGGAAGTCCAGAAGATGCGCGAGGAGCGCGATCCCATCGAACACGTCCGCGAGATGCTGCTGCAGGGCAAACACGCGACAGAGGACGACCTGAAGGCCATCGACAAGGAGATCAAGGCCGTGGTGACGGAGGCTGCGGATTTCTCCCGCGAGAGCCCGGAACCCGCGCTCGATGAGCTCTGGACCGACATCTACGCCCAATCCGTGCCGCAGAAACAGGAGGGCGCGGCATGAAGGCATTCGTCGTCGCTGCGGCGCTGACCGCCCTGCCCCTTGCGGCACTGGCGCAGACCACGGTCACCAACAAGGACACGGGCGAGACCATCGTGATCGACGGCCCGCCGCTGGAGGCGCCGCTGGCGGTCAACCTCTTCCGTTACCTGAACCAGGGCGAGGAGGATGCGCCCTTCCGCACGAAGTTCGAGCACCTCGACACCTGCCTCTACCGGATGACACTGATCCAGAAGCTGGACCCGGAGACGGTGCGCACCACGGTGACCACGTTCAACGTGCGGGACCTGTCGATGGACGGTTACCAGGAGGCGGTCTATGCCCCCGACGTGGCCAGCCTGATCCTGCCGTTCTCGGATGGTGTGGACGTGAGCGCGGACATCACGCTGGACGGGCCGGACAACGAGACCCGCAAGGCTTACCGGGACGCTATCGAGATGACCTGCACCGACACGCGCTGCGAAGGCCGGATGCCGACCGAGCAGGTACACCTGACAATCCTCACCCCCACCGCCGAAAACGATGTCGGGTTCGCCAACATGTCGATGGGGGCGCTGATGAACGCCTGTCGGCCGCAAGAGCAGGAGTGACACGGACATGGCAACCGAAATCCTGATGCCCGCGCTCTCTCCGACGATGGAGGAAGGCACGCTGGCCAAGTGGCTGGTGAAGGAAGGCGACACCGTCTCGAGCGGCGACGTGATCGCGGAGATCGAGACCGACAAGGCGACGATGGAGTTCGAGGCGGTCGACGAGGGCATCGTCGGCAAGATCCTCGTGACCGAAGGCACGCAGGGCGTGGCGGTGAACACCCCCATCGCAGTGCTGGTCGAGGACGGCGAAAGCGTGGAGGACGCGGTCCGCACCGGCCCGGCGCAGCAGCCCGCCCCCGTCGACAAGACGCTGACCTCCGAAAGCGCGCCCGCCGCCGCCAAATCGCACCCGGAGCCGGAGTGGCAGAAGCCCGAACCGGACTGGCCGGAAGGCACGAAGGTGAAGTCGCAGACCGTCCGCGAGGCGCTGCGCGACGCCATGGCCGAGGAGATGCGCCGCGACGGCGACGTCTTCCTGATGGGGGAGGAAGTGGCGGAGTACCAGGGCGCCTACAAGATCAGCCAGGGCCTGCTGGACGAGTTCGGGTCCAAACGTGTGATGGACACGCCGATCACCGAACATGGCTTTGCCGGGATCGGCGTCGGTGCGGCCTTCGGCGGCCTGCGCCCGATCGTGGAGTTCATGACCTTCAACTTCGCCATGCAGGCCATCGACCAGATCATCAACTCGGCGGCCAAGACGCTGTATATGTCCGGCGGCCAGATGGGCTGCCCCATCGTTTTCCGCGGTCCGAACGGTGCCGCGGCCCGGGTCGGCGCGCAGCACAGCCAGGATTACGCGGCATGGTACGCGCATATCCCGGGCCTGAAGGTGTGCATGCCCTACTCTGCCTCCGACGCGAAGGGCCTGCTGAAAAGCGCCATCCGCGATCCGAACCCGGTGGTCTTCCTCGAAAACGAGATCCTTTACGGCCGCTCCTTCGACGTGCCGGTGATGGACGACTTCACCGTGCCCTTCGGCAAGGCCCGCATCTGGCGCGAGGGCACCGATGTCACGCTGGTCAGCTTCGGCATCGGCATGACCTACGCCATGGACGCGGCAGAGAAGCTGGCGGCAGAGGGCATCAGCGCCGAGGTCATCGACCTGCGCACCCTGCGGCCCATGGACACCGAAACCGTCATTGCTTCGGTCAAAAAGACCAACCGCTGCGTGACCATCGAGGAAGGGTTCCCGGTGGCCTCCATCGGCAACAACATCTCGGCGGTGCTGATGCAGAAGGCGTTCGACTGGCTTGATGCCCCGGTCATCAACCTGACCGGCAAGGACGTGCCCATGCCCTATGCCGCGAACCTCGAAAAGCTGGCCCTGGTCACCACCGCAGAGGTGATCGAGGCCGTCAAACAAGTCACCTATCGCTGAGGGGGCAACCATGGCGGATGAGATCGAAATCCTCGGGCTCGGCCCGCACGGCCTGCACCTGTCGCTTGGCCCCGTGACGGCACTGGCGCCCAAATCGCTGCTCGAACGCGAGATGGGCACCGTGACGGAAGACCGGGCGATGGAATGGGCGGCGGCCCAGAAGACAGAGCTGGAAGGCGCGATGACCGCGCTCATCAACGGAGCCACGCCGCCGGCGCCCTTCGACGAGATGACCCTCGAGACGGAGAGCTGAGCGATGCCCGTGGAAATTCAGATGCCCGCACTGTCGCCCACGATGGAAGAGGGCACACTGGCCAAGTGGCTGGTTAAGGAGGGCGACACGGTATCTTCCGGTGACGTGCTGGCAGAGATCGAGACCGACAAGGCAACGATGGAGTTCGAGGCCGTCGACGAGGGCGTGATCGGCCGGATCGTCGTCGCCGAGGGTACGGCAGAGGTGAAGGTCGGCACGGTGATCGCGGTCCTTCTGGAAGAGGGCGAGACGGCTGACGACCTAGGCGCAACGGGCGGCCCCAAGGCCCCTCCCCCGTCCGAACCGAAGGAGACGCAGGCAGCCCCCGAGGCCGAGATCAAAGCCGCGCCGCCCGCGCCGGAACGCTCTGACGGGGAACGGATCTTCGCCTCCCCCCTCGCCCGGCGGATCGCCCAGCAGAAGGGCCTCGACCTGTCGCAGATCAAGGGCTCCGGCCCGCGCGGCCGCATCGTGAAGGCCGATGTCGAAGGGGCGACGGCTGCCCCCGCCGCGGCGAAACCGGCGGCCGCTGCCGCCACACCCGCTGTGGCGCCTGCCAAAGCCGAAGCGGCGCAGGTCGATCCGTCCTCCGTCGCGGCGCTTTATGCGGACCGGACCTATACGGAAGTGCCGCTGGACGGCATGCGCCGGACCATTGCAGCCCGCCTGACCGAGGCCAAGCAGACCATCCCCCATTTCTACCTGCGCCGGGACATCACGCTGGACGCGCTGATGGCCTTCCGAGCGCAGCTGAACGAACAGCTCGCACCGCGCGGCGTGAAGCTGTCGGTCAACGACTTCATCATCAAGGCCTGCGCCCTGGCGCTTCAGCAGGTGCCGAAGGCCAATGCCGTCTGGGCCGGTGACCGCATCCTGCAACTGACGCCCTCGGACGTGGCGGTAGCCGTGGCAATCGAGGGCGGCCTCTTTACGCCCGTCCTGCGCGATGCGCATCAGAAAACACTCTCGGCCCTCTCGGCCGAGATGAAGGACCTCGCGACCCGCGCCCGCGACCGCAAACTCGCACCCTCCGAATACCAGGGCGGCAGTTTCGCGATTTCCAACCTCGGCATGTTCGGGATCGAGAACTTCGATGCGGTCATCAACCCGCCACACGGCGCGATCCTTGCGGTCGGCGCCGGGGTGAAGAAGCCGGTCGTAAACGCGGACGGGGCGCTGGCCGTGGCAACCGTGATGTCGGTCACCCTGTCGGTGGATCACCGTGTCATCGACGGCGCACTCGGCGCGGAACTGCTGGCCGCCATCAAGGACAACCTCGAGAACCCGCTGGCCATGCTGGCCTGATCCCTTCGGGCCAGCCCTGCTGTGGTACAAACGAAAAAGCCCCGGCACCGGCCGGGGCTTTTTCGCACTTGCACAGGTTCACATCCCCAGCGTTTCGCCGCGCAGGATCTGGTCCATCTCCTTGGACGGCTGATCGCAGCCCGCCTCGCCCACGATCTTCGCAGGCACGCCCGCAACCGTGGTGCACGGCGGGACTTCCTTCAGCACAACAGACCCCGCGGCGATCCGCGAGCAGTGGCCAACAGTGATGTTGCCCAGCACCTTCGCCCCGGCCCCTATCAGCACGTTGTTCCCGATCTTCGGATGGCGGTCGGCGTCTTCCTTGCCGGTGCCGCCCAGCGTGACCGAGTGCAGCATAGAGACGTTGTCGCCCACGACCGCGGTTTCACCGATCACGATGGAGTGCGCATGGTCGATCATGATGCCGCGCCCGATGCGGGCCGCGGGATGGATGTCGATGCCGAACACCTCGGACGACCGCATCTGGAAGAAATACGCAAGATCCTTACGCCCCTGCGTCCAGAGCCAATGCGCCACGCGATACGCCTGAACCGCCTGGAACCCCTTAAAGAAGAGCAGCGGCTGCAGGTAGCGGTGGCAGGCCGGGTCACGTTCGTAGGTGGCGGTGATGTCGGCGCGCGCCGCATGGGCCAGATCCGGCTCTGCCGAATAGGCCTCGTCGCAGATTTCACGGATGATCTGTTCCGACATCTCGCCATTGGCCAGCTTCAACGAGATGCGGTAGCTCAGCGCCCTTTCGATCGTCGGATGGTGCAGAATGGAATAATGCACCATGCCGCCAAGCAAGGGTTCCTGCGCCACGGCTTCGTCGGCTTCACGGGCGATGCGCGCCCAGACCGGGTCGACCTCGGCCAGTTTCATGCGTGTTTCAGCCATCTGGCGTCCTCCTTTGACCACGGCAAGATAGCAGATAGGGTCTGGGGAACGAAACGCAAATCCTTGATAGGGGCCATTGCGATCATGGATGAACGGGAGGTTCGGAGATTCCGGCAGGACATCGGTAATCGGCTGGCGGCTCTCGACGAGGATGATGCGCTTGGCGAACGGAGCCAGCGGGTCGTCGAACTCGACCAGCAGTCGGTGGGGCGGCTGTCGCGACAGGATGCCCTGCTGAACCAGTCGATGGCAAAGGCCACGCAGGCGCGGCGCGACCTGTACCGGCGTGCGTTGCAAGCCGCCATGCAAAGGATCGAGGAGGGCGAGTTCGGCTATTGCGCCGACTGTGGCGAGGAGATCGCCCCTGCCCGGCTGGAGCTGGAGCCGACTGTCCTGCGCTGCATGTCCTGCGCCAAGGGATGACCGATCCGGTCACGCACCAGCAGGGCGTCGGTCACCAGGGCAAGGCATTCGAGCAGATCGCTGTCGTCCGGCTTTTGCCAGGCCGCCAACGGACGGACCAGCGCCGCGGAGGCGAGCGTGCCGTTACCCCAGATCCGATGCACCCTGCCAAGGCGGCGACGGTAACTGTCGGCCATATCTGCCTCCACCATCATGCGGCGCATCAGTTCCGGACGTACGTCGCTCGGCGCGGACAACAAGGCCCGCGCCGCTGCCATCACATCCGCCGGGCGAAGCGGTCTCATGCGGTCAGGTCGACCATTGCGAACGGCCCTGCCCCGTAGCGCGCCGATATCTGGGCCACGGCGATGCTGTACGCACCACCGATCCCGTCCGATGTCCGCGCAAGCGCACTGTAGGTCCAGGTGGGGACAGAAACCTGCGCCTCGCGCAGCGTGCTGCTGCCCTGCATGACCCGCACGACGTAGGATTCGCTGTCCTCCGCCAGCGGCACCTCGTAGCCGTCCCAGCTGTCGCCATCGACGCGCGTGCGCCGGACCCACGTCACGGTCAAGTCCCCGGCAGCATCCAGAGCCTTGAGGTGCGCCGGCCGGTAGGGCCGCAGGCCGTTACCATCGAAGGCATGCACTTGATGCACGTAGCTCGGATCGTCATACGGTCGCCGGGCCGGTCCGATCCTGAAGTGACGGGATACCCGACGCAGATGCCCGGCCAAAGAGATCTGCCGCGGTGCGCCGTTCATCAGGACCACCCACGACCCGGCGGGCCAGGTGTCCGGCATCACCCCGTCCGATCCCGCCTGTCCCCGCAGGCGATGAGACAGGAGCCACCGCCCTTCTCCGACCAACGTGGCGTCGCGGAACTGGAACAGCTCCCAGTTGCCCGGCGTTCCGTCGCCGATCGCCATCAGGTTGCCGCCGGCCAGGAAGGCCTCGGACCCGATGGATTGCAACGCGCCATTCGCCAGCCGGACCTGAAGCGGACCGCCCGGGTCGATCAGACCGGGCCGCGCCGCCGCCAGCGGTGTTTCGGTGATGCCGACAACCGCGCGTCCGGCAACCAGCACATTCTGGACGTAGTCCGCATCCTGCGCCGCGTCGTATACCGCAACCGCGCCGGGCCACGGTTGCGCCGTGACCGCCAGATGCGGCGCGTGTGGCACCTCTTCTCCGGTCATCAGGGGCAGGTCCATGAACAAGGGCGTCACCGGCACGGCAGGCACGAAGGGGCGCAAGAGGGCGTTGTCCTCGGTGAAGGTTGAGGGCAGGAAGACGTCGGGCTCGATCCGCACCGCGTCGACGATCTGGTGTTCCATGACCTCGACCCTGTCCACCCGCGCCAGAACCGGACCGGACTGCGCAGGCAGGCGCACGATATCCCCGGCTCCGACCGGCAGATGCGACGGCGGCAGGGCGAACCGCAGCGTGTCACGGGCGACGCGGGCCTCCGACAGCCAGCGTTCCGCGATCTGCCGCCCTTCGGTCCGCGTCAGGGCCAGGGGAATCTCCGTTTCGGCAATGGCGTGCGTCTCGTCGTCTGGCAGGATCGCCTCTTCCGAGGCCGCCTGATGATCCGCATCGGCAAGGACAAATCCCAGGCGGACACGCCCCGACATCTCTGCCGCACCGGCGCGGGTCTCCACCAGATCGCCGTCGAGGTCGTCGCTCACCGCCAGATCTTCGGCAGCGATCTCCACCGCGTTGCGCCCCGACCGCATCCGGAAGACCAGCAGGCCGTCGCGCTCCACCGCGTCGAATCCGTAGGCCAGCATCAGCGGCTGCAGGGCTTTGCGTGCATCGCCGATCTGCGGCACCGCGTAGCCCCGGACAAAGCCAGCAAGCCCGCTGGTGTCGATCTGCGTCAGGCCGACACGATGACAGATTTCGGTGACAACCGAGTCAAGCGAACGCCCCGATGCCCTGCCGTTCAGCCAGTGCCCGGCCCGATAGTTCGGACCGTCCGACCAAAGTCCGGCATTTCCCGGAAACCACGGATAAGGCCGCGCATCCCAGGCCCAGACGAAGGCACGCGACATGTCGAGCATGGGCGCATCGTAGACCTCTGACACCGGGTTGTTGGCCGGGTCCGTCCAGTAACCGAGCAGTGCCTGAAGATAGGCGCGCTGTATGGCCTCGTCCCGAAGACCGTTCGAGTAATACGGCAGGCTCGATTCCGAGGACTTTGGATCGAGGAACTTGTTGGGCTGGTTGGTGCCCTTGTCGACCGCCGCGCAACCCAGTTCGGTGAACCAGACCGGTTTCATCCCGGGCTCCCAGGCGGTGGGCGTTTCCTGGCGTTCGCCGCCTATGCGTTCGTGGTGACGGTTCTGCCACCAGTTGCGGATGTCCTTGTAACGCCAGACCCACGGTTCTCCGTGGGCGTCGTCGGTGATCGGTTCGCGCCGCTGCGTCTCGCGCGCCTCGTCCGTCGGGTAGTACCAGTCGTAGCCCTCCCCGCCCTCGATATTGGCGGTGAGGTAGCCGAGGTTGTGCACCTGTCCCCAAGACGCATCGGCGTGGTCGTCGCCATCGCGCCAGTCGGACAGGGGCATGTAGTTGTCGATACCGACGAAGTCGATCTCGGGGTCGGACCAGAGCGGGTCCAGATGGAAATACAGGTCCCCCGGTGCGCCAGACGGCTGGTAGCCGGAGTATTCCGTCCAGTCGGCCGCATATCCGATCCGCACGTCCGGCCCCAGAAGCGCCCGACATTCCGCTGCCAGCGCCCTCAGCGCCGTCACTGCGGCGAAACCCGCAACACCACGGATCGGCGTCAGACCGACCATCTCGGACCCGATGCAGAAGGCATCGACGCCGCCCGCCGCAGCACAAAGCGCTGCCTGATGCAGGATGAACCTGCGGTAGCGCCACTCCGACGGGCCGGAATACGTCACCGTGCCATCGCCCACCGCGAAGTCCGACGCCGAGGCGGTGCCGAAGAACGCGGCGACCTCCGCGTCCGCGGCGACCGTGGTGTCGGGTGAGCCTGCCCGACCGGGCGCCGTGCTCAGCGTGATGCGTCCGCGCCACGGCAGGGCCGGCTGACCGACCTCGCCGGTCCACGGGTTCTCCAGCGTATTGCCGGCGGTCTGCTCCATCAGGATGAAGGGGTAATACATTACCTTCAACCCCTTGGCGTTCATGCGGCGGATCGCCTGCACCACCGACTGGTCCGTGGGCGTGCCGCCGTAGACCGGGCGGCCTTCGTCCTCGGGAACCGTCTCGGCGGCGCCACGGGTCAATCCGCTGACCGTCCAGGGCATGCGCCCGTCATACGCCGTCTGCTCCACCTTCGGCTTGATCTCGCACAGCCCGCAGCGCAGATCGTTGCCGAACCAGCTCACGATGAGCGAGGTCGCCTCGCAGGCCGGAACCTCGTCGGTCAGTTGCTGCAGGGAGGTATTGAAGTCCGGCTCCTCGGACGGAGAGTTCACATTGGCCACCGCAACGCCGCCCGGCCCGGTGCCGAACAGGGCGTCGGTCGAGGCCTGATAGGCCCAGTAGACCGGCTCCGTCGCCAGTGCGTATTCTCCGGTGCCCGGGATCATCGCCACCCCGCGCACCAGATCCGGAACGTCCTTTGCGCCGCTGTCGGGGCGCGTGATCTCGAAACTGAACTGCGGAACGCGGTTGCCGTATTGCGAGAGGTCCAGATCCTCGATGACCACGTAGGCCGTGCCACGATAGGCAGGCACAAGGCCGCTGCCCTCAACCGCTTCCATCTTCGGATCCGGCAGCTGGTCGGTAGTCCCGCGATAGACACGCATGTTCAGATCGTGCAGCGGGATCTCGGCGCCGTCCGCCCACACCCGGCCGACGCTGGTGATCTCGCCCTCGCACAGGGCAAGCGCCAGGCTGACCGAATAGCTGTACTGGCGCACAACCGGCTGCGCGGGCTGTCTGGGTGCAGAGCCTTTGCCGCCCCCGCCACCACCGCCGCTTTCATGGACGTGTTCCATGAACTCCGTCGACCAGATGACGTGGCCGCCGACACGCATGCGTCCGTAGACCCGCGCGATAGATTGCCCCTCGCCGGTGCCTGTCAGGCGGAAGCGGTCAACGTGGCCTGTCTCGACGACGTCGGACCCCTGCCCCATGACCCTCTGGTTCATGACGCGCGAGTCGATGGCACGCCCGAGGGCGGCACCGGCGAAACGGCCCACGGCCACGGCGGAAAGGCCCAGGACCGAGCCGCCGATTGAGCCGCCGATCGCCGCCCCTGCGGCGGAAAGTAGGATCGTCGCCATGACTCAGCCCTCCGATGATACCTGTTGGGGAAAGGAGAAACGGGCCACGACCCGCCGGGCCCATGGTGCGCTGAACGCACTCTCGATGACCCCGTGCCCGGTGTAGGCGTGGACGAACGTGGCTTGCGGCCCGGTCGCCGCCTGAAGCCCGATGTGCTTGGCCACCGCGCCCTCGCGCATCCGGAACAGCAGCACGTCACCGGGCGCAACCTGACCTAACGGCTTGGGCAGCAAATGAGCCAATCCCGCGCGCCAGAGCCGCTCGTCGCCCTGCGGCTCCGACCAGTCGCGGGTGTAGGGGGGCACAACCTCCGGCTCGGGTCCGATCAGGTCGCGCCAGACCCCGCGCAGAAGCCCGAGACAGTCGCACCCCGCGCCCCTGACCGACGCCTGATGTACGTAGGGCGTACCGATCCACGAACGGGCCGTTTCGACGACCGCGTTCATCGGCGGCTCCCCCCGTTCCGGGCCTTGGCCATCGCGGGCTGAACGGTGATCCAGTCGTCCTCCGGCACATCCGGAAAGCCCTGGAAGTTGATCACGTTGCCGAATTTCAGGCGGCAGGTCTCGAACCGCTTGTCGCATCCAGCAACCAGTCTCACGCTGTCGCCTGCCGCGGGCTGCGCGCGCAGCGGCTCCCAGAGCTCGATCAGCCGGGTGCCGTCGGGCGCCAGGTGATCGCGCTTGATCATGCCCGTCAGCCCCTCCGCGTCGCCGGTCAGAACGGTCAGGCGCCCGCGCTGGAACCAGCCGGTATCGAACCCGCCCAGCGGACCGGCACGAAAGACGCGCGCCTCGTCGACCCCTTCGAGTACACATTCGAACACGTAGCCGCCGGTGTTCAGATCGAACCCGCAGCCGCTGTCGCCCAGAACCGCGGTGCACGGTTTCTGATAGACCCGGCCCACCGGGCGGTTCAGCGCCTCCGTCAGGCCGCGCAACTCCGCGTGGAAGGCCCCGGCGCTGCGGCGCACCTCGCCGATATGTCCGCGGAACATCACCCGCCGGGCGTCCACATCCGCCCAGTTCACCAGCCAGGCCACCACTTCGGCACCGTCGAACCGGCCCGCCGCGATGTCCTTCTCGCTGATCGACGTGTCGCTGAGCGCGCCCATCGCCTCCGTGTTGTCGACCGAAAGCCCGGTCGACTGCGCGAGCGCTCGGGCCGACAGACCGGTCTCCGCCTTGAAGACCACGCCGCCGAACGTCAGTTCACAATCGTGATCGGTGAACCCGAAGACGGCCCCGTCGCGGCGCGTGACGGCCCAAGCGCGGGCGACGGTCGTGATGCCGGTGGCCAGATGCGCGTGCAGGTCTTCCTGTCCCATCAGATCCGCACCTCGACAACCGGGACATCCGGCACCTGACCGGCGCGGAAGCTGGACACGCTGACGTTGATGCGATCCGTGTCGAACCGGACCGGCACGTCGAACTCGAACCCGGCCGAGATCTCCACGTCGTTCATCGGCGCTTCAGTGAAGGTGATGATGCCGGTGGACGTGTTGATTTCGAAGTGCACGCCCTCGAACATCTGGACGTCCTGCACCGCTGCGACGACCGTGCCGGCGACGGGCTTCATGATCGGCCGTGCATAAGAGCCCTCGCCCGAGGTGTAGGTCTTGATCAACTGGAAGCTCTTCGTGACGCCGTCGCCGCGCGCGATCACCTGGTCGCCCGTCGCAACCGTCCGCGACGGCGCGCAAGACTTGTAGTCCGCCCAGTCCTTCCAGCGAAAGCCGTACAGCTGACCCTGCCGTGCCTCGAAGAAAGCGATCAGCGCCGATACGTCGTCCAGCGACCGCAGACCGAGCCCCGCATCGTAGCGCCGGCGGGAGTGCGCCCAGGGTGTGTTGCGTTCCTCGAACCCGCTGGTCAGCGTCACGATGTCGGTCCGACGCTCCGGCCCACCGACCGAGCCGAAGCTCAGGTCGGCGGGGAATCTCACCTCGTGAAAAGCCATCTTTCCCTCCAATTACCTGTTGCGCGCGCCACGGCTCAGCGCCTGGCTCATGCGGGCCGCGATCTGGCTCTGGCTGCGCTCGAACGAGCGGGCGTCCGGGGTCGAGATGTTCATCACGACCGTCACCGGCGCGCCTCCGCCAGCGGCGCGCACGCCCAGCTTGCCGTCGGCCCCGCGGGTCAGCGGCATGATCGCCTCCGGCCCCGCCTCGCCCATCAGGCCCGTCCCGCCACGCATCGGGAAGTACGTCGGGCCGCTGATGACGCCGCCGGTGGCGAAGGGCATGACGCGCCCCTGCGTGAACCCGTCGCCCTTCGCAAACGGGGAAAGGTCGCCGAACAGCGCAGAGACGCCCGAGGCGAGGAAGCCGCCCACATGGTTGGCGACGGGTTTCACAGCCGCCTTCCACGCCGCGTCGATCATCGACCGCGCCACGGTGTCGAGCGCATCCGACAGCTTCATCCCGTCCAGCACGACACCGTCGATGGCGCGCGCCACGCCCCGGCTCATGGTGGAGTCCAGCCGTGTCGCGCTGCGCCCCGTCTCCGAGAACGTCGTGTTGATCCGCCGCATCTCTGCGTCGAAGGCCTGAGCCATGCCCGCCGCGCCGCCCAGCGACCGCTCGAGCCGCTCTGCCGCGTCGCCAAGGTCGTCATCCAGATCGAAACCGCTCATCTTTCGTCACTCCTGTCCGGAAAGGCCGCCATAAGTTCGGTCAGCCGCTTGCGCCCAAGGGGACGCGTACCGGACCCGTCGCCCAGCAGAAGCTGCAACTCTGCCGGCGTCAGGTCCCAGAATTCCCGGGGGCGCAGACCGAGGCCGCGCATCCCCGCGCGCATCAGCGCCGGCCAGTCAAACCCCGTCATCCGCCGTCTCCGGCAGCATGAAGGCCCGCGCCAGCAGTTCCGCCGCAGTCTTCGCCGCGCCCATGGGACCGCCCTCGATCTCGGCGGACATCAGGTCGGCGGCCCGGCCGGTCCAGCCGCCACCGCGCAGACCCGCCACGATCAGCGCCAGCACGTCCCGCGTGCTGAACCGCCCGTCCTCGAACCGCTGCACAAGCTCGACGAGCGAGCCCGTCTCCAGCCCCGCTTCCAGTTCGGCCAGCGCGCCCAGCGTCAGCCGCATCACGTGGCGCTCGCCGTCGATGACCAGCGCCACATCCCCCCGCCACGGATTGGCCATCACGCCACCGGCTGGGCCGTGAAGGCCAGCTGCCCCGCCGAGGCCAGCGACATCTCGTAGGTCGCTTCCCCGTTGTGGGAGCCGGCGTATTCGATCGCTGTCACCTGGAAGGCGCCCTCGACGGTGCCGAAGTCGGGGATGATGATCTGGAAGACCGGCGTCTCTCCGTCGAAGAATATCTGCCGGGCGCGTTCGTCGGTCGTGTCGTCCTTGAAGACGCCCGACCCGCTGATGTTGGCCGACTTGACCCCCGCCCCGGCCAGCAGCTCGCGCCAGCCGCCTTGGCTTTCCAACGTGGTCACATCCACGCTTTCCGCGTTGAAGCTGACCCGCGTGGCGCGCAGCCCTGCCATGGTCTGGAACGTGCCGGTCCCGGTCATGTCCACCTTGATCAATAGATCCTTGCCGTTCTGAGCAGCCATCTGTCTCACTCCTGGATGAAAAGGTTCAGTTGTCCTCGACCCGCGCACGGAAGGTCAGGTCGATGCGCCGGCGGCCTTCGCCCGCCAGCGAAGCCCTGGCCTTGTGGAACCACAGCCCCACCAGGCGGCCGCGTCCGAGGGTCAGGTCCGCGTCGTGCAAGGCGTCGCTCACCGCGGCGGCGGCCTCTTTCGCGGAAAGGAACCCCGCGTTCTCCGTCACGACCGAGACCTCGAACTGGTGCCAGGCGCCCGCGCCGGTCTGATCTCCGGCGTCCTCCACCCGCTCGGGGCCGAGGGCCACGTAGATCGGGGGCAGCGCGCCGGACGGCATCTTGTCATGGACCGCGTCCCCGACGATGGCGGTCAGCGGTGCGTAGGACTGCAACCGCGCGTAGACCGCCGCCTGCAAGGCTCCAGCGAGTGCATAGGTCATGCCGAAACCTCCTCGGAGCAGCGGCAGTCGAGGTACATCGCCCGCGGCTCCGCCTCCGTGACCGCTTCGATAGCGAAAACCCGGGAGGCCATGCGAAAGCGTTGCCCTGCGACCGGACGGCTCGAATGACCAACCGGGGCGCCACGGACCGTCACGGTGAACCCCGCGGAAGAGATCGCACCGGCTTCACCATTGGTCTGCCGGCCGCTATGCGGTTCGACCCGCGCCCAGAGTGTGCCGACCACCGACCAGAGACGGGCGTAACCGCCCGCGCCATCCGGGACATCCTGCGGCGCCTCGAGCACGAGCCGCCGGTTCAGCGTAGCAACGCTCTTCGGGCCGCCGCCGCCCAGCGCGCTCATGCCCCCAGCCCCAGCCGGATCGGACGGTAGCGGGCGATCAGGCTGGTCACGCCGAACGGCATGCACCCCTGGCTCAGCGCCGTTTCGTCCCGGTATTCATAGTAGTGCGACGCCAGCAGCATGACGGCCTGTTTCAGATCGTCCGGAACGTCGGCAAACCCGGGCCCGTATCCCGCCTGAAACCGGATCTCGACCGCACCGCCATTCGCAACGGACGGAAAGCTTGCCGCCACCGCGCGCAGCTTCGGTGTGAACGTGTCGCGCTGCAGGCGGTAGGCGGACGCATCCAGCGTCTGGGACACGCCGTAACCATCGATAATCGTCACATCGGTGATGCTCTGCACCGGTGCTATCGGCAGCGTCTGCACCCCGCGCTCCTGCCAGTCGTCCAGTGTCAGGACGAACCCGCGCTGCACCAGCGCCTTTGACGTCCGCGCCTCGATCGCGGCCATGGCCGCCCTCAGGAACGCGACAAGCACGCCGTCCTGCAAGTCGGTCTCCGCAAAGCCGCTGCCCAGCCGCAGATGCTCTTTCAGCCCGGCCACCGGAAGGGCTGCCTCCGCCACTTGTGTTTCTTCCACCAACATCATGTCTGTTCTCCGATATGCTCGGCCTTCGGGGGCCTCATCGACAGGTGGGCGCGCGCCGCCCAGGCTGCTCGGGCGGAGGGGAAGCTGGACAACTCGGGACCACGCGCGCCCGTCAGAGGGCGGTCTCCCGCCCCCTGTCCGGTGCACGTTTACGAGGTCGAGACACGCAGCAGCTTGATCGCGGCAAAGTCGCTGACGCCGCCGCCCACGCGCTTGGACGCGTAGAACAGCACGTGCGGCTTGGCCGAGAACGGATCGCGCAGGACACGGATGTCCGGGCGTTCCGCGATGGTGTAGCCCGCGCCGAAATCGCCGAACGCGATCGGGTGCTCGTCGGCGGCGATGTCCGGCATGTCCTCGGAGATCAGGACCTTGTAGCCCAGCAGACGCGCGGGCTCTGCCGCGGCCAGGCCGTCGGCCCAGAGGTGGCGGCCGTCCGCATCCTTCAGCTTGCGCAGCGCGCCCGCCGTCTTGGAGTTCATCACGAAAGTCGCATTCGGGCGATACCGGCTGTCGAGCGCGTAGATCAGGTCGATCACGGCATCGCCGTCCCCCATGCCCGCCGCGGCGCCGGTGGGCACGTAGCCCAGCGCACCCCAGGACCAGGTGGTGTTCGCCACGATGGTGTTCGTCAGCAGACCGGAAGGCTTGTCGACGCCGTCCCCGTTGATGAAGGCCGCCGCCTCCGCCCGGATGAACTTGTCGGCGATACGCGACGCCAGCCAGGATTCCACGTCGAAGGCGGAGTCGTCCAGAAGGCGCTGCGACACCTTCGGCATCGCGTTCAGCTCATAGAGCGGAATGGAAATGCGCTCGATGGTCGGCGAGGTCGTCTCTGCCGCGGTCGAGGTCTCCGTGGCCCAGCCCGCGCCGGTGTCGTTGCGGTCGATCAGCACGTCGAAGGCCGAGGCCTCCACGTTCACCACGTTGGAAATCGCACGGATCGAGACGAGGCTGTCCAGCTTCGACTTGATGATCGAAGAGGTCTGCGGGTCCACGAGGTAGCCGCCATCGGCGTTCACCGCCGTGGACATCGCCTTGCCTTCCAGCTCGATGCCGCGCAGGCCGTCGTCGTCGCCGGAACGGAGGTACGCGTCGAACGCCTTGAGGTGGGGGGCTTCGACCTCGGCGCGGGTCGAAAGGGTCGGCCGTTTCGCCAGGGCGGTTTTGTGATCAAGCATGGTCAGTCGCTCTTCCTGTTTTGCAAGCTTCTCTTCCAGATCGGCCGCGAGGGCCTTGTAGTCCCCGATCAGTCCCGCCATCGCGGCACTCACCCGGGCGACCGGAGACACATCTTCCCCGGTCCGAGACGTGGTCTCGGGTTTGCTCATCCTTGTTTCCCTCATGAGTGGCGCGCGTCAGTCGCCCGCCAGGTTCAGGCGCATGCCCTCCAGGGCCTCCGCCAACGCATGCAGGCCGCCGTCGTCGGGGCGGTCCTCGCCCTTCGCGGCAACCCGCGCACTGGGCAGCATCGGGAAGGTCACCAACGACACCTCCCACAGCTCCAGTTCCGCCAAGAGCCTGCGGCCCTTGTCATCCTTGCTGGCCTTGATCGTGCGGTAGCCGATCGACAGCCCGTCGATGGCGCCGGCCTCGATCAGGGCGGCGGCCTCGCGGCCCTTCGCCACCGTCTCCAGCAGCCGGCCCCTCACGTAGAGGCCGCGCTCGTCCTCGCGCACCTGTTCCCAGACGCCGATAGGCTGGGCCGGGTCGTGCTGCCACAGCATCTTGACCGCGCGCCCCTCCGCCAGAAGGCGCTTGAGAGAGCGGGCATAGGCGCCACGGGCAACCACGTCGCCGCCCTGGTCGCACTTCCCGAAGAGCGAGGCATAGCCCTCGATCCGCGTGCCCTCGACAACCGTCACTTCGGTGTCGAAGCGGCAGAACTTGTGTTCCAGATCCATATCCGATCCTCCTGTGGTGCGGCCCTCAGGGCGTCACCTGCATGAACCCCTGAAAGGCTTCCGCCAGGATCACCCCGGCGACACCGTAGACGGCCAGCCACAACCGCCGTTCCAACCGTTCCATCAGGGCCTCCAGCCGCTGGAACCTGTCGGTCAACCCGTCGTATTGCAGCTTCGAGACACGCTCGTGCGCTTCCAGCCGAAGCCCAGGCGCACAGGCAAAGGTTTCTGCCCGGCTGCGCAGCTCAGTCATCCTGCGCCTCCTCCGGAAGCGTCGGCAGACCCAAGAGCTGGCGCTTCTCCGCAGTGGTCAGGAAATCGGCCCCGGCCACGCGGTTCCAGACCGCGTCCCGCTCCACCGCCAGCGCGGGCACCTGGTCGAGGTCGGGCGACAGCACGATCTCCTCCCCGGTGAAGGACGACAGCCAGCGCCCCACGGCGTGCGTCACCTTCGACGCCAGCGGCAGCACCGTCTGGCGGTAGAACGCCCGGTGCGCCTCCGCGTAATTGGCATAGGTCGCCTCGCCCTGGATCCCCAGAAGCATGGGCGGCACGCCGAAGGCCACGGCGATCTCGCGCGCCGCCGCTTCCTTGGTCTTCTGGAACTCCATGTCGGAGGGCGAGAAACCCATCGGCTTCCAGTCCAGCCCGCCTTCCAACAGCATCGGACGGCCCGCGTTCCGCGCCCCCTGGTGATGCGCCTCCATCTCGGCGGTCAGCCGGTCGTACTGTTCGGTCGTGAGATGCCCCTGCCCCTCCGTGCCCTTCCAGACGATGGCACCGGACGGACGCGCAGCGTTGTCCAGAAGCCCCTTCGACCAGCGCGACGCCGAGTTGTGCACATCCACCGCCTGCGCAGCCGCCTGAAGCGGCGACAGGCCGTAGTGGTCGTCCTGCGGGTGGAACGTCTTCACATGCAGCACCGGAGAGACCGGCCCGGTCACGTTGAACCGGTGCTTCCGGCCGCCGACCTCGTAGACATAGGCCACGGGCCAGCCGTCGGCGCCGGGAACGACACTCATCCGGTCGCTGCGCAGGACGTGCAGCTCGAACGGCAGCCCGCTATCCCCCGCCACCGCCTCCAGATATCCATCCCCGGACAGCAGCATCTGGCCATAGAGCGCCTCGAACAGTTCCGCCCGGCCCTGGCCCGTGTTGGGCTGGGTGATCAGCCTGACGATCGGGTGATCGACATAGCGCGTGTCCCGGTCCTGCAGCACCAGCGGCAGCGCCGCCGCCGCCTCGCAGATCAGCTTGACCGCGCGAAAGCCCACCGGGTTGCCGGAGAACGCCTGCTTCGTCAGCGACACCGTATCCCGCGGGCTCCACGCGATGCGGCCGGCGGACATGTGGGCCACGACACGCCCCGTGGCAGAGGCCTTCACCTCCGGCACGGACACCGCGTCCCGCGTATCCTGTCGCCGCAGAAAGTCGAAAACCATGCTAGTGCTCCTTTTCCCTCCGGCCCAACCGCCGCGCCGCAGGCCATCGGCCGCACACCTGAAAGGCCTGCGTCCCCTGGCATATCCCGCTATCCCGAAACCGGCGAACGGTCGGTCCATCCGCGCTTCGAAGGCCACCCTATGAACAGCGGGTTAACAACCCTTCAGCGCAGCGTACGCTGCCCCGCGCAGGCTCACATGCAAGATAAATCAACGACTTATCCCGCACTCCGCACCCGTGGCTGAACTGGCGGCTTGCCCGGCACGATCAGGTGTGACACCGCCCAGACAAGCGCATCGACCCGATCGGGGCTGCCGCCTCCCTGAAACCCCATGGGCGTCATCAGGCAAAGCTGCGCTTCCAGTTCCGCCAGTCCCGCGGAATGGAAGACCCGGCCCTGTTCGTAGAGCGCCGCGACCGGCTCTGCCCTGATCGCCTTACCGTCAGAGGCATGGACCCGCGTGACCGGCAAATAGGGATCGACCTGCCGCAGCACCTCCTCGACCATGGCACCGCCCTGGTTGACCTCCGCCACCACGCGGTCTGCGTTCCAGCGGCGCGCCGCCTCCACCGCGCAGGCGGCCCATTCCGCCGGGCGGCGCCCCTGCACGCTGGCGTCCTCCAGCACGTAGGCGGTCATCAGGCCGTCCTTGTCCCGCGCCGCGCCCGCAACCACGATCCCGCAGGCGTCCGAGCGCTTCCCGTCCCCCGCCGGCGGATCGACCGCCACGACGATCCGGTCGAGCGTGGGCAACGTCCCGCAACGCTGCGCATCCAGCAGGTCGCGCGTCCACATCGCGCCGTCGACCTCGTCCAGCAGCAGACCGTCGAGCTCCTGCATGCCGAGCGATGAATTGGCGTAGCGCGTGCGCACCTCGTTCAGGAAACTGCGCGCCAGATGCGCCGCGTTCACCTCGGTCGGCGCATGTGTCGTCACGGTGGACCCGAGCGCCAGGAGTGCCTTCAGCACGCCCACGTTGCGCGGCGTGGTGGTCACGCAGACCTGTGGGTGGTCGCCCAGCCGCAGACCGAACTGCAGCATGTCCCACGTATCCTGCCCGCGCTTCCACTTCGCCAGCTCGTCCACCCAGGCGCCGTCGAACTGCGGGCCGCGCAGGGCCTCCGGCTCGCTTGCCGAGTAGATCATCGCCTCCGCGCCGTTGGGCCAGACGAGGCACTTGCGCGACGCCTGCCAGAGCGGGCGGCGGTCGGGCGGCGAACAGGCGAGGATGCCGCTGTCGCCGAACACCATGACTTCCCGCGCCTGATCGAAGGTCTCGCCGATGATCGCCATGCGCTTGCAGCGGCCCGGCTTCAGCGGACGCGCGCCCTCGACCTGCGCGCGAACCCATTCTGCCCCGGCGCGCGTCTTGCCCGCGCCGCGACCGCCCAGGATCACCCACGTCCGCCAGTCCCCTTCGGGCGGAAGCTGGTGCGGATGGGCCCAGAAATCGAAAAGGTAGGGGAGCGCGATGCGCCCCCCTTCCGACAGTGCATTCCAGAACTCAATCTGAACCTCGGCAGGCGCGGAGGCGATCCAGGCGGCACCTGACCTCAAATCTGGCTGCTTCGAGGTCAAGTCCGTAAGATCCGACGATTCCCGTTGTTTTCCTCTTGATTTCATCCAGTTCCAGCTCCGTTTCCCGTGCGGCCTTCAGCCAGTAACGCAGGTCGCTCAGCGACGTGCCCAGCTCGGCCTTCTTCACCCCTCCATCCCGGACTTTCTCCGCCAGGTCGCGGATGTCCGCGACCAGGTCCTTCAGCGTCTGCGCAATCTCGTCTCGTTGCGCTTCCAGACGCGCCGTCTCGCACACCGGAACCACCAGTGTGCAGCCGGTCACCTTCTTGCTGCTCATATGCTCGACACCTTTCTTGCCTGTAGGTTGCCCCTCCTCGGGCAGGACACGAAAAAGACCCGACGGGGTTTCCCCCGCGGGCCTCTGCCGCACCTCGTCCAGCATGTCGTGAAAGCTACTCCCCTCCGCGCGCCCGGTCAATCCGGCCCCCGAACGCAACACGTTGAAACCCTTCACACTTCCGCATCAAAGGTTAACGGCTTGCCCAGCCGCCTTCGCTCTGGCACACCCCTCCAGAACCCGAAAAGGAGCCGTCCATGCCGCATTTGTCCAAGCGTATCTGCACCCTCAACGGCGACGGCTCCGACGGCTGGGGCGTGTTCTACAAGGCGCGCGCCCTGAAGGCGCAAGGCCAGGACATCCTCGAACTGACCATCGGCGAGCATGACATCGGCACCGATCAGGCGATCCTCGACGAGATGCACCGCGCCGCCTCCGCCGGGCACACCGGCTATGCCATGGTGCCCGGGGTCGACGCGCTGCGCGACCGCATCGCCAGCCGCGTCGCCAACCGCACCGGTGTCGCCACCACACGCGACAACGTGCTGGTGACCCCCGGCGGGCAGGCCGCGCTCTTCGCCGCGCACATGGCGACGCTCGCCCCCGGCGAGACCGGCCTCTACATCGACCCCTACTATGCCACCTACCCCGGCACGATCCGCGCCGCCTCAGGCATTCCGCACGCCATCGCCACCCGGGCAGAGGACGCCTTCCTGCCCTCCTTCGACCAGATCGACGGCGCCGCACGGGCCACCGGCGCGCGCTCCCTGCTGGTGAACACGCCCAACAACCCGACCGGGACGGTCTACGGGGCCGACACGCTCGACGGCATCGCGCGCGCCGCCATCGGCAACGATCTGTGGCTGATCTCGGACGAGGTCTACGACACCCAGGTCTGGGAGGGCGCCCACGTCAGCCCGCGCGCCCTGCCCGGCATGGCCGAACGCACCATGGTCGTGGGCTCCATGTCGAAAAGCCACGCCATGACCGGTTCCCGCATCGGCTGGATCGTAGCCCCGGAAGAGGCAGTCGCCCGCCTGATCGACCTCGCCACAGCGACTACCTACGGCGTGCCCGGCTATATCCAGGATGCGGCGCTCTTCGCGCTGCAACAGGGCGACGCGGTCGAGGAACATGTGGCCGAACCCTTCCGCCGCCGCCGCGCCCTTGTCCTCGACACGCTCGCCAGGCAGTCGGTCGTCACCGCGATCCCGTCGCGCGGGGCGATGTACCTGATGCTCGACATCCGCGCGACCGGGCTCGACGGCGAAACCTTCGCCTACCGCCTGCTCGACGCCCACCGCATCGCCGTCATGCCGGGCGAAAGCTTCGGCGCATCGGCCGCGGGGCACGTCCGCGTCGCGCTGACCGTCGCCGACAACCGCCTGTCGCATGCCGTCGACACGCTGTGCGGCTTCGCGGCCGAACTGTCGGCAGCGCGCGTCACGGACGGCTCGATGGCGTGAGTTAAAGATACATTCGAAAAGAGAAAATTAGCGAGGTGACACTTCGGTAATCGTAACTGCGGATGGTCGGCCAAACCTTTCAGCGAGGCCTGCCATGACTCTCCGCGAAACTGCTCTTGTCATCATGCTCCCCCTGCTTGCCCTGATCGGCTACCTGACGTGGTACGACTGGACGACCGGGCAGGACCACATCGGCCACCTCGACGCACAGGCGCGCGGCATCGCCGAGGCGGAGCTGATCAACGACCTGGTGCATGAACTCCAGAAGGAGCGCGGCTTCTCCGCCGGCTACACTTCTTCCGGCGGCGCGAACTTCGCCGATGTCCTGCCCGCCCAGCGCCTGGCGACCGACGCGGCCCTCGCCGCCATTGCGGGCGCTCTGCCGATGGCCCGCGCCGCGGCGCCCGACCGCATGGCCGCCGCCGACACAGCCCTTGCCGAACTGGACCAGTGGCGGGCGGCGATCACCGCGACGGAAAAGACCGTGCCGGAACTGGCGGGCTGGTACACCGGCCTCGTCAATTCGCTGATCTCCACCGCGAACCGTGTGTCGGAGGCGCGCGCCTCCGAGGACCTCGCCCGGCTGGTTGAGGCCAAGGCCCTGATCGGACAGGCCAAGGAAAGCGCCGGGCTGGAGCGTGCCATGGGCGCCACCGGCCTCGGCGCCGGCGCCTTCGCGCCCCCGGTGCACACGCGGTTCGTCAGTCTCGGCGCCGTGCAGTCGGCGGACCTGGCGGCCGCCGCGCAGGTCCTCGAACGGCCCGGCATGCTGGACGCCCTGAACCAGTCCGAGGCCGCGCAGACAGTGAACACCATGCGCGACGCCCTGACCGCGTCGGTCCATACCGGCACGCTCGGCGGCTACACCGCGCCGCAATGGTTCGCCGCCTCCACCGCCTGGATCGACACCCTGCGCGCGCTCGAACTCGACCTCGCGCAGGAGATCAGGACCGACGCCGCGCAGGAGCGCGAGACAACCGCCGCCCACCTGCGCACCACGCTGCTGCTGACCGCCGGGGCGGCGCTGGCCGCCGCGCTCTTTTCCTTCCTGCTGTTCGAACGGACCCTGCGCCGGATCGGTAATCTGATCGCCCTGATGGGCCACTACCGCGACGGCGACTTCGAACCCGAGGTGCCGCAATCCTCCGAACGTTCCGAACTGGGTCGCATGGCCCGCGTCCTGTCCGACTTCAAGCAGGCGATGCTGCTCCACAGGCAGGACAGCGCCCGCGCCGGGGCAGAGGAAAAGGCACGGCTGAACGTCACGCACCAGCAGGTCGTCGACATGGTCGCCGAAGGGCTGCGCGCCCTCGCCAACGCCGATCTGACGCGCCGCTTCCACACGCCGCTCGATCCGAAGTACGATCACATCCGGCTCGACTTCAACGCCGCCGCCGAGCGGCTGAACGGCGTGATCTCCGGCCTCGTCTCCGCGGTCACGCAGATCACCGACCGCTCCGGCCAGATGAAGGACGGCGCCGAAGACCTCGCCCACCGGACGGAACAGCAGGGCGCCGCCATCACGCGTAGCGCCGACGGCGTTACCCGCGTGACGGAAGAGACCCGCGACGATGCGCACCGCATCGCGTCGGCGAAGGAAGAGGCGCGCGCCGCCTCCGACACCGCCGCCGAATCGGACCGCACCGTGGCAGAGGCAATCGCCGCCATGGACCAGATCAGCCAGCGCTCCGACGAGATCGCCAAGATCGTCACCGTGATCGAGGAACTGGCCTTCCAGACCAACCTCCTCGCCCTCAACGCAAGGGTGGAGGCCGCCCGCGCGGGCGAATCCGGCCGCGGCTTCGCCGTCGTGGCCGAAGAGGTGCGCGACCTCGCGGGCCGTTCCTCGAAGTCCGCCCTCGACATCAAGAAGCTGATCTCCGAAAGCCACAAGGAGGTGCAGGACGGCGTGCAGCTCGTCAATGGCGCGGGCCAGTCGCTGCAGATCATGGTCCGGAGCATCCACAAGATGGACGAGACCCTCTCCGACATCGCCGCCTCCACCAGCGCGCACGCCAGCGACCTGGCCGAGATCGACTCCGCGATGAAGCTCCTTCAGGACCTGACCCGCGCCAACGCCGGGCTTGTCGCCGACACGCGGACCAGTTCTTCCGCACTTGCAGGCACCGCGCAGGACCTCTCGCGCACCGTATCGGAGTTCAGGCTGGACACCGCAGAGCCCGTGATCATGCCCGCCGAACGCGCCGCCTGACCCGGGCGGCGCCGGACATCTTCGGAACTTCCACACCGTTGCCGCGTTTCCTGTTCAACCCGGCAACGTAAAGGAGATCCAAGATGGACCTCATCCGCATCATCCTCAGCCTGTTCCTGCCGCCCCTGGGCGTCTTCCTCGAAGTGGGCCTTGGCAAGCACTTCTGGCTCAATATCCTGCTGACCCTTCTCGGCTGGCTCCCCGGCGTCGTACACGCGATCTGGGTGATCTCGCGCCGTCCCGCCCACGCGTGAGCCCGGCCATGACCGACGCGCACAGGCACGACGCAAAGACCATCTTCGCCAAGGTCGAGCGGGCGGAACGCATCGCCCGCCGCATGGACGCCGCCATGTACCTGCCCGGCACGCGCATCCGCCTCGGCTGGGACAGCATCATCGGCCTCGTTCCCGGCATCGGCGACACGCTGGCCCTGACGCCGTCGGCCTACATCGTCTACCTCGCCCACGACATCGGCGCGCCGAAGCACCTTCTGGCGCGGATGGCCGGCAATGTCGGCATCGATTGGGTGATCGGCCTCGTGCCCTTGGTCGGCGACATCTTCGACGTGGGCTTCAAGGCCAACCTCCGCAACGCCGCGCTCATGCGCGACTTCGCGGAAAGGCGCCACGCCGATACGACACCCGGCCAGACCCCGCGCCAACCCCCGACCCGCACCCCGGTGCAGGGCCTCGGACGGTCCCGCGGCGCCAACGCCTGACACGACCGGCGACAGTCCCGGGCAGAAAAACCCTCGCAAACAAACGAAAAGGGGCGCCGCAAGGCGCCCCTTCGTCATGTCGGAACCGGTGAAGGCTCAGCCGACCAGCTCGAGACCTGAGAAGAAATACGCGATCTCCTGAGCCGCGGTGTCCGGCGCGTCCGACCCGTGGACGGAGTTCTCGCCCACCGACTCGGCGAACTCGGCGCGGATGGTACCCGGGGCCGCATCGGCCGGGTTGGTCGCGCCCATCACTTCGCGGTTCTTGGAGATGGCGTTCTCGCCTTCCAGAACCTGTGCGACGATCGGGGCGGACGCCATGAACTCGCACAGCTCGTCGTAGAACGGGCGCTCGGCGTGCACCTTGTAGAACTCGCCGGCCTGCGCCTTGGTCAGGTGGATCCGCTTCTGCGCGACGATGCGCAGACCGGCCTCCTCGAACTTGGCGTTGATCTTGCCGGTCAGGTTGCGGCGGGTTGCATCGGGCTTGATGATCGAAAAGGTGCGCTCGAGGGCCATCGTGTTATCCTCCAGATGGATCCGACCCACAGTCCGGGGTCGTCAGGGTGTATCGCGGCGCCCGATAACACGGCCTCCCGGATCAGGAAACCCCTCATGACCATGCGTCACACGTGCCCTGCCCGGCCTCGGGACGCAAACCACGGCCCGAAGCCCGCCCCGGGACCATCGCGGCCCCACCCGCCGCGCATCCCCATACCCGTCATTCGCCTGAAACGCGCCCCACGGGTCGGCGGGCGGGCGCTTTTGCGAAAGCAAACAGTGCCGCCCGCCGACGTGCCTTTCCCCTCCCCGAACCCTCTGCTAAAGCGCCTCCATGCTGCGTATCTCATCCCTCTCCTATTCGGTCGAAGGCCGTCCCCTCTTCGAGGAGGCCACCGCCACGATCCCCGAAGGTCACAAGGTCGGCCTCGTCGGCCCGAACGGCGCGGGAAAGACCACGCTCTTCCGCCTGATCCGGGGCGAGCTGACCATCGACGGCGGCGACATCTCCCTGCCGTCCCGCGCCCGCATCGGCGGCGTCAGCCAGGAAGTCCCCGCCTCAGAGACCTCGATCCTCGACACCGTGCTCGCCGCCGACACCGAGCGCGCGGCGCTTCTTGCCGAACAGGACACCGCCTCCGGCCACCGCATCGCCGAGATCCAGACCCGCCTCGCCGACATCGACGCGTGGAGCGCGGAGGCCCGCGCCTCCTCGATCCTCAAGGGCCTGGGCTTCGATCCCGAGGAACACTCGCGCCCCTGCTCCGCCTATTCCGGCGGCTGGCGGATGCGCGTGGCGCTGGCCGGCGTGCTCTTCGCCCAGCCCGACCTGCTGCTGCTTGACGAGCCGACCAACTACCTCGACCTCGAGGGCGCGCTCTGGCTCGAATCCTACCTCGCGCGCTACCCGCACACGGTCATCGTCATCTCCCACGACCGCGGCCTCCTGAACCGCGCCGTCAGCTCGATCCTCCACCTCGAGGACCGCAAGCTGACCTACTACGGCACGCCCTACGACGGCTTCGTCAAGCTGCGCGCCGAAAAGCGCGCCCAGCTCGCCGCCACCGCCAGGAAACAGCAGGACCGCCGCGCCCACCTGCAGTCCTTCGTCGACCGTTTCCGCGCCAAGGCCAGCAAGGCCAAGCAGGCGCAGGCCCGGCTGAAGATGATCGAGCGCATGGACATGGTCACCCCGCCCGAGGAGATGGCCAAGCGCGTCTTCACCTTCCCGCAGCCGGACGAGCTTTCGCCGCCCATCGTCAACATCGAGGACGGCACCACCGGCTACGGCGACACCGCCGTGCTGCGGCGGCTCAACCTGCGCATCGACCAGGACGACCGCATCGCGCTTCTGGGCAAGAACGGCCAGGGCAAGTCGACCCTGTCGAAGCTGCTGGCCGACCGCCTGCCGCTGATGGACGGCCGGATGAACCGCTCGTCGAAGCTGCGCATCGGCTACTTCGCCCAGCACCAGGTGGACGAACTGCACCTCGACGAGACGCCGCTCCAGCACCTGCAGCGCGAACGCCCCGACTCTCCGCCCGCGAAACTCCGCGCGCTGCTCGCAGGGTTTGGCCTCTACGCCGCGCAGGCCGAGACGGAGGTCGCGCGCCTCTCCGGCGGCCAGAAGGCACGGCTCTCGCTGCTGCTCGCCACGCTCGACGCGCCGCACCTCCTGATCCTCGACGAGCCGACCAACCACCTCGACATCGAAAGCCGCGAGGCGCTGATGGAGGCGTTGACCGCCTATTCCGGCGCGGTCATCCTCGTCAGCCACGACATGCACCTGCTATCGATGGTGGCCGACCGGCTCTGGCTGGTCTCCGGCGGCACGGTGAACCCCTACGACGACGACCTCGATTCCTACCGCGCCCTCCTGCTGTCCAAGGATTCGCCGTCGAAGCCCGAGAAGCCGAAGGAAAAGCCCAAACGCGCCACCCGCGACCAGATCCTCGACCTGCGTGCCGAGGTCCGCAAATGCGAGGAACGCGTGACCAAGCTCGAGGACATGCGCGAGAAGCTGGCCAACAAGCTGGCGAACCCCGCGCTCTACGAGAACGACAAGGTGGGCGAGCTGGAAGTCTGGAACAAGAAATACGCCGAGATCATGGAGGGCCTCTCCCGCGCAGAGGCGCTCTGGATGGCGGCACAGGAGAAGCTGGACACGGCGCAGGGCTGACCCCGCACCTCCGGTGAATGCGAAGCACGGCGGTCCCTCGGGGCCGCCGTTTGCCGTTCCCGGCCTACCCGATCGATACACCGGCTCCGCACCAAAAATGTGGCAGGCTCCGCCACATTTCCCCTGTGCCTGCGATGCAAGCGCGCCCCCGGCCAACAGCGTCACCCCAAACGCAAGCCTCTGAAAATCCCCGGAAACCCGGATCAGTCACCCGGAATTCCCGGCAAAATCGCGTTAACTTTGTGTCCAAATTGAGGCTTCCCGCCGTCCTCTGCCCGATTTATGCCTCATTTCGACGGCGCCGCAGGGCCGCGGGGGCAGCCCCGGCGCCGGTTCGTACCGCACGAGGAAGGACGCCCCCATGACCCGCACCGCACCCCGGACCCCCTACGAGATCCTCGGCGTCTCCGCCTTCGACGACCGCGCGACCATCCGCAGCGCGTGGAAGCGGCTCGTCCGCGAAAACCACCCCGACCGCTGCCCCGCCGACGCCGCCCGGCTGACCCGCCGCCTCGCCGAGCTGAACGCCGCCTACGACAAGCTGCGCCACCACGTCCCGGCCCCGGGCCGCGCCCCCCGGAACGCCGATACCGGGGACGCAACCCGCACAGCCGCACAGCAGGCCGGAGCGCAGACCCGGGCCGACGCACACCGCCGCGCGCAGGCAAAGGCGGAGGCCCACGCAACAGCACAGGCCGCCGGAAAGGCCGAAAAGCAGGCCAAAGCCGCCGCCGCAAAGCCCCGCGCCGCAAAGGCCCGCAGCCGCAAGGCGCCCGAGGCCCCGGCCCTCTCCCCCGCCCAGCGGGCCGCGCTGCACAAGGCCACGGCCTCCTTCTCCACCGCCCGCGCCGCATTCGAGAAAGCCCGCCCCGCCCGCGTCGCCATCGCTGCGTGATCCCGCCGCAAAGGCTTTACCGGCGGCCCGAAACCGCCTAACCGGGGATCATGGACCCGACCTTCCTGATCTCGGCCTTCGTCACGCTCTTCGTGGTCATCGACCCGATCGGGCTGACACCGCTGTTCATCGCCCTGACGCAGGGCGCGGACGCGCGCCACCGCCGCGCCGTGGGCATCCGCGCGACGGTCATCGCGGCGGCGCTCCTGACGCTGTTCGCCTTCTTCGGCGAGGCGGTGCTGGGCTTCATCGGGATCGGCATGCCCGCCTTCCGGATCTCCGGCGGCATCCTGCTGTTCATCACCGCGCTCGACATGCTCTTCGAACGCCGCAACAAGCGGCGCGAGGACCGGGCAGAGGCGGACCACCCGCCCGACCCTTCCGTCTTCCCGCTGGCCATCCCGCTGATCGCCGGACCGGGCGCCATCGCCTCGATGATCCTGCTGACCGGTTCGACCACCGACGTGCTGGGCATCATAGGCGTGCTGGGTGTCATGGCGCTGGTGCTGGCGCTGGTCCTTCTGCTGTTCCTCTCCGCCGGGCTGATCGAACGCGGGCTGGGACCCACCGGGATCACCGTCACCACCCGCCTCCTCGGGATGCTCCTCGCCGCGCTCTCGGTGCAATTCGTGCTCGACGGGCTGCGCGACTTCGGCTTCGTCGCGTCCTGAGGCTTCCTTCCGCAGGCGGAATGCCTACATTGAAGGGACGCAGGCACAGGGACCCGACATGACGCCCGACCAGACCGGCCACACGCTCTTTCTCGGGCTCCTCGGCTTCGCCGTGCTCGCGTGGTTCTGGATGAACTACCGCCGCGCGCCGGGCCGCGGCGTGCAGACCCTTATGGGCTGGGCGCTGCTCTTCGTCGGCATTCTCGCCGCCGCCGGGCTCTGGCAGGATGTGCGCGGCGGGCTCGACCAGCGGCAGGCGGTGTTCTCCGGCGACGGCCGGATCGAGATCCCGCGCGGCTTCGACGGCCATTACTACGTGACGCTCGAGGTCAACGGATCGCCCATCCGCTTCGTCGTGGACACCGGCGCCTCGGGCGTGGTGCTGACCAGAACCGCCGCCGAGGAGGCCGGCCTGCACCCCGAGGACCTCGCCTTCTACGACATGGCCCAGACCGCCAACGGCACGGTGCAGACCGCGCCGGTCACGCTGGACAGCGTGTCGCTCGGGCCCTTCCTGGACCGCGGGGTCCGGGCCTATGTGAACGACGGGCAGATGATGGATTCGCTCCTGGGCATGGATTACCTCGCCCGCTTCGACCGGCTGGAGATCTCCGGCGGCCGAATGATCCTCGAACGCTGAACCGGCGTGTCACATGCCGTGCGTTCTTGGCTCTTCCAGTCGGGCTTTCTGAATTTTGACAGGGTGCCGCGCCAGTCAATTCCTAATTAGATGCCAAACACTTCCGACCCAATCCGGACCCCGGGTGCGGCACAGGAACGCGGACAAAGCCGTCAATGTCAGGACGGCAACCCATCCGTCTCTCGTCTCCCTGCTATTCCACAGGTCGGGGCAGAACTGATGGCCACTCTGTTCGCGACAAATCAAAACCCTTGCCGACATCATGGTCAGGACGCCGTCTTCGCGGCGTTGGCGATGTCCGCAAGAGTGGTTGCCGCGTAACGGTTCAGCATCATCTCGGTGACGGCATCATCGACGTCAGCCAGTGCGACGTTGACCGCTGCCTCGACGGGGCATCCCGGATGGTCGTGGGCCGCGCCACCGACGTTTATCCCCGGGCGATCCAAGGCATCGAAGACGTCCCGCAAGGTCATGGCGTCAAGCGATTTGACAACGCGCCAGCCGCCGCCCGGCCCTTTTGACGTTTCAACCAACCCGCCATCGCGCAAGCCTGCCAACATCCGGCGCACCACGACTGGGTTCGTCGTGAGCATCTGAGCAATTTCGGCCGATGACATGACCCTGTCGCGCAGAGCCATGTGGATCAAGACGTGCAGCACACGTGGAAAACGGCCATCGCGATTCACATTTTGCCTCATAGCGTAACAGACTGAGTTACATTCTATGTGCAACCCTCTATATGTAACAATACACGTTACACAATGGGACTGCCACCATGAACCGCCGGACTGCCGTCATGAAATTGACAATCCTCCCGCTCATCGCACTGGGTTTGCCCGCAGGTGCACCCAGTCAGTTAAAAGGAACAGATGATATGACCGACATGCCGTATCGGGACGTCGAAGCAAACGGATTGCTGATGCGGATCGCGGATCGGGGGACCGGTCCCGTAGTGCTGCTCTGCCATGGATTTCCGGAAACAGCCTATGCTTGGCGACATCAGATCGAGGCGCTCTCGGCGCAGGGTTATCGCGTGATCGCCCCCGATCTGCGGGGCTTCGGCGGAACTGACGCTCCGGAAACCGTCGAAGCCTATGCACTCCAGATGCTGGTCGGCGACATGGTGGCGTTGCTTGACGAGCTGGGTGTGGCGACGGCTGTCATCGTCGGCAACGACTGGGGCGCCACTCTGACATGGCAGGCCGCCCTTTTGCGCCCTGACCGGTTCAAAGCCGTTGCCGCAATCGGCGTGCCCATGATGGGGCAGCCGCCGGTGCCGCCGACGCAGATTTTTCCGGCGACGGATGAAGCCCTCTTTTACACGCTCTATTTCCAGGAGCCCGGCATCGCAGAGGCCGAGTTCGAACAGGATGTGCGCACAACCCTTCTGAAGATTTTCCACGCGGCCTCCGGAGAAGCCGGTCCGCGGCAGCCGGGTGATGCAACGCCCAACCCGTTTGCGATGGTGTCGCGTCAGATTGGTCTGCTTGCACCATTGCCGATGCCTGCCCGGACACCAAACTGGTTGACCCCGACGGATCTGGAGGCGTTCGTAGCCGACTACACAAGAAGCGGTTTCAGAGGCCCTCTGAACCTTTACCGCAATCTGGACCGCAACTGGCACCTTCAGAAAGCATTTGCCGGCCGAACCGTGGAGGTGCCGGCGCTCTACATCGCGGGAAGCCGCGACACGGGGCTGGCAATACCCGGCATGAGAGAAATCATTGCAGGACAGAGCGAGCTTGTTCCGCAACTGCGCGATCCCGTCTTTCTGGATGGTATTGGCCATTGGGTGCCGCAGGAACGACCCGATGCGGTGAATGATGCCTTGCTGACCTTCCTCGCAGATGTCGCGCAATGATCGCGATCAGAACAAGATCCGATCCATGCCGGCGATTTGCGCTCTTTCAGGCTGGCAACATGCGCCGCAATTCAGGAATTCGGTAATTCGGGCTCGATCCTGCCGCTCGCGGCATTCTTCACGAATGACCGCTCGGCCCCTGTCTTGGACTTCGGACCTGGCGCCGCGCTCCGGATCAGCGATGCGAAACCAGAAGCCGGTCTTGCCTGGCATCTGGCACCGGCGCCCGCACGATTTTAGAAGAAAATCGTGCACGCCCCCGGCCCCAACGCGCGGCAATCACGATTTTCGAAGAAAATCGTGCAGCGCCCGCTCAGGCCTCGGCCTTCTTCTCCCAGCGTCCGGACTCTTCGGACCAGTATTGCGCCTTGCACCCGGCCGAGGTCAGCGCCTTCCACTGGCCGCGCGCGGCCTGCACCGCCGCGCCGTCGCCGCCGTCGAAGAGGATGCACACCCGCTCCAGCGCCTCGGTCTCCTCGGGGCGGATCTCCGCCCCGTCCACCGCGATCAGGCAGGAGGGCGCGTTCGGCGCCTCCAGCGCCGTGGTCAGCAGCACCGGCTGATCCGCGTCGAACTTCCCGCCCGCCAGCCCGTGCGGCAGGAAGCCCTCTTCCGGCTCCAGCCACAGCTTCGCGTCGAGCCAGTCGAGCCGCGCCGGATCTGTGCCGCGCACCGCCACCCGCCAGCCGCGCTCCAGCGACTTGGTCAGCAGCATGCCGAGCGTCACCTCCAGCGGCTGGCGCGTGAGGTGGTAGAAGAAGACCGCGCCCATCATCAGGCCTCCATCGACCAAAACCGGGCGCAGCACACCACGCGCGCGCCCGGCGGGATATGTGCAGCCAACGGCGGCACGCCCCGGATCACTCCGTCTCGAACTTGTCGCGCACCAGCCGGTCGAGCGACATGACACCCCAGCCGGTCGCCCCCTTCGGCGCCAGCGCGGTGTCGGCGCTCACCTGCGCCACGCCCGCGATGTCGAGGTGGATCCAGGGGGTCCCCTCCTTCACGAAGCGCCGCAGGAACTGCGCCGCGGTGATGGAGCCCGCGGGCCGACCGCCGATGTTCTTCATGTCGGCCTTCTGGCTCTTGAGCATGTCGTCGTAGGCCTTGCCCATCGGCATCCGCCACGCGCCCTCGCCCTCGGCCTCCGCCGCCTTCAGGAAATCCCCGGCAAAGGCGTCGTCGTTCGAGAAGACCGCGGCGTTCTCGTGTCCCAGCGCGATGATGCAGGCGCCGGTCAGCGTGGCGAGGTCGACGATGGCCGCCGGCTTCTCGCTCTCCTGCGCGTGCCAGAGCACATCCGCCAGCACCAGCCGCCCCTCGGCATCGGTGTTGATGACCTCGATCGTGTCGCCCTTCATCGAGGTCACGATGTCGCCCGGACGCTGCGCGCGGTCCGAGGGCATGTTCTCCACGAGGCCCACCATGCCGACCACGTGCGCCTTCGCCTTGCGCAGCGCCAGCGTCTTCATCACGCCCGAGACCACGCCCGCGCCGCCCATGTCCATGGTCATGTCTTCCATGCCCGCGGCGGGCTTCAGCGAGATGCCCCCGGTGTCGAAGACCACGCCCTTGCCGATCAGCGCCAGCGGGGCGCCCTCCGCGCCCTTCCAGCGCATCACGACGACCTTGGACGGCATCGCCGAACCCATGCCGACGCCCAGCAGCGCGCCCATGCCCAGTTCTTCGAGCTTGTCCTCGTCCAGCACCTCGACCTCCAGCCCGAGGTCGCGCAGCGCCTCCAGCCGGTTGGCGAATTCCACCGTGCCCAGCACGTTGGCCGGTTCCGACGTCAGGTCGCGGGTGAAGGCCACGCCCTCGGCCACGGCCTTGACGGCGGCAAAGGCGCCTTCCGCCTCCTCGACCGATTTCACCATCAGGGTGGCGGCGCCCAGCGGGTCCTCCGCCTTCGACTTGCGGGCGGTGAAGGCATAGCCGCGCAGAGCGATCCCGAGGCCCATCTGCGCCACGCGCTTGGTGCCATCGACGACCACGGTCAGCTCCTTCGATCCGGCGGCCTTGGCGAGTGCGGCTCCGGCCTTGCGGGCCTCCGTCACCGAGGGGCGGCGCGGCAGCTTCACCACCAGCGCCACGTCCGCCGCCATGCCCACGGGCCAGGCCAGTGCCATCGCCTCGCCCGCGCCCAGCTTCTCGAAGGCCTCGCTGTCCAGCGCCCGCTTCACCGCGCCCTTGGTCAGCCGGTTCAGCCGCCGCGCGCCCGGGCCCATGGTGCCCTCGGCAGGCACCAGCACCGCCACGGCGCCCGCCGCCCCGGCCAGCGCTTCGAGGTCGGTCTCGGCAAAACGGATGTCGCGCAGCTCTGTCATCTTGGGTTCTCCTTGTCGTGTGCTGAGGGGCAGCCTCCGCCGGCCCCGGCCCCGCACGGTCCGCGCGGGCGTCGTTGAGCGTGTCCTTGCCCAAAAGACCTAGCCGCGCCCGCCGCGGAAGGCCAGAGCCACCTTCCCCCCGCCTGACCTTTCGCCTAGACTGCCCGCCAACCAGAAAGGACCGGGGGGTTACACGGCGTGCAGAGATTCGACAGATATGTTCTGTCGCAACTGATGGTGCTTTTCGGATTTTTCGCGCTCGTGCTTGTGTCCGTCTACTGGGTGAACCGCGCCGTGGTGCTGTTCGACCGGCTCATCAACGACGGCCATTCCGCCCGCATCGTGCTGGAGTTCACAGCCCTGTCGCTGCCCGCGGTGATCGCGCTCGTGCTGCCGATGGCTAGCTTTGCCGCGGCGGTCTACGTCACCAACCGGCTGTCCGGCGATTCCGAGCTGACCGTGGTCAAGGCCACCGGCTTCTCGCCCTGGCGGCTGGCGCGCCCGGTGCTGGTCTTCGGCCTCACCGTCACCCTGATGATGAGCGTCCTGACCCATGTCCTCGTGCCGCAGTCGCTGAAACAGCTCCGGATGCGCGAACAGGAACTGTCCAGCTCCGTCTCGGCGCGGCTCCTGCGCGAAGGCACCTTCCTGCATCCCTCGAAGGGCATCACCTTCTACATCCGGGACATCACCCCCGAGGGCACGCTGCAGGACGTGCTCCTGTCGGACCGGCGCCAGCCGGATCGCGACATCATCTACACCGCCGACCGCGCCTACCTGATCCGCGACGACGAGGGGCCGAAGATGGTCATGCTCGCCGGTCTCGCGCAGACCATGGACATGACCGAGATGCGGCTGTCGACCACCAACTTCTCGGACTTCACCTACGACCTGACCGGGCTGATCACCGCCAGCCCCCAAAAGCGCCGCAAGCTCGACGCGATCCCCACCACGGAACTGCTGTTCAACACCGACGGCATCGCCGTCGAAACGGGGGAGGAAACCGGCGAGGTGCTGGAAGAGGCGCACATCCGCTTCCAGGGGCCGCTGCTCTGCGTCGTGGCGGCGCTGATCGGCTACTCCGCCTTGATGGTCGGCGGCTTCTCGCGCTTCGGCGTGACCCGGCAGATCGTCTTCGCCATCTTCCTGCTCGTGGTGGTGAAACTGGTCGAAAGCGCGGTCACCGACCCCGTGGTCCGCTACCCCAAACTCTGGCCGCTGATCTATGCCCCGAGCGCGACCGGCCTCGCCTTCACGTGGGCGCTGCTCTGGCAGGCCTCCCGGCCCTTCCGGCCGAAACGCATCCGCACGACGGAGGCCGCCGCGTGACCCTGCACGTCTACTACGCCCGCCGCTTCCTCTGGCTGTTCCTGAGCATCTTCGCCGTCTTCGCGCTGTTCCAGGGGCTGCTCGACCTGATCGACGAACTGCGCCAGCTGGGCGATGAGGTCAGCTTCGGCGAAACCCTGCAACTGGTCATCCTCAAGCTGCCCGAAGGCCTCTACGAGATCCTGCCGCTGGTGATGATCCTCGCCACGGTGGCGATGTTCATCGGGCTGGCACGGTCCTCCGAGCTGGTGGCGACCCGCGCCGCCGGACGTTCGGGCCTGACCGCGCTCATGGCACCGGCCACGGTGGCGCTGCTGATCGGCGCGCTCATCGTCGCCATGATGAACCCGATCGTCGCCGCCACCTCCAAACGCTACGCCGACCTGCGCGAGGCATACGAGTCCGGCAACACCTCCGCCGTGTCCTTCGGGCCGGAGGGCCTCTGGCTGCGGCAGGGCGGCGAAGACGGCCAGTCGGTGATCCGTGCCGCTCGCGCCAACCCGGAAGCGACAGAGCTTTTCGACGTCTCCATCGTGACCTACGCGCCCGACGGCGGCCCGGCCATGCGCATCCAGGCCGAAAGCGCAGCCCTCGCCGAAGGCGCGTGGCACCTGACCGACGCCAAGGCATGGCCGCTGACCCCCGGCCTCAACCCCGAGCTCGGCGCGCGCATCCACGACGAGTACGAGCTGCCCTCCACCCTCACCCGCGAAAGCATCCGCGACAGGTTCGGGCGGCCCTCGGCGGTCGCGATCTGGGACCTGCCGCAGTTCATCGCCGGGTTGGAAGAGGCCGGTTTCTCTGCCCGCCGCCACATCGTATGGTATAACATGGAGCTGGCCCGACCGCTGTTCCTCGTGGCCATGGTGCTGGTCGGCGCGGCCTTCACCATGCAGCCGACACGGCTTGCGCGCACCGGACTTGCCGTGCTCTCTGCGGTGCTGCTTGGATTCGGGCTTTATTACGTGCGAAGCTTCGCGCAGATCATGGGCGAAAACGGCCAGCTCGCCCCGGTTGTCGCGGCATGGGTGCCCCCCATCGCCTCGGTCCTGCTGGCCCTGGGACTGGTCCTGCACATGGAGGACGGATGACACGAGGAAGACGCATCGTGCCGCTTCTGCCGCTGGCCACGCCCCCGGCGGGGCAATCGCCCCGTGCGCTGACGCGCGCCGCCCTCCGCGCCGCGGCCTGTGCCGCGCTCTGGCTTGCGCCCCTGCCCGCCCTCATGACGACGGCCGCCCCTGCCGCCGCCCAGCAGGCGACGGAGGAAGAAGAGGCGCCCGCGCTCCTCGTGGCCGACAACGTCTTCATCGACGGAGAGGAGACGCTGGTCGCCACCGGCAACGTCGAGGCGCTGCAAGGCACGACCCGGCTGACCGCATCGGCGATCACCTACGACCGCGCCAACGACAAGCTCTCGATCACCGGACCGATCCGCATCACCGATCCCGAACAGGGCGTCATCATCCTCGCCTCCGAGGCAGAGCTGGACGAGGGCTTCCGCAACGGTCTCCTGAAGGGCGCGCGCATGGTCATCGACCAGCAGATGCAGCTTGCCGCGGTCGAGGCGCAGCGCGTCGACGGCCGCTACACGCAGCTGCGCCGCGTCGCCGCGACCTCCTGCCAGGTCTGCGGCAAGAACCAGGTGCCGCTCTGGCAGATCCGCGCCGCCCGCGTGGTGCACGACCAGGAAGAGCGCCAGCTCTACTTCGACGACGCGCAGATCCGCCTGCTCGACGTGCCCGTATTCTGGCTGCCGCGCCTGCGCCTGCCCGACCCGACGCTCGACCGGGCGCGCGGCTTCCTGTTCCCGACCTTCACGTCCTCGACCCTGCTGGGTTTCGGCGTGAAGGTGCCGTACTTCATCCCCATCGGCGACCATCAGGACCTGACGCTCGCGCCGCACCTGACGACGAAATCCCGCACGCTCGAATTCCGCTACCGCCGCGCCTTCCGCAGCGGGCAGCTGACGCTGACCGGGGCGCTGTCCTCCGACAGCTTCCGGGACGAGCAGGTGCGCGGCTACCTCTTTGCCGACGGCGTCTTCAGCCTGCCGCGCGACTACACGCTGACCTTCGCGCTGCGCTCCGTCTCGGACGAGGCCTACCTCAACGACTATTCGATCCAGAACAGCGACCGTCTGGCCAGCACCGTGACCCTGGCCCGGGTGCGCACCGACCGCCGCATCAGCTTCGGCCTGACCAGCTACCAGACCCTCCGCCAGTACGAGGCGAACGCCACACAGCCCGGGCTGACCGCCTCCATGCACACCGACCGGCGGTTCCTGTGGTCGCGCGTGCCGGGCGAATTCCGCCTGTCGCTCGAAGCCAGCGGCCTCTACCGCGAAAGCAAGCTCGACGTCGACAGCGACGACGCCGACAACATCACCGACGGCCGCGACACCGCGCGGCTCAACATCGACGGCAGCTGGCGCGAGCGCTGGACCATGGGCCCCGGCTTCCGGCTGGGTCTCGAAGGCCATCTCTGGGTCGACCACTACATCACCGACCAGGACGCCGCCGTGCCCGACCGGATCACCCGCGTCACCCCAGGCGCCTCGGTGGAACTGCGCTGGCCGCTCCAGCGCAAGGGCATGAACGGCGGCCGCACCCTCCTCGAGCCTGTGGCGCAGATCGGCTGGGTCGGCGGATCGCGCGCGAAGAACGCCAACGAGGAATCGACCCGCGTCGAGTTCGACGAGGCCAACCTGCTCTCGCTTTCCCGCTACCCCGCCGCCGACCGTCGCGAGCACGGCATGACCTTTGCCGCGGGCGTGCGCTGGCTGCACGAGGCGCCGGGCGGCTGGTCCGCCGCGCTGACCATGGGCCGCCTCTGGCGCGAGGACATCGACTCGGAATTCACCCGGTCCTCCGGTCTCGACAGCCTCGAAAGCGACTGGCTCATCGCCGGGCGCTTCGCCAACCCGCTGGGCATCACGCTCACCGCGCGCGGCCTGCTCGACGAGGACAACCGCTTCACCAAGGCCGAGGCGCGCGCCGGCTGGTCCAACACCCGCATGGACCTCGGCGCCTCCTACGTGCTGCTGGTCACCGATCCCGACGAGCTTCGGGACAAGGCCGTTTCCGAATGGACCTTCGACGGGCGCTACCGTGTGACCCGCCACTGGGAGACCTCGACCGAGGTTCGGTACGATCTTGCCGACCGGCGCCTTGACCGCGTGGGCCTCGGCTTGCAATACCGCAATGAATGCATCCAGGTAGACGTCGGGGCGACACGCGAATTCGCCTCGGCCACCAACCTGGAGCCGTCCACGGACATCCAACTGACCGTCGCGCTGCACGGCTTCGGCGCCGACGACAGTGCCAAGGAGTATCGCCGCATATGTCGCTGAAAACCTCTCTCACCGCCGCGTCGCTTGCGCTCGGCATCGCCATTGCCGCTGCGCAGGGCACCCCCGTTGCGGCACAGAGCCTCTTCTCGCCCGTCGTCATCGTGAACGAGCAGGTCATCACCGGCTACGAGCTGGAACAGCGCAAGCGGATGCTCCAGGTCATGCGGGCGCCCGGCGACCTGAACAAGGTGGCACGCGAACAGCTCATCGACGACCGCCTGCGCCTGCAGGCCGCCCGCGACGCCGGCATCCAGCCCTCCCCCGAGGAGATCCTCGACGGGATGGAGGAGTTCGCCAGCCGCGCCAGCCTGACCCGCGAACAGTTCACCCAGGCGCTGGCACAGGCCGGCGTCGACGAGGAAACCTTCCGCGACTTCGTGCGCGCGGGCGTCTCCTGGCGGATGCTGGTGCAACAGCGTTTCGCCGGGCGCGCCAGCGTATCCGACGAAGAGGTCGACCGCGCCCTCGAGGGCCAGAACGGCACCTCCAACGTGCGCGTCCTGTTGTCCGAGATCATCATGCCGATGCCCCCGGGCCAGGAAGAGGTCGTCCGCGAACGGGCCGAGCGCATCGCGCAGCTCGACGACACCGGCGCCTTCTCGGCGCAGGCGCGGCGCTTCTCCGCCACCGCCTCGCGCGGGGCGGGCGGGCAACTGCCGTGGCGCTCGCTGTCGGAACTGCCGGGGCCGCTGCAACCCATCGTGCTTGGCCTTGCGCCCGGCCAGGTCTCCGACCCGATCCCGCTGCAGGGCGCCATGGCGCTCTTCCAGCTCCGCGCCATCGAAGAGGGCGAATACCAGTCGCCCCCGACCGCCGCCGTGGAATACGCCGCCTATTACATCCCCGGCGGACGCACGCCCGAGAACCTCGCCAAGGCGCAGGGCATCGCCGACCGAACCGACCGCTGCGACGACCTCTACGGCGTGGCCAAGGGCCAGCCGCCGGAAGTGCTCGACCGCGGCACGCTGCCGGTGAACGAGATCCCCACCGACATCGCCTACGAGCTGTCGAAACTCGACCCGGGCGAGGTGTCGACCGCGCTGACCCGCGCGGACGGCCAGACGCTGGTCCTCCTGATGCTCTGCGGCAGGACCGCCGGGATCGCCAAAGACGAAGGCCCCGACCGCGAACAGGTCTTCGGCTCCCTGCGCAACCAGCGCATCGGGCAGCTTGCCGAAGGTTACCTGTCGCAGCTCCGCTCCGACGCCACGATCGTCAACCAATGACGCGGCGCGGGACGGGGACCGGCAACGCCCTGGGCGAGACGGCGGAAAAGGTCGATCCCGTAACCTCCCCGGGCGCCAGCGAGGCGCCCGACGGCGGCGAGACGACCATGGTCCGGCAGGCGTCCTCCGACCCGGTCCCGGACCCGGAGTCCCGACAGACCGACAAGGCCAAGGCGCCCACCGCCCCCATCGCCATGAGCTGCGGCGAACCCGCGGGCATCGGCCCTGAGCTGGCCGAACGCGCCTGGGAGATCCTCGGCGACAGCCTGCCGTTCTTCTGGATCGGCGAGCCGTCGCACCTGCCCGGAACCGTCCCCCATGTCCTGCTGGGCGATCCCGGCGAGGCGGTGGAGGCCGCGTCGCGCGGACTGCCCGTGCTGCCGCTGCCCATGCCCGGCCCCCGCGTCCCGGGCGAGCCGCAGGCGGCCCATGCCCCCGGCGTGATCCAGTCCATCGAGGCGGGCGTGCGCCACGTGCTCGATGGCCAGGCCGCCGCGCTCTGCACCCTGCCGATCCACAAGCAGGCGCTGGCCGAGGGGGCGGACTTTGCCTATCCCGGCCACACCGAGTTCCTGGCCCACCTGGGCGGGGTCGACGAGGTGGTCATGATGCTGGCCTCCGACCGCCTGCGGGTGGTGCCGGTGACCATCCACATCGCGCTGGCCGACGTGCCCGCCGCCCTGACACCCGAACTGCTGGATCGCCGCATCCGCATCACCCACGACGCGCTGGTGCGCCAGTTCGGCGTCGACCAGCCGGTGCTGGCGGTGGCGGGGCTGAACCCCCACGCCGGCGAAGGCGGCCGCATGGGGCGCGAGGACATGGAGCTGATCGCGCCGGTGCTGGCAAAGCTGCGCGCCGAGGGCATGCTGCTGAACGGCCCGCTGCCCGCCGACACGATGTTCCACGCCCGCGCGCGCGAGGACTACGACGCCGCGATCTGCATGTACCACGACCAGGCGCTGATCCCGATCAAGACGCTGGACTTCGACGAAGGGGTGAACGTCACGCTGGGCCTGCCCTTCGTGCGGACCTCGCCGGACCACGGCACCGCCTTCGACATCGCGGGCACCGGCATCGCCAACCCGACCTCGACCATCGCCGCGCTGCGCATGGCTTCCCGGCTGGCGCGCGGCTGAAGGCCCCGGCGGCAGGCCCCGGCTGTGGGGTGGTCTGCTTGCGCCGCGTTCCGCGTCGCCACGCGCAGGGGGGCGCCGCCCCCCTGCACCCCCCGAGGTATTTCCGCCAAGATGAAGGGGACGGTCGGGGCGGGCGGAGCCGGTGTCGCGGCGCTTGACGCGCCTTTGCGGCTGGGCGATGGAACCGCATGAGCCAGATCGACAACCTGCCCCCCCTGCGCGACGTGATCGCGACGCACCAGCTTATCGCGAAGAAGGCACTGGGGCAGAACTTCCTCCTGGATCTGAACCTGACGGCGCGCATCGCGCGCATCCCCGGCGACCTGTCGAAGACGGACGTGCTGGAGGTCGGGCCCGGCCCCGGCGGGCTGACGCGCGGCCTGCTGTCGGAAGGGGCGCGCCGGGTGCTGGCGATCGAGAAGGACGCGCGCTGCCTGCCGGCGCTTGCCGAGATCGCCGCCGCCTATCCCGGGCGGCTGGAGGTGATCGAGGGCGACGCGCTGGAGATCGATCCGCTGGCGCATCTGGAGCCGCCCATCGCGATCTGCGCCAACCTGCCCTACAACGTCGGCACGGAGCTGCTGATCCGCTGGCTGACGCCGCCCGAATGGCCGCCGGTCTGGTCGTCGCTCACGCTGATGTTCCAGAAGGAAGTGGCGGAGCGGATCGTGGCGCAGCCGGGCGGCAAGGCCTACGGGCGGCTTGCGATCCTGTCGCAGTGGCGCACCGATGCGCGCATCGCCCTGACCCTGCCGCCGGGGGCCTTCACCCCGCCGCCGAAGGTCAGTTCCGCCGTGGTGCACCTGACCGCCCTGCCCGAACCGCGGTATCCGGCCAACCCGAAGACGCTGGAACGGATCGTCGCCATGGCCTTCAACCAGCGGCGCAAGATGCTGCGTGCCGCGCTGAAGGGGGCCGCGCCCGACATCGAGGACCGGCTGCGGAGCGTCGGCATTCCGCCGACCGAACGGGCCGAGCAGGTTCCGCTCGAGGCGTTCTGCGCGCTGGCCCGCACCTTCGACCGCTGAAGGACGGCCTCCGGGCCGCGCGCCCATACCGGAAACGAAAAACCCCGCCATACGGCGGGGTTTCATTTCAGCACTCTGAAAGCTGCGTTTATTCCGCGGCGTCCGGGGTGGAGTCACCTGCGGGCGCCTCTGCCGCTGCGGGGGCCTCCCCCTCTGCCGCATCCTTCTTGACCGGCTTCTTGCGGGTCGAGGGCTTGCGGGCGCGCGGCTTCTTCGGCTTTTCCTCTGCAGCGGGCGTGTCGGACGCGGGGGCCTCTGCCTTCACCGGCTCGGGCTGGGTCTCTGCCCGGCTTTCCGGCGTGTCCACGAGGCCCGGGCCGTCGTCGTCGCTGCCGAAGTCCACCACGTCGGAGGGGCGGTTGTCGGAGGTGTCGCGGCCGCGCGTCTCGTTCCGGGACGGGCCGCCGGAGTGGCCGCCGTTCTGGCCCCCGATCTGGCCGCTGTGCTGGCCGCCATTCTGACCGTTGTGCTGGCCGCCGTTGCCGCCCTGCTGGCCGCCGTTGCCGGAGCCGTTGCTGTCGTCGCGGTCGTTGCCCTGGTCGTCGCCGCGCTGCGAACGGTCACGGTCCCGCTGCGCCTGGCGCTCGCGGTTTTCCTTTTCCTGCTGCTCGCGGCGCTGGTCCTGCTCGCGCTGCGCCTCGCTCAGCATGCGCATGTAGTGCTCCGCGTGCTGCTGGAAGTTCTCCATGTTGACGCGGTCGTTGGCCAGCCCGGCGTCACGCGCCAGCTGGTTGTACTTGTCGATGATCTGCTGCGGCGTGCCGCGCACCTTGCCCTCCGGTCCGTTCGAATCGAACACCCGGTTGACGATGTTGCCCAGCGAGCTGCTGCGGTTGCGGTTGTTCTTGTTCCGCGAACGGGATTTGGAAGAGCGCATACGTTTATCTGGTCCAGCCTGTTGATACGGCTTGGTGACATTCGGGCGCGTCCTGCGCCAATCTCTGTCTCTGTCACCTTCATGTTGGCTTGTCGTCAGCGGGAGCGGCGGATGCCGCTCAACAGCCAACTGAGCCTGAATAATCATATGGACCGGGGTTCGGCAAGCGCAAATGCCCCCAAAACGCCGAAATTTGCGTGGAAAACCCCTCAGAATGGCGAATTCACGCCCACGATGACCCTGTCGCGCCCGTCAATGTCGGGAATGACCCGCACACCGCGCAGCCCGGCGCGGGCAAAAAGCTTGCTGACGGCCATCCCCTGGGAGGCGCCGATCTCGGCCACCAGCCGTCCGCCGGGGGCCAGCCAGCGCGCGTGGCCGGCCAGGATCGCGTGATAGGCGGTGAGTCCGTCGGCCTCGTCGGTCAGGGCAAGGCGCGGTTCGTGGTCGCGCACCTCCGGCGACAGGAAGGGCATCTCGTTCACCGCGATGTAGGGCGGGTTCGACACGATCAGGTCGAAGCGTTCGTCCATCTCCCCCAGCGCGCCGTACCAGCTGCCCTCGCAGAACTCCGCCCGGCCCTCCAGCTTCAGGGCGTTGCGGTTCCAGTGGGCGACGTTCAGCGCGGCGGGGCTGATGTCGGTGCCGTAGCCCACGGCGTCGTCCCGTTCCGCCAGAAGAGTCAGCAGGATGCAGCCCGACCCGGTGCCAAGGTCCAGCACCGTGCCGAAGGGTTCGGACAGCGCGACCTCGATCAGCGTCTCTGTCTCCGGGCGCGGGTCCAGCACCTCGGGCGTGACCAGGAAATCGCGCCCGTAGAACGCCCGCCGCCCCACGAGGTGGCTGACCGGCACCCGGTCGGCGCGCCGCTCGATCAGCGTCAGGTAGATGACCTCGAGGTCGGGATCGACCTCCTCGGGCAGGAACAGCGTCAGGCGGCCCGGCGGCACCTTCAGCACATGCGCCATCAGCCGCCGGGCATCGCGCCCGGGATCGGCCACTTCGGCGGCGGTCAGCCGCCGCGTGGCCTGGGACAGGAGGTCAGCGGCGCGCATGGCACCCTCCCTCTGTCCGGTATTGCGAAAGACCCGCCATCACCCGTCCATTTCCGCCAGAAGCGCCGCCTGGTGTTCCGAGATCAGCGCGTCGATGATCTCGTCGAGGTCGCCGCCCATGATCGCATCCAGCTTGTAGAGCGTCAGGCCGATGCGGTGGTCCGTCATCCGCCCCTGCGGGAAGTTGTAGGTGCGGATGCGCTCGCTCCGGTCGCCCGAGCCCACCTGCGCCTTGCGGTCGGCCGACCGCGCGGCATCCGCCTTCGACCGCTCCAGATCGAACAGCCGGGTGCGCAGGACCTGCATGGCGATCTCGCGGTTGCGGTGCTGCGACTTCTCGGACGAGGTCACGACGATGCCGGTCGGCAGGTGGGTGATCCGCACCGCCGAATCCGTGGTGTTGACGTGCTGCCCGCCCGCACCGGAAGACCGCATGGTGTCGATCCGGATGTCCGACGCCGCGATGGCGATGTCGACCTCCTGCGCTTCCGGCAGCACCGCCACCGTCGCGGCAGAGGTGTGGATGCGCCCGCCCGATTCCGTCTCCGGCACGCGCTGCACGCGGTGCACCCCCGATTCGAACTTCAGCCGGGCAAAGACCCCCTCGCCCACGACCCGCACCACCAGCTCCTTCACGCCGCCCAGCTCGGACATCTGTTCCTCGATGACGTCCCAGCGCCAGCCGCGCGCCTCTGCATAACGCTGGTACATCCGCGCGAGGTCGCCCGCGAACAGCGCCGCCTCGTCGCCGCCCGTGCCGGGCCGGATCTCCAGCACCGCCGGGCGAGCATCCGCCGCGTCCTTCGGCAGAAGCGCAAGCTGCACCGCCTTCTCTGCCGCGGGCAGAGCCGCGCGCAGCTCCGGCAATTCCTCTTCGGCCAGCGCCCGCATCTCCGGGTCCGCCAGCATGGCTTCCGCCTCCTCGATGTCGGAGGTCAGCCGCTCCCACTCCGCGATCTTGCGCACAACGGGCGACAGCTCGGCGAACTCGCGGCCAAGCGCCACGATGTCCCCGCCGCCGGTGGCCATCTGCGCCTCGACATATTCGAGCCGCGCCTTGATCTGGTGCAAACGGTCAGAAGGGATCATGGCGCCCTGCTTGCCCGCAAATCGCAGCCGCGGTCAAGACGGCGCGGATTGACGCGCGCCAATCACGTTGATATCAACCCTAATGCAGCGAGAGGAGACGGACATGAAGAACATCACCATCACCGCCTACGACTGGGTGCCGGATTTTGCCCAGGGCCACGTCCGCGACCTGCGCGTCCGCTGGGCGCTGCGCGAAGCGGGGCTGCCTTACGACGTGGAACTGATCGAACAGGGCAAGCAGACAGAGCCGGGGCACCTCGCCCGCCAGCCCTTCGCCCAGGTGCCGACGCTCGACGCCGAGGGGGCCGCGCTCTTCGAAAGCGGCGCCATCGTCTGGCGCATCGCGGAACGCTCCCCGGCCCTGCTGCCCGGGGACACCGCCGACCGCGACCGCACCCTCTCGTGGTGCTTCGCCGCTCTGAACTCGGTCGAGCCCTTCGTGGCGCAACTGGCCTTCCTGTCGATCTTCGCCAGGGAAAAGGAAGCCGCGGGCCGCATCGTGCCGCAGGTCACCGCGCTGGTCGAACGCAAGCTCTCGCGCCTGTCCGACGCGCTCGGCGACAGCGACTGGCTGGTCGCCAACCGCTTCACCGCCGCCGATGTGCTGATGGTGACGGTCCTGCGCGACGTGCCCGAGGAGACACTCGCCGCCTACCCGACCCTCAGGGCCTACCGCGACCGGGGCACGGCCCGGCCCGCATTCGCGGCCGCCCTGGACGAACAGATGCAGCCCTTCGCGGAACACGCCCCGCGCTACGAGAAAGCCTCCTGAGGCACCGGAACCGGGCGCGGCCTAGTCGTCGCGCCCCGCGCCCAGCTGCGCCAGCCAGCCCTCGACGCGGTCGCGGTTCACGCCCATGTCGGCGCGGCCGAAACGCAGGCGCGCCCACAGCTCCAGCACGCCGTCGCTCAGCTTGACCGTGGTGTAATCGGGAAAGCCCATCCACTGCGAGCGGGTGATATAGGTCACCTGCCCCTCCGACACGCTGCCGTCCAGCACCTCCGTCCGGGGCGTCGCAAGGATGATCGCGTTCAGCCGCTCGAAGACCGGCTCACCGCCCGGAATGCGCCGCCGCACGCCGTCGGCCAGGTCCTGGTCCGCCGTCACCTGCGGATCGACGTTCCAGTAGGCAGGATCGGACGGCGCAAACCGGATCCACGCCAAGCCGCCAATGACGCACAGCACCACGAGATAGAAGAATAAGCGCACGTCTCCACGTCCTTCCGGGATAACAGGTTCCGCATCTGCACGGTTCGGCGCGATTCTGAAAGTGCGGGACGCGCCAGGTGGCGCGCCTTCGCCGATATCCGGGCGTCAGCCGGAAACCGCCTTGCGCCGCCGCCAGCCCCACAGGCACAGGATCTCCGTCGCCACATGCGCCGCGGCCACGGCCGTCGCGCCGGTGGTGTCGAACGGCGGAGAGACCTCCACCACGTCGCCGCCCTTCAGGTCGAGCCCGGCCAGACGCCGCAGGATCACCGCCGCCTGGTGGCTGCTCAGCCCGCCCCAGACCGGCGTGCCGGTGCCGGGCGCAAAAGCCGGGTCCAGCGCGTCGATGTCGAAGGTCAGGTAGCAGGGCGCCTGCCCCACGATCTCGTGCACCCGCTGCGCCACCTGCTCCGCGCCGATCTCGTGGACCTCCCGCGCATCGATGATGTTGAAACCCAGCGTGTCGGGGTTGTCCGTCCGGATGCCGATCTGCACCGACCGCTCCGGCACCACGATCCCCTCTTTCGCGGCCTTGTACATGAAGGTCCCGTGATCGACCCGGTTGAAGTCGTCGTCGGCCCAGGTGTCGGTGTGGGCGTCGAACTGGATCACGCTCAGCGGCCCGTGCTTCTTCGCATGGGCGCGCAGGCAGCCCCAGGTCACCGAGTGGTCGCCCCCCAGCGCCACGCAGGCCGCCCCCGCGTCGAGGATGCCGCTCACATGCGCCTCCACCCGCGCGGGCACCTCGGACGGCATGGCATAGTCCAGCGCCATGTCGCCGTAGTCCGCGATGGCGCATTCCGACAGCACGTCGAAATCCCAGCCGTAGGGCTTGTCCATCGTCTGCAGGAGCGAGGCCTCGCGGATCGCCCGCGGCCCCAGCCGCGCACCGGGCCGGTTGGTCACCGCCTGGTCGAAGGGCAGCCCCGTCACCGCCACGTCCACCCCGGTCAGGTCCTTGGTGTACTTCCGCCGCAGGAAGGACGGCGCCCCGGCAAACACGTTCTCGAACGAGGGGCCTTTCAGGTCCTCGCGGGTGAAGGCGTGATCGATCTGCGTCTTTGCCTCTTCCAGACTCATGGGTCGCTCCTGTTTCTTCCCGTTCCGAGGTCACATGGCGCGCACAGCGCAGTCAAGCGCAACGGCCCGCAGGCCGGGCTTTCAGGCCGGCACCGCGCCGGCGGGCGGCATTCGTTAACAAGGGTGACGCAACGTCACGTGTACCGCGGGGGACCGCCGGACCAAAGGTTAACAACCGGCCGGTTCGACCCCCTCAACCGGCCGGTTCACCCCTTATGGCGCGTCAGGAAAGGTTAATTTCCGTCAGGACTGGTGAACCCGCTTGCGGATGTGCCCGCACCGCGCCACCACATGCTGCGGCGCACGGCGGATTAACCCCGCCGCGCGCCCCCCGAACGATCCGTTCACCCGCCCCGCCGGGCCGCGCGTTAACCAATCGGCAGCGCGCGCTCCACCAGCCGGGCGAAAAAGCTCGCCCCGATCGGCGCGATGCGGTCGTTGAAATCGTACTTCGGGTGGTGGCAGATCGGCGTGTCGCCCTGCCCCAGGAACAGGTAGGCTCCGGGCCGCGCCTGCAGCATGTAGGAGAAATCCTCGCCCGGCATGATCGGCGGCGTGTCCTCGTCGACCATCTCGGCGCCCACGACCTCCCGCGCCACCTCGGCGGCAAAGGCCGCCTGCTCGGGGTGGTTGATGGTCGGCGGATAGCCGTCCTCGTAGTCCAGTTCCGCGGTGCAGCCGAAGCTGCGCGCCTGGAACTCCACGATCTCCGCCATGCGCGACTTCACCGTCGCCTGAGCATCGGTGTCGTAGTAGCGCACCGTCCCGTTCAGCATCGCGGTTTCCGGCACGATGTTCATCGCCGACCCGGTGTGGATCTGCGTCACGCTGACCACCACGCGGTCCAGCGCGTTCACGTTCCGGCCAAGGATCGTCTGCATCGCCATCACCATGGAGGCCGCCGCGACGACCGGGTCCACGGTGTTCTGCGGCTGCGCACCGTGACCGCCTATCCCCTTGATATGGATGGTGAACTCGTCGACACCGGCCAGCAGCGCGCCGTGGTTGGTGTTCAGCGACCCTTCGGGCGCGCCCGGCGAATTGTGGATGCCAAAGACCTCTTCGATGCCGAAGCGGTCCATGATTCCCTCTTCGACCATGATCCGGCCGCCGCCCTCGTTCTCCTCCGCCGGCTGGAAGATCAGCGCCACGCGTCCGGCAAAGTTACGGGTGTCGGAAAGGTACTTTGCAGCGCCCAGCAGCATCGTCGTATGACCGTCGTGCCCGCAGGTATGCGCCAGCCCCGGAACGGTCGAGGCGTAGTCCGTTCCCGACAGATCCTCCATCGGCAGCGCGTCCATGTCGGCCCTGAGCCCGATGGTCCGCCCCGGCGCGCGCCCTTCGATGATTGCCACCACGCCAGACCGCGCGATTCCCTCGTGAATTTCGGTGATCCCGAATTCCTTCAGTTTATCAACGACAAAGGATGCGGTCTTGAAGCAGTCGAGCCCCAGTTCCGGGTTCTGGTGCAGGTGTCTGCGCCACCCCGTCATTTCCTCTTCCAGCGCCGCGATGGAATTCACGATGACCATATGCGGGTCTCCCTAGCGTGTCCTTATTGTCGCGCGCACACTGCTCCGGTTCCCGGGAAAACGGAACCCTCGGACTGACGTTAATCGGTCGTTCATTGACCTTTCGTCAACCTATGCCGGAATCTTGGCGGAAAAATGATCACTATGCGTGTCTCCGTTCCACCAGACGTGCAAAGAAACTTGCCCCTATGACCGCCGCATCGTCGTTGAAATCGAACTCCGGGTGATGGACCGAGGGGCCAAGCCCCTGCCCCAGAAAGAGAAAACTGCCGGGCCGCGCCTCCAGCATGTAGGAAAAGTCCTCCGCGCCCATCTCCGGCGGCATGTCGTCCACGACCTTTCCGGACACCTCGCGCGCCACCTCGACGGCGAATCCGGTCTGTTCGGGGTGATTCACCGTCGGCGGATAGTTTCGGCGATAGTCCAGCTCCGCCTCCACCCCGTGCATCGCCGCCGCGCCCGCCACGATCTTTGCGATCCGCTGCTCCACCCGGTCGCGCACTGCGGGCGTCAGGCTGCGCACCGTGCCCCCCAGAGTCACCGCGTCCGGTATGACGTTCGGCGCCGTCCCGCCATGGAACTGCGTAAGCGCCACCACAAGGCTGTCGAGCGGATCGACGGACCGCGGCAGCGCCTGCAACGCCTGCGCGATGGCCACCGCGCAGGGCATCGGGTCACGGCATTCGTGCGGATAGGCCGCGTGTCCGCCCTTGCCCCGCACCGTCAGCGCATAGTCGTCCACCGCCGCCATCAGCGACCCCGGGTTGGTCCGGAAGACGCCAAGCTCCGCAAAGGGATCGGTGTGCAGGGCAAAGACCTCCTCGACCCCGTGCCGGTCGAAGATGCCGTCCTCCACCATCAGGCGTCCACCGCCGATCGTCTCTTCGGCCGGCTGGAAGACAAGGATCACCTTCCCCCGAAAAGCCCTTGTTTCGCATAGGTATTTCGCCGCGCCCAGCAGCATCGCGGTGTGCCCGTCGTGGCCGCAGGCGTGCATCTGCCCGTCTACTCGCGATGCCCATTCGGCGCCGGTCGCCTCCCGGATCGGCAGCGCGTCCATGTCGGCCCTGAGCGCGGTCACCGGCCCCGGCCCGCAGTCGATGACCGCGACGACACCGCTTTCCGCGATGCCGGTCTCGATCCGGTCGACGCCGAATGCCTTCAGCCGTTCGACCACGAAGGCCGCCGTCTTGTGACAGTCGAGGCTCAGCTCCGGGTGCATGTGGATGTGGCGCCGCCATCCGGCCATCTCCTCCGCAAACCCGGCAATCCGGTTCACAACCACCATCGTCTGGACTCCTTCCGCCCGATCCCGCACACCGAAGCGAAACCCCAGCCGAGGGAGAAAGGCAATGACAGACCTGATCCACGACCCCAAGGGCGGCATGCCGCGCCTGCTTGAGATCATGCGCCGCCTCCGCGATCCCGAGACCGGCTGTCCCTGGGACCTGGAGCAGGACTTCGCCACCATCGCGCCCTACACCATCGAAGAGGCCTACGAGGTCGCCGACGCCATCGACCGCGAAGCCTGGGACGAGCTGAAGGGCGAGCTGGGCGATCTGCTCTTCCAGTCGGTCTTTCACGCGCAAATAGCGGAGGAAAAAGGGCTTTTCTCCTTCGACGAGGTGGCTGACACGATGTCCGACAAGATGGTCGCGCGGCATCCGCACGTCTTCGGTGACGAAAGCCGCGACAAGTCGGCCGACCAGCAGACCCTCGACTGGGAAAAGATCAAGGCCGCCGAACGCGCGGCCAAGGCGCAGAAAGGCACGCTCGACGGTGTGGCCCTCGGCCTGCCCGCACTGATGCGCGCGGTGAAGCTGCAGAAGCGCGCCGCCCGCGTGGGCTTCGACTGGCCCCACGCAGGCCACGTCATGGACAAGCTGGTGGAAGAGCTGGAAGAAATCCGTCAGGCGGAGGACAAGGACCAGCAGTTCGAGGAATTCGGCGACATGCTTTTCGTGGTGGCCAACCTCGCCCGCCATCTCGACATCGACCCGGAGGCGGCGCTGCGGGCGGCCAACGCCAAGTTCACCCGCCGTTTCAAATACATAGAGAACCGTCTTGCAGAGGACGGCCGCCGGCCCGAGGACAGCGACCTCGAAGAGATGGACGCCCTCTGGGATTCGGCAAAGTTGCGCGAAAAAGCCTGAGCGTTCCCGTCGGGTATTGACTGATCTTTTTTGTCGGGTTCTAACGCCCCCATCTGACAATGCTCCGAAAGGATCTTCAATGTTCGTTCGTGCCACAACCGCACTGACCTGTCTTGCCCTGGCCGCGCCCGCGCTGGCCCAGGAAGAAGTCAACGTCTACAGCTACCGCCAGCCGGAACTGCTGGCCCCGCTGACCGACGCCTTCACCGAAGAGACCGGCATCAAGGTCAACGTCGCCTTCCTCGAACAGGGGATGGTGGAGCGCCTGCAGGCCGAGGGCCAGCGCTCTCCGGCGGACGTCGTGCTGACGGTCGACATCTCGCGCCTGAACGCCGTCGTGCAGGCCGGTGTCACCCAGCCCGTCGAAAGCGAGACGCTGATGGCGAACGTGCCGGCGATCTACCATGACCCGGACAAGCAGTGGTGGGGCCTGACCACCCGCGCCCGCGTCGTCTACGCCTCCAAGGAGCGCGTGGCAGACGGCGAAGTGACCACCTACGAGGATCTCGCCGATCCGAAGTGGAAGGGCCGCATCTGCACCCGCTCCGGCACCCACGCCTACAACGTGGCGCTCGTCAGCGCGATGCTGGTCCACCACGGCGAAGAGTACACCCGCGAGTGGCTCGAAGGCGTGAAGGCCAACCTCGCCCGCAAGCCGCAGGGCAACGACCGCGCGCAGGTCAAGGCGATCTGGGCGGGCGAGTGCGACATCAGCCTCGGCAACACCTACTACATGGGCCAGATGCTGAACGACCCCGAACAGAAGGAATGGGCGGATTCGGTCGACATCGTGTTCCCGACCTTCGAGGATTCCGGCACGCATGTGAACATCTCCGGCGTGGCGATGACCGCCGCCGCTCCGAACAAGGAGAACGCGCTGAAACTCATGGAATTCCTGACCTCGCCGAAGGCGCAGGAGATCTATGCCGAGGCGAACTACGAGTACCCGATCGCACCGGGCGCAGAGCCGGCCGAACTGGTCGAGGGCTGGGGCACATTCACTCCGGACGAGACCAACCTGATGACCATCGCGGGCGAACGCGCGGCCGCGCTGAAGCTGATCGAGGAAGTCGACTTCGACGGCTGATGGCCGGAGCCTGAAGACAGCGGTCCGGCCCTGCGCTGACGGGGTCGGACACGAGTCATTCTGGAAAAGCAAAGGGGCGCCACCCATCGGGTCGGCGCCCCTTTTCGTGTCCGCCGCAGCGCAAGCCCGGGTGGCTGCGCCATGCGGCCGGGGACGGTGGGCGGGGCGATGCCGGAGGCGAGCGCCGTAACCCGTCCGGAACGACAAACGGCGCCCCCGAGGGAGCGCCGCTAAAGCCGTCAGACGGTAACGCTTACTGCGCTTCGGTGATGAACTTCACCGCGTCGCCGAAGGTCTGGATGGTCTCGGCCGCGTCGTCCGGGATCTCGATGCCGAACTCTTCTTCGAACGCCATCACCAGCTCGACGGTGTCGAGGCTGTCCGCGCCGAGGTCGTCGATGAACGAGGCCGATTCGACGACCTTGTCTTCGTCAACGCTCAGGTGCTCGACCACAATTTTCTTCACGCGATCTGCGATGTCGCTCATGTTCTTTCCTCACAAGTCTGTGGGCCACTCAGAGCCCAGTTTGCCCGACCCCGCGGCGGACGTTCGTTGCCCGATTGGCGGGCGGCTCGATCTTCCGGGCTTACCCCGGGTTCCAGTGCGCAAGGCTGCGCACCGGCCTGTAAATCAGTGCGGCCTATAGCACAGGCGGAGGGGATGGCAAATGCTTTCCCGTGCTGCCGCGCAGAAGGCCGCCTCGCGGCATCAAAGCATTGCCATCCCGCCGTTCACGTGCAGCGTGGCGCCTGTAACGTAGGCGGCTTCGGGGCTGGCGAGGTACAGGACCGCCGCCGCGATTTCCTCCGACGTGCCCATGCGGCCAGCCGGGATCTGGTTGAGGATCGCGGCCTTCTGGTCGTCGTTCAGCTTGTCGGTCATCGCCGTCTCGATGAAGCCCGGCGCCACCGCGTTCACGGTGATCCCGCGGCTCGCCACCTCGTAGGCCAGCGACTTCGACATGCCCACGAGACCCGCCTTGGCGGCGGCATAGTTGCCCTGCCCCGGGTTGCCGGTCGAGCCGACAATGGACGAGATGTTCACGATCCGGCCCCAGCGCGCCTTCATCATACCGCGCAGCACGCCCTTGCACAGGCGGAAGGTGGAGGTGAGGTTCACTTCCAGCACCTGCGCCCACTCCTCCTCGGACATACGCATGAACAGGTTGTCCCGGGTGATGCCCGCGTTGTTCACAAGGATGTCGAGGCTGCCCATCGCCTCGACCGCCTGCTTGGGCAGTGCGTTCACCGCGTCGGCGTCAGACAGGTTGCAGGGCAGCACATGCGCGCGCGCGCCCAGTTCCGCGGCCAGCGCCTCAAGCGGTTCGGTGCGGGTGCCCGAAAGCCCCACCGTTGCCCCTGCGCCATGCAGCGCCTTCGCGACCGCGCCGCCGATACCCCCCGATGCGCCGGTCACCAGCGCCGTCTTGCCTGTCAGATCGAACATGACCCTCGTCTCCTTCGGACTTCCTTTGCTTCCGGTTACCAGCCGGACGCGGCCTCCGCCAGTGCCGCATGCCCCCGCGACCGAGGGAAACCTTTTCCAAGCCGGCGATTCTTCCCATGATGGCCGGGACAGGCGCCTCCGCCGCGCCGGGAAAGGAAAGCACCGTGCCCTATCGCATCCGCAAGAAGGACAGCGGCCCGCAGGACGCCCTGCGCCGCATCGCCTGCGAACAGATCGACCGCGCGCTGGCCGAGCTTGACGACCCTGTCCTCGACACCGCCGCCCGCGTCCATCAGGTCCGCAAGCGCTGCAAGAAGACGCGCGGGCTCCTGCGGCTCGTGCGTCCGGCCTTTGCGGACTACGCCGCCGAAAATGCGGCTCTGCGCGACATCGGCCGCGGTCTCTCCGGCCTGCGCGACGCCGGCACGCTGGTGGAGACCTGCGACAGGGTCGCGGCGGAGCTCGACCCGGCCTCGGTCGCGGCCTATGCCCCGATCCGGGCGCGGCTGGTGCTGGACGCCAAGCGCGTGGCCTGGGACGACCAAACCGCGGACCGGCTGCAATCCGCGCGCGCGGCCCTGACCTTCCTGCGCGGACGTGCGGCGGGCTGGACGCTGGACGACGACGGCTTCGGGCCGCTGCGCAAGGGAATGGCGCGGACCTACGACCGCGCCCGCCGCACGATGGATACCGCCTGGCGCACCCCGACCGAGGAGACGCTGCACGACTGGCGCAAGTGGGTGAAGTACCACCGGTCCCATTGCCGCCTGCTTGCGCCGACGCATCCAGAGATGATGTCCCCGCGCCTCGACGCGCTCGACCGGCTGTCGGACCTGCTGGGAAGCCACCACGACGCCTGTGTGCTGGAAGAGCGGCTCGAACAGGCCTACGACTTCGGGTCCGATACGGACGTTGCCGGATTCGCCGCGCTGGTGCGGGCGCACAGTATGACGCTGGAAGAAGAGGCCTTTGCCCTCGGGCGCCTCATCCTGGCGGAGGAAACGAAGCCGCTGGCAAAGCGGCTCCGTCGCTATTGGAAGGCGTGGCGCAAGGGCCGGTCAAACGACGCAGGGCTCCTGCCCGGCGCCTGACGCGGTCAGCCCTTGAGGCTCTCGGCGGCGGCGACCACCTCCGCCGCGGTGCCGATGTTGCGCACGGCGGCAGAGCGGTCGATGCGGCGCACCATGCCGGACAGGGCCTTGCCCGCGCCGATCTCCCAGAACTCGGTCACGCCCTTGGCGACCATGTATTCCACCGACTCGCGCCAGCGCACGGCGCCGCAGACCTGCTCGACCAGCAGGTTGCGGATCAGGGTCACGTCCGTCACGGCACTGGCGCGCACGTTGGCCACCAGCGGCACCTTGGGTTCGGCGATATTCACGTCGTCCAGCGCCTCGGCCATAACGTCGGCGGCCGGGTCCATCAGGTCGCAGTGGAACGGTGCGCTGACCGGCAGAAGGACGGCACGCTTCGCCCCCTTCTCCTTCGCGACCTCCACGGCGCGTTCGACCGCCGCCTTGGCACCGGAAATCACCACCTGTGCCGGGTCGTTATCGTTGGCCGCGGCCAGGACCTCGCCCTTCGCCGTCTGCGCCACGACAGCGCGCACCGCAGCAAGGTCCAGCCCGAGGATCGCCGCCATGGCGCCTTCGCCCACCGGTACCGCCGCCTGCATCGCCTTGCCGCGCGCGCGCAGCAGACGGGCCGCGTCGGTCACCGTCAGGGCGCCCGCCGCGGTCAGCGCAGTGTATTCGCCCAGCGAGTGGCCCGCCACGTAGGACGCGGCCCCTATGCCCACCCCTTCGGCCTCCAGCGCACGCAGCGCCGCGATGGATGTCGCCATCAGCGCAGGCTGCGCGTTCTCGGTCAGGGTCAGCGTGTCCTGGTCGCCCTCCCAGATCAGCGCCGACAGCTTTTCGCCCAGTGCGGCGTCGACCTCGTCAAAGACGGCGCGGGCTGCCGGGTAGGCTTCGGCAAGATCGCGCCCCATGCCGATGGTCTGGGCACCCTGCCCGGGAAAAATGAAAGCGCGGGTCATGGCCCTCTCCTCAGCGTCTGATCCTTGGCCTTCAGCCAATACCGCCCCCGGGACAGCCATGCAACGCCTGCCGCACGATGTCTGTGCACGTGCAGAGATTGCGCTGCACCGCGGCAGGACCACATGTTGGCGAAATCCGCGCCATCCCGCACAGGAGCAAACGATGTCCCTGACCAACACCGCCACCCGCTACGGCACCGTCGCCAAGACCCTGCACTGGGCCGTGGCCCTCGGCATCCTCGCCATGTTCCCGCTGGGGTTTCTGGCATCGAACGCGGCCTATGACACGGCCGAGCAGCTGGCCACCAAGGCCACGCTCTTTTCCATCCACAAGACGCTGGGCGTGACGATCCTCGTGCTTGCCGTCATCCGCATCGCCTGGGCGGTGACCCAGCCAAAGCCGGTGGCGCTGCACCCCGAACGGCGGGCCGAGACCTTCATGGCCGAACTGGTGCACTGGCTGCTGTACGGCAGCCTCGTCCTCGTGCCGCTGTCCGGCTGGATCGAGCACGCGGCAACCGAAGGGTTCGCGCCGATCTTGTGGCCCTTCGGACAGAGCCTGCCCTTCGTGCCGAAAAGCCCGGAGCTGGCCGAGGTCTTCGCCACCATCCATTACGTGTTGCAATGGGTGATGCTGGGCTCGGTCGGACTGCACGTCGCGGGCGCGGTGAAACACGCGGTGATCGACCGCGACGCCACCCTGCGGCGGATGTGGTTCGGGCGGACGGACGCCGGTGCACATCCCGCCAGGCGTCACGGCATCGCGGCCCCCACCGGCGCGCTGGCCACCTGGGCGCTGGCCTTCGGCGTGGCCGCCGCCTCCGGTCTCTTCAGCCACGACACGAGCGCCGCCCCCGGACCGACCCCGCTGCGCCCCGCGCTGGCAGAGGTCGAAAGCGACTGGCAGGTGACGGAAGGCACGCTGGGGATTTCCGTCCAGCAGTTCGGCAAGACCGTCGAGGGCAGCTTTGCCGACTGGACCGCCGACATCGCCTTCGACGACAGCGAAGGCACGGGCCAGAAGGGGGAGGTCACCGTGACCATCTCCATCCCGTCCCTGTCGCTGGGCAGCGTGACGAAGCAGGCGCTCGGCCCCGAGTATTTCGATGCGGAGCAGTTCACCACCGCGACCTTCACCGCGCCGATCGCCCGGACCGAGGACGGCTATGTTGCCGACGGGGTGCTGACGCTGCGCGGGACGGAGGTGCCGGTCACCCTGCCCTTCACGCTCGACCTCGCGGACGGCACCGCGCAGATGGAAGGCACCACAACGCTCGACCGCCGCGCCTTTGGCATGGGCGAAACGATGACCGACCCTGCGCAGCTTGGCTTCGACGTGCAGGTCAGCGTCAACCTTACCGCCGCGCGCGCCGGCGGATCCTGATCACTCGCGGAAGACGCCGCCCGGTCCCGCACCGTCGGGGTCGGGCGGCGTCACTTTTCCTGCGGTCCGGTTTAGCCGCGCAGGGTGCGCCAGCCTTCCTTCCACCGGATGATCCGCGTGCCCAAGGGCTTGCGCAGCAGCGGCAGCATGCTGTCGTCGATGTTCAGCACCAGCCCGATGGGCACATAATCCATTGCATGATCGGCAAGGCGCGGCCCCCCCTCGGGATAGAAGACCCACCCTGTCTCGCCGTAGATGCGGGCGTAGGGGCTGGTCTGCCCGGTCCAGGGCATCGGGTGCCGCCGTTCGAGCGCACCGACCTCGGCCCCGCCCGACAGGATGCGCCCGTCGACAAGCGCGCAGGCGAGGAAGCGGGACTCCTCCTCATGTGCGCCCTCGTCGGCGCGCGCTTCCGGCACGGCCACGATGTGCCAAGGCCGGAACTCCACGAGGCTGCCCGCCTCCAGCCCCGCCAGGTCGCGCGGCGCGCTCATCAGCATGCCGAACCAGTGATCCCCCGCCTGCGTGTCCAGCCGCACCGGCAGCCGCTGGCCGGGGTGGTCCCCGCGCGCGGGCGCCATGAATTCCAGCATGACGACGTCGCCCGGTTCCAGCCGGGCAAGTTCACGCGGGCTAGGGATGAAATAGGTATAGGGCGCCTCCGCCTTCAGCGGGCGCGGGTCGAGCAGGCGCCACGCCGCGCCGCCCCAGTCGCCATCGGGCATCACATCGAACATGCGGGAATACCTCCGTTCCGGGCCCCGTTTTCGATGACGTTTGTGGCGCGATTGCGGACGCGCGCCGATCCGAGTGCTTCAAACGAAGCTCGAATTGGCGGGGCCCGGGGGCAGCACTGACGCAGCCAAAGCCCAGCGGACACCACCTGACAGCCCCTGAAACAGAAACGCCCGGCCTGCGCGGAAACGCGGGCCGGGCGCTGTCAGAACCTATGGCAACAGGCCGCTCCCCGGCGGCCCGTCACCGTGAGACGGATCAGTCCGCCTTCATCGCCTCGATGGAGATCGACACCTCGACCTCGTCGCTGACGTAGGGCGCGAAGGCGCCGACGTTGTAGTCGGAGCGCACCAGCGTCGTGGTGGCGTCGAAACCGGCCCAGGGCTTGCCTTCCATCGGGTGGTCCATCTGCTGGTTCAGCTTGGCATCCAGCACGACTTCCTTGGTCACGCCGTTCAGCGTCAGGTCGCCGGTGATCAGCGCAGTGTCTTCGCCGGTCACTTCGATGGAGGTCGACTCGAAGGTCACCATCTCGTCTTCGCTGGCGTCGAAGAAGTCGGGGGACATGAAGTGCTCGAACCGGGCTTCCCAGCCGGTCAGCATCGACATCACCGGGAAGGAGACGGACACGGACGAGGCCGCCGGATCTTCGGCGTCCCAGTCGATGGTGCCTTCGAAACCGGAGAACATGCCGGTGCCGGTGGAATAGCCGAGGTGGTTGTAGGTAAAGACGATCTGGCTGTGGCTCGGGTCGAGCGTCCATGCCTCTCCTGCGAAGGCAGAGAGCGGCAGCAGCGAGACGACGGTGGCGAGAAGTGCGGATTTCATGGTGTCACCTTTGTGGACTGTAAGATGACCCACATGTCGCCGCATTGCAGCATCCGCACAACTCGCGCTGTCTCAACATGTTGTGTTGAATTTCGAACAGGTCAGGCCCTTGTCTGCGACTTCGACATGACAATCATCGACATGCCGACGATCAGCATGAAGAGCGATACGCCCAGTTTCATCAGCATCAGCACCGGCGAACCGATGCCTCCGCCGACGAGCCAGATGCCGAAGGCCGACATCGCCAGCCCCGCCCCCGCACACAGCAGGACAAGTCGCAGGACGAGGTGACGGACCGGCCACAGGTCCATGACGTCCGAGGCCCCGCGGCCCTCCGTTGCCTGTGCCATCGCCTTCATCTCGCGTCTCCTGTCGCTGTCTGGCCCTTGCGGACCGTTAACCTTGATCCGAGCGTGACCGGCAAACCCGACGGGATTGCGGCGGCTTCCGGGAAACTCCGGGGCGGCGGCATGGTGGCCTGGAAGTGATGCCAGATGTCTGCCGACACTTGCGGACCCAGCGTGTAGTACCAGTGCGTGTGGTCGGGGATCACGGTCAGCGCCACGTCATGGCCCGCCTGTTGCAGGGCCTTCAGCGCATCCCGGTGGACGTCGAGCGGAAAGAGGTGATCGCCCTCGCCGAGGTAGGCGAAGACCGGCATCCGGCGCCCGTCCGGCGCAACCGGATCGCTGCCGTGTCCGCCATGCGTCGCCACCGCCCGCCAAGTGGGATCGCCGCGCCGCGCGAGGTTGTCTGCCATGACCGCCCCCGTGCCATGCCCCATCAAGAAGACCCGGTCGGTGTCGATCGGATGGACCTCGCCTGCCGCCTCCAGCAGCCGCCGCAGGAAGGCCGGGCCGCTGTCCTCCATCGCCCAGCCCTTCGGGTCGGAGGAGTCCGGGGCGATCAGGATAAGCCCCTCGCGGCGGGCCACCTCGTCCCACATGTCGATCATCGCGTGACCGTCGCGCCCGGCATCGTGCAGCAGGACAACGGTCGGGCGCGGCGCGCCGTTCACCGGACCGAAACCGATCCAGCGGCGCGGCCCCTGCCCCGACCAGAACCGGCCCGGCATCACATGCGACTTGCCGATGTCGGTGGGCGGTGCGTATTCGTAGCTGTAGACTGGGCCACCGTGCAGCTCGGGCACCATCCGCTCGACGTAGTGCCCCGTCACGGGCGCCACCACAGGCTGCGCGGCCCGCATACCCGGCGCCCAGACCAGCGCAAGCGCTACGACCACCGCCACGGCAGATCCCGACACCACTGCATATCGCAGCCAACCCATACCTGACCTCACGCACGGGGCCCTTCACGACCCCTTTCACCTTGCGCTACACGTGACGGGCGATCCCGGCGCCATGATGACCGCCCGGGGGCAATTCCGGGTCCCCGCACCGCGTCTTGCAATGGCCGGCAAAGCGTGTATACGGGCGCTTCCTTCCGCATGAACGGTTGAACCGCGCGGTCTCTCGTGGGTCGGGCGCGGAAGGCAAAGCCCGCCCTTTGAAACGCGCCTTGATAGAAATGGAGTGCACATGCCGCTTTACGAGCATGTCTTTATCTCGCGCCAGGACCTGTCCAACGCGCAGGCCGAAGGTCTTGTCGAACACTTCTCCACCGTGCTGAAGGACAATGGCGGCAACGTCGTCGAGTCCGAGTACTGGGGCGTGAAGACCATGGCCTACAAGATCAACAAGAACCGCAAGGGCCACTACGCCTTCCTGCGCACCGACGCACCGTCGTCCGCCGTGCAGGAAATGGAACGCCTGATGCGCCTGCACGACGACGTGATGCGCGTCCTGACCATCAAGGTCGACGAGCACGAGGAAGGCCCCTCCGTCCAGATGCAGAAGAAAGACGACCGTGGCGACCGCCGCGAGCGTCGTCCCCGCGACTGATCCCCAGAGAACAAGGAGCATAAACCATGGCTGCAAAACCGTTTTTCCGCCGCCGGAAGGTCTGCCCGTTCTCCGGTGAGAACGCGCCCAAGATCGACTACAAGGACACCCGCCTCCTGCAGCGCTACATCTCCGAGCGCGGCAAGATCGTTCCGTCCCGCATCACCGCCGTCTCGGCAAAGAAGCAGCGTGAACTGGCCCGTGCGATCAAGCGCGCCCGTTTCCTCGCCCTGCTTCCCTACGCCGTGAAGTAAGGAGGCCAACATGCAAGTCATTCTTCTCGAACGCGTGGCCAAGCTCGGCCAGATGGGCGACGTCGTCGACGTCAAGCCCGGTTTCGCGCGCAACTACCTGCTGCTGCAGGGCAAGGCCCTGACCGCCTCCAAGGAGAACATCGCCTCCTTCGAAGCGCAGAAGGCACAGCTCGAAGCACGCAACCTGGAATCCAAGAAAGAGGCCGAAGCACTGGCCGACCGTCTTGGCGGCCAGCAGTTCGTCGTGATTCGTCAGGCCTCCGACGGCGGCAACCTCTACGGCTCCGTCACCACCCGTGACGCGGCCGACGTGGCCACCGCCGAGGGCTTCTCGATCGACCGCAAGCAGATCCTGATCCGGACCCCGATCAAGGAACTTGGCCTGCACGACATCGAGGTGCACCTGCACCCCGAGGTCATGGTCACCGTGACCCTCAACGTCGCACGCTCCCCCGAAGAGGCAGAGCTTCAGGAATCCGGCAAGTCCATCCAGGAACTGGCCGCCGAGGAAGAAGCACAGGCCGAATTCGAAGTGTCGCAACTGTTCGACGACCTCGGCTCTGCCGCGTCGGACGACGACGACGCAGCGCCTGCTCCGGCTCCGGCCGCCGAGGGCGAAGACGACTGACAGGCCTTGCGCCTCTGACATGCGAAAGCCGCGCGGTCCCGGACCGCGCGGCTTTTTTCTTGGCAAACCGGCCCGCAGGCAGCGCCAGAATTTGAGATAAAATTGCGGACACCGAAATTTGGTCAGAATTTTTAAAGGATGCGCCCTTAGGGATGTTCGGAACATCATGCTTCCAGAGGTGTCCCATGTGGCCTTTCAAGACAAATGCTCCCCAGACCACATCTCCCGACTCGGAGGAGATCGATCTCGTCAACATGGTGATCGCGACACATGCCGTCATCAGGTTCAAACCCGACGGAGAGATCGAATGGGCGAACGCCGCCTTCCTCGAAGTGCTGGGCTACACGCTGGACGAGATCCGCGGACAGAACCACTCCCTCTTCGTGGACAAGACCTACCGCGAAGGCGCCGAATACGCCTCGTTCTGGGACCGGCTCCGGAAAGGTGAAACCTTCACCAGCCAGTTTCCCCGCGTCACGAAGTCCGGGGAAACGGTATTCATTCAGGCCTGCTACTCGCCGGTCATCGGTGACGACGGCAAGGTTCGTGCGGTCATCAAGGTCGCCTCGGACATCACCGATCGCCAGCTTGCGATCACTGACATCAAGAAATCGCTGGAGGCGCTGTCGACCGGGGACCTGACACGCCAGGTCGCGCCCTGCAACGCGCCGGACCTCAATGCGCTCGGCGAAACCTACAACGCCTGCATGACCCAGCTGGCGGAGCTGATCAAGAACGTCAAGAACGTCTCGACCGACGTGAGCCGCACCGCTGACGAGATGATGGAAACGACGGACGACCTCTCCCGCCGGACCGAAACGCAGGCGGCCACGCTGGAACAGACTGCCGCCGCCGTGGACCAGCTGACCTCCACCGCGCGCTCTGCCGCGTCAAACGCGAACGAGGTGCGCAACGTCGCCAACCAGACCCGCACCGCAGCCGAGGGCGGGCGCACCCTCGTGGCCAACCTGACTGCCGCCATGGACAAGATCGAGGGATCGTCCAGCCAGATCAGCCAGATCATCGCCGTGATCGAGGGCATCGCCTTCCAGACCAACCTGCTGGCCCTGAACGCCGGGGTAGAAGCCGCGCGCGCCGGCGATTCCGGTCGCGGCTTCGCTGTCGTGGCGTCCGAAGTCCGGGGGCTTGCGCAGCGCAGCTCCGAATCCGCGAACGAGATCAAGGCGCTGATCCAGTCCAGCTCGGAACACGTCGGGGAGGGCTCCGACCTCGTGAACCGCGCCACGACAGAGTTCGAGACGATCTTCCAGGGCGTGAACGGCATCTCCGAACGCGTGAAGGAAATTGCGCACGGCATGGAAGAGCAAAGCCAGACACTGGCGGAAATCAATGCCTCCGTTTCGCAGCTCGACCAGGTGACGCAGCAGAACGCCGCGATGGTCCAGGAGTCCCGCGATTCCGGCACCCGCCTGCAGGGCGGCGCCCGCGACCTGCTGACCGAAATCGACTTCTTCACCGTGGGCGAGGCCCGGAGTTCCGGCAGCTTCCAGCCGTACCAGGCCGCCGTCTGACAACGCCGCCCGCCCGCAGATCCGCCAAAAAGAAAAAGCCGCCCTCAAGAGGGCGGCCTTCAAGTTTCTCACTGTCCCCGACCGGCGGTTTGTGACCCGCCAGCCGCGCCGGGTCACTCTTCCTCGAGTGCCTCGACTGCTTTCTCAAGCTCGTCCTTGGAGATTTCCTTCTCCGTGACCTGCGCCTGGTCGGCGATGTGATCGATGACCTTGTCCTCGAAGATCGGCGCGCGCAGCTGCTGCTGCATCTGTGCGTTCTGGCGGACGAAGTCGAAGAAGGCACGCTCCTGACCCGGGTACTGGCGGGCCTGGTTCATGATCGCCTGCGTCATCTCGGCATCGGTCACCTCGACCTCTGCCTTCTGACCCAGCTCTGCCAGCAGCAGACCGAGGCGCACGCGGCGCTCGGCCAGCTTCATGTGCTCTTCGGTCGGCTCGATGGTGTCGTGGTTGTGGTCGTGCACGTCCGGGTTTTCTTCGTGCCACAGCTGGTGCGCGATCTGCTTGGCCTCTGCATCCAGCAGGGTCGGCGGCAGGTCGAAGGACACCATGCCGTCAAGCTGGTCCAGCAGGCCGCGCTTCATCACCTGGCGCGCCGCACCGGCGTACTCAGCCTCCAGGCGCTCGCGGATCTGGTTCTTCAGGCTCTCGAGGTCCTCGGAGCCGAACTTCTTGGCCAGCTCGTCGTCGATCTCGGCGGCCTTGGCAGCCTTCACTTCCTTGATCTTGCACTCGAAGGTCGCGTCCTTGCCGGCGAGGTTCTCCGCGCCGTACTCTTCCGGGAACTTCACCTCGACGGTCTTCTCGTCACCGGCGGACACGCCCACCAGCTGCTCTTCGAAGCCCGGGATGAAGGAGCCGGAGCCAAGCACCAGCGGGTAATCCTCTGCCGCGCCGCCCTCGAAGGCTTCGCCGTCGACCTTGCCGAGGAAGTCGAAGACCACCTGGTCGCCGTCCTCTGCCGCACCTTCCTTGGTCTCGAAGTCCTTGGCGGTGGCGGCGAGGTTGTTGAGCGCGTCGTTCACCGACTCCTCGTCGGCCTTCACCACCAGCTTCTCGACGGTGATGGTGGACAGGTCGATCTCGGGGACTTCCGGCAGCGCCTCGTAGGACATCTCGACGCGCACGTCGTCGCCTTCCTTCCACTGCTCGCCGTCCATCATCTTGACTTCCGGCTGCAGCGCCGGGCGGTCGCCGGACGTCTCGAAGTGCTCGTTCATGGCACCGTCGATGACTTCCTGCATGGTTTCGCCCAGCACGCGCGGGCCGAACTGCTTCTTCAGCAGCGCAAGAGGCACCTTGCCCTTGCGGAAGCCCTTCATCTCGATGTCCGGCTGCGCCTCTTTCAGCTTGGCAGTAACCTTCTCGTCCAGCTCGGCCGCCGTCACGGTGATGGCATAGCCGCGCTTGAGGCCTTCGTTCAGCGTCTCGGTGACCTGCATCGTCTCTTCCCTCGAATGAAGACGCGCCCCACGATGGGGGCGCAATTGAATTTGGCACCTTCTATTGACCTGCGCACAACAGTGCAAGCGGGTTTGGCCGCCGCAGCGTGCCCCTGGCAGGCCTCCGGGCCTCCCCTTGCCGCTTCCGGTCCTCGAAGCCGGTACAGCCCGACCAGCGGGCCTCCATCCGATCTGCCGGCAACCCGTCTTCGGCAGCGATTCGTGGCCCCGGGTGACCGCAACGGAACCGAGGGCCGGCAATGCCCGCAGCCGCCCCCCGGACCCCGGCGGGCGGCCTCGCCCGGCCTCCCGACGCGAACCGGCCCGGGCGCGCTCACTCCGGCTGCGTGTGCCCCAGGTCGTCGTCGCCACGTCCCGAAAGGAACACACCCAGCCCGTGCAGGCTGTCGACCCGTTCGGACATCGCGCGTACGATGATCAGCACCGGCACCGCCACGAACATGCCCACCACCGACCAGGCCCAGCCCCAGAAGGCCACCGCCACGAACACCGCCACCGGGTTCAGGTTCAGGCTGCGTCCCACGGCATAGGGCGTCACGAGCTGCCCCTCGATGCTGGTGAGCACGAAGTATGTGGCCGCGGCCAGCCCCGCCGCACCCACGGTGTCGAACGACACGATGCCGATTGCAAAGGTCAGCGCCACTCCGGCCAGCGCCCCGATGAAGGGGATGAAGTTCAGCGCGAACGCCAGCACACCGAACAGCACCGGGTTCGGCATCCCCAGCGCCCAGAGGGCAAGGCCGACAGCAGCCCCCAGCCCCGCATTGATCACGGTGATGGTCAGGAAATAGCGGCTGATCTTGCGCTCTATATCATAGACGATGCGGATGGCGCGGCGCTTGTCCTTGAAGGTTGGACTGACGGCCACGAGCTTTTCGTAGAACATGTCGCCCGACGCGATGAGGAAGAAGAGCATCACCAGCGTCAGTACAGCCTGGGCCATGACATAAGGCACGCTCATGACCGCCTGAGTAAAGAGGCCCGGCCCCGTGTCGACGGCAACCTTCGGCCCCTCGGCGTCGGTATCGGTCAGCTCGTCGACCTTCTCGGTCGCGTCCGAGACCTTGGCCACGAGGTCGCTGATGCCGCGCAGCTTGATCTCCACGTCGCGCATGATGCTCGGGCCGTTGTCGATGTAGCTTTGCACCGGCCCGGCCAACCCGCCGGCGGCCACCGCGCAAAGCGAGACCAGCGACAGCACGATGATACCCGCCGAGATGGCGTCGGGCAGGCCCGTCCGCTTGAAGAAGCGCCTCACCGGAGAGAATGTCAGCGAAAGCAGGAAGGCGAGGATCAGCGGCATCAGGAAGGTCCGCGCAAGCAGCAGCACCCCGCCCGCCGCGATCAGGAAGAGTCCGATCACCGCCCAGTGGGAGCGTGATCGGAGGGTGTCTGGCGTGTCGGTCATCGAAGTCCTCCGGCTTCGGCGGTCGGGATCGAGATCGACCGCTGCTGTCAACCGCATCTAACGCGACCGGACTGGAAATCACCGGTCTGTGATATCGTTCGTGACGTTTTTCAGAAGATTTTCTCCGGCGCGTGGACGGCATAGGGAGAAGCCCGCCGAAAACCGGCTTCGACCATGCGTGTCATGTGTAAAGCAGCCAGACCATCGGCAGAATGCCCCAGGCGGCGCACAGCCTGCGCCCGATCGAATGGATCACACGACCCATGATGCGCTGCTCTATGGTACGGAAAAACTCGGATTTTCCCTTGTCACAGCGAGGCCCCAGCCGGGCAACTCTTGCGAGGAACATGGGCAGCCTGTCGAACGTGCCGTGAACGGTGGTGCGGGTGGAGGGACTTGAACCCCCACGCCTTGCGGCGCCAGAACCTAAATCTGGTGCGTCTACCAATTTCGCCACACCCGCTCCGTGGCGCGCTCCATAGCAAAGGCCCCGCGCGCTTGCGAGGGAAAAAAGCAATGCCGCCCCGGTCAGAAAATCCGTGACTTTGGCCGCATGTTACGGGACACTCCTGCAAAAACCAGAGGCAACCAGAGCAGGACGCCCAGAAATGACGAACCGACCGAACGCGCAGTTGCGCGCGCGGCATGTCGTGTCACGCGAGCCGTTGAATGCGGTCTGCGCGGGCACGCTTGTGCTGACTCTCGACGGCGAACTGCCGGTCGAACACCTGACACCCGGCGACCGGATCATCACCCGCACCTCGGGCACCGCCCGCCTGTTCAGGCTGCGCCACCGCCGTCTCACGGTCGAGGCGGTCAGCATCGCGCATGGCACGCTGGGCAACGCGCGGCCCGACCGGGACGTGGTCCTTCCCGCCCGTCAGGAGATCCTGGTTCGCGACTGGCGCGCCAGTGCTTTGTTCGGGGCCAGCCAGGCGCTGGTTCCGGCCTGCAGGCTGATCGACGGCACCTATATCCGCAGCCTCGGCCGACAAAAGCTGGACCTGTTCGAGCTGCACTTCGAGACGCCGCAGATCCTCTATGCCGACGGGCTGGAACTGGCTGCGGTGCAATGCGTGACCGCCCCCGCCTGAGACCGCGCTAGAGCCCGAGGTCGCGGAACACCCGCGGCAGCATCTCCGGCAGGTCCTCCGCGATGAGGCCGGGGCCGAAGGCGCGCGCCGCCTCCACATGCAGCCATGCGCCGGCCTTCGCGGCGTCATAGGCCGGCAGGCGCCGCGCCATCAGCCCGCAGACGATCCCGGCCAGCACGTCGCCCGCGCCGGCCGTCGCCAGCCACGGCGCGGCGCGCTCTTCTACCGCCGCGTTCACCGCCACCCGCCCGTCCGGCGCGGCGATGACCGTCTCCGCCCCCTTGATCAGCACCACCGCCCCGGCGCGCATCGCCGCCTCGCGCGCGGCATCGATCCTTGAGAACGCGTCGTCGTTTTCCATCCGCCCGGCGAGATCGGGGAACAGCCGCCGGAATTCGCCGCCGTGGGGTGTCAGGACGCAATTGTCGTGAAGCATGTCGAACAGCGCCTGCGGCTCGCGCTGGAAACGAGAGAGGGCGTCGGCGTCCAGCACCGTGCCCCGCCGCGCCTTCAGCGCACCGCGCACCAGTTCGCCGGTGGCAGGCCCCAGCCCAAGCCCCGGCCCGAGGCAGAGAGCGTTGTATCGCTCGTCCTCCAGCATCTCGGCCAGCCCCGCCGTTCCGTCGAGCCCGCGGATCATGATCGCCGTCAGTTGCACCGCGTTTTCCGTCACCGCGCGCAGCGGACAGCCGAGCGTCACAAGACCCGCCCCGACCCGCAGCGCCGCCCGTGCGGCCAAGCGGGCCGCCCCGCCCTGCCCCGGCGGCCCCGAGAGGACAACGGCGTGGCCGTGGTCGTACTTGTGCTGATCGACCCGCTTCGCAAGATCCGGCAGCGTGTCGCGCGTGATGGTTTCCGACTGCATGGCACCTCCGGGCATGTGGCTGTGTTAAAGCCCAATATCCTTGACGATCAGTTTCCCGCAATGCTCCGGGCCCTCTCCGCGAAGATGGCCGGGCTTGGCGCGATGGAAGGTCACGGTCAGCGCGCAGAACGGACACGGCGGCGCCCATTCCCCTGCGCCCTTTCCGGGGATCTCTCCGGTGTCCGCGTCGAGACCGGAGGGCACGTCCACCGCCACCAGCTTCGGCTGCAGGGTCATCCGGTCGCCGCCGTGGCCTGCCAGATGGCACAACACGCGTTCGAGCTCTCCGGTGGGGCGCCGCGACAGGCCGATGCCGAAGATCGCGTCGACCCACACATCGGGTTCGCCGGCCTGCTTCACGGCGCCGAGCGTCAGCGGCCCGACCGCACCCGTCGCGGCCCAGCGGTCGTGGTTCGTGCGCGCGTCCGGCGGCAGCCGGTCGGCCGCGCCATGGAAAAGCACCTCGACCTCCCAGCCGCTGTCCGCCAGGAGGCGCGCCACCACGAATCCGTCGCCGCCATTGTTGCCGGGGCCGCAGAGGACCACGGCCCGCCGCGCATCGGGCCAATGCGCCTTTATCGCCTCGGCCACCCCCTGCCCGGCCCGCTCCATCAGCTCCAGACCGGTGACCGAACCGCTGTCCATCGCCGCCCGTTCGAGCGCCCGCATCTGCTCTGCCGTCACCGTTTCCGTCATCATCTGACCCTGCGTTTCCATTTTGTCGCTTTTTTAATCATATCGCTTAAAAAACGATCTCGGCCTCAAGTTCGGATGGCCATTGCCCCCCAACTGACACTCTATGTGATTGTGGGCACAAGGCAGAAATGGTCTGCCGAAGCCCGACACGGGATGCGAAAGGGGGGAGAACCTCATGAAGAAGATCGAAGCCATCATCAAGCCGTTCAAGCTTGATGAAGTGAAAGAGGCTTTGCAGGAGGCCGGCATCCAGGGCCTTTCCGTCGTCGAGGTGAAGGGTTTCGGCCGCCAGAAAGGCCATACCGAACTGTATCGCGGTGCTGAATACGTGGTGGACTTCCTTCCCAAGGTGAAGATCGAGATCGTTCTTGACGACGATCAGGTCGATGGCGCCATCGAGGCCATCGTTTCCGCGGCCAAGACCGACAAGATCGGCGACGGCAAGATCTTCGTGAGTCACGTCGAGCAGGCAATCCGCATTCGTACCGGCGAATCCGGCTCGGACGCGCTCTGACCACTGGTTGACCTCACGGGGTCGCGCCCGCGCGCGGAGCCCCTGCAAACAAAATCCAATTCTGACAGAGAAGGACACTACAGAATGAGCAACGCTGACGTTCTCAAGCTGATCAAGGACGAGGAAGTTGCCTACGTCGACATCCGCTTCACCGATCCGCGCGGCAAGCTGCAGCACGTGACCGTGATGAGCGACCTGGTTGACGAGGACTTCCTCGAAGAAGGCTTCATGTTCGACGGTTCCTCCATCGCCGGCTGGAAGTCGATCGAAGCCTCCGACATGAAGCTGATGCCCGACCCGGAGTCGGTCTACATCGACCCGTTCTATGCCGAGAAGACGCTCTGCATCCACTGCTCCGTCGTCGAGCCCGACACCGGCGAAGCCTACAACCGCGACCCGCGCGGCACCGCGCAGCTGGCAGAGGCTTATCTGAAGTCCTCCGGCATCGGTGACGTCGCCTACTTCGGCCCCGAGGCCGAGTTCTTCCTGTTCGACGACGTCAAGATCGCCGTCACACCGAACAAGGTGTCCTACGAGGTCGACGCCGACCACGCCGCATGGAACACCGACGCCGAGTTCGAGATGGGCAACCTGGGCCACCGTCCGACCTACAAGGGCGGCTACTTCCCGGTGAACCCGGCCGACGACGGCCAGGACATCCGCTCCGAGATGCTCTCGACCATGAAGCGCCTCGGCATGAAGGTCGACAAGCACCACCACGAAGTGGCGACCTCGCAGCACGAGTTGGGCCTCGTCTTCTCCTCGCTGACCAAGCAGGCCGACGAACTCCAGAAATACAAGTACGTCATCCACAACGTGGCACAGGCCTACGGCCGTTCGGCAACCTTCATGCCGAAGCCGATCAAGGGCGACAACGGCTCGGGCATGCACGTCAACATGTCGATCTGGAAGGACGGCAAGCCGCTCTTCGCGGGCGACAAGTACGCCGACCTCTCCGACGAGGCGCTGTACTTCATCGGCGGCATCCTGAAGCACGCCAAGGCGCTCAACGCCTTCACCAACCCGTCGACCAACTCCTACAAGCGTCTGGTCCCGGGCTACGAGGCCCCCGTTCTGCGCGCCTACTCCGCCTCCAACCGGTCGGGCTGCGTGCGTATTCCGTGGACCCAGTCGCCGAAGGCAAAGCGCGTCGAGGCCCGCTTCCCCGACCCGTCGTCCAACCCCTACCTGTGCTTCGCGGCCCTGCTGATGGCCGGCCTCGACGGGATCACCAACAAGATCCATCCGGGCGAAGCCATGGACAAGAACCTGTACGACCTGCCGCCGGAAGAGCTTGCCGGCATCCCGACCGTCTGCGGCTCGCTGCGCGAAGCGCTGACGGAGCTCGAAGCCGACATGGACTTCCTGCTGGCCGGTGACGTGTTCACCAAGGACCAGATCGAAGGCTACATCGAGCTGAAGATGGAAGAGCTGGAAATGTACGAAATGACGCCGCACCCGGTGGAATTCGCACTGTACTACTCCTGCTGATCCAGCCGGACGGCACGCATTTTCCTGGACGGGCTCCGCGTTTTCGCGGGGCCCGTTTCCGTTGACGCAAAGTCACGTCAAGACAGGTTTTTCAGGACGCACGGAAACAAACCGTTTCCAAAGCTCGGTTTTCATGTCGGAATTATGGCATTTGCCGGAGTTTAGGGCGGTATCGCCACATTTGAACGTGAATAAGACCACATTTGCACAACTATGACGGACTGTGGCGGTTTCGCCCAAATACCCCAAGATAAGGTCCAGATTCTTCCAAAGACCGCGGCAAGACTGCCCCTACAAACAAAGAAAAACCGGGGAAAATCACCATGACCGCAATCGCCACGTTCGTCTTCGAAGGCCGCCCGTCCGTCGCCCTGCCGCGGATGGCAGACGTGCTGAAACCGCACCTGCGCGCCGAAGGTCTGCGGATCGATGACGTTTCCCTTAACGGCCTGCGCATGGTCGCACCGGGCCTCGCGCTGTCGCTCTCCATGGCGCACAGGGCCGAAGAGACGGTCGTCACCCTCGCGCTCGATCTCGGCGAGGCAGACGCCTCCGCCCGCATGGCCGAACTCGCCTACCGCTTCGCCCGCGCGTTCGAGGTCACCTCCGTCATCTGGCAGAACACGAAGACGGCCATCCCGCGCGCCGCCTTCCTCGCAGGTCTCGATACCGCCTTCGCCCCGGTGCCCGTTGCCCCCCGCCGGATCGTGGCCCGCCGCGCCGTCACGATGCGCCCCACTCAGGCCCGCGACAGCGACCGCCGCTACGACGCCCATGTCGCCGCGTTCGAGGCCCACATGCGCGACGCCTTCCTCCGCGGCGCCACGCCGGGCGAAATCGCGGGCGAGCGTAGCCGCATGCATGGGCAGGTCTCCGCCGCCGCCGGCACCGTCATGGAAAACCCCGCCCTGCGTGTCGCTTCCCTCATCGTCACCGTGACCACGCTTGTGGTCTCCGGTGGCTTCTCCGGCATGATCTGACGAACGACCCTTGGCGCGCGGAATTCGAATGCTAGTCTCCGTCTAACTGTACTTATCCGGAGAAACCGATGCGCCGTATCGTCCACGCAGCCCTGCTGTCCCTTCTCGCAGCCTCGCCCGCCTTCGCGGCGACCTGCATCACCGACCAGGGCTCCTTCGGCGCCTACAAGGCCGCTTTCGCCCAGCAGGCCGCATCCCGCGGCGTGGGCCAGCGCGGCCTTCAGGCACTGCAGGGCGCAAAACTGTCCTCGATCACCTGGAAGTTCGAATCGCGTCCCTCCAGCCAGACGGGCGTTTCCTACTCCGACCCTGCGACCTTCCTCGCCAAGCGCACCGGCGGCTCCGCGCAGAGCTTCGTCAACGCTGCGCGCTCGCGGATGAACAAGAACGCCAACCTGTTCAACGCCGTCGAGCGCCAGTACGGCGTGCCCGGCAGCGTGCTTGCGGTGATCTGGGGGCTGGAGACATCGTGGGGCGGCTACCTTGGCAAGACCTCGATCGTCGACGGCGCCGTGACGCTGTCCTCCTATTGCCGCCGCCACCCGCGATTCGAGCCCCACGCCGAAGCGGCGCTGATGATGGTCGACCGCGGCATGATCTCTGCAAACACGCAGGGCGGCCCCTCGGGTGAACTCGGCCACATGCAGTTCCTCGCCGGCAACTGGATGCGCTATGGCGTCGATGCCAATGGCGACGGCCGGGCCGATCCCTACAATGCCGCCGACGCCCTTGCCTCCGCTGCCAACCTGCTGCGGCAGAACGGCTGGAAGGCGGGCCAGCCGTTCGGCGAAGGCACCGCGAACTTCCGCGCGCTTTCCGCGTGGAACGACAGCGGCAACTACCAGCGCGCCATTGCCTACGCCGCTCAGGCCGTCGGCAACTGACTGCGTTCGGCCCCGGGCGAATCTGTAAACTTAAGGTTGATATGACACTCAATTTTCTCGTCTAAATTGACAAGAAAGTTGCTTCATTTCGCCCAAATCGGACCACGATCTGCAGGCACACATTGGTTAACGCGGCGCGCCGAAGCGCCGCGAATAAACCTAAGGAGCCCGCCATGAGCAGTGCCGAGTATCCGTACGCAGGTCTGATTCTTCCTGATGCCGCCGATCTCGATCCGGCGCCCTACGTCGAAAGCGCAGCCCGCGTGCTGGCCCGCCTCGACCCGGCGCCGGGCGCAAAACTCCACCGTTCCGCCCATGCCAACAAGGTCTTCGGACGCCGCTACGGCATTAACGTCATCGCCGAAGAACAAAGCGATTACGGCCCGCGCGTCGTGCTCGAGGTCATCACCGCCGACGGCGAGCCGCTCGACGACGAGAAGGCCGCGCGCATCCTGTCGGACACGGTGCTGACCGCGCTCGATCATTCCTCCGCCGATATCCTCGAATGGTATTCGCCGGATGTGCTGCTGGACCGCGACGACTTCATCCGCCTGCGGTCCTACGTGTCGCCCCGCCGGATGCCGGAAGTCGACGCCGAGATGGAGAACGAGCTCTTCGAGCACGAGAACCTGAACAGCCGCATCAGCAAGAGCCCGTACGCCACGTCCAAGCCCGAACCGGTCGAAATGCGTCCGAGCACGGCAGAGCGCCTCGCGCCTTACAAGGTGAAGCTGGAGGCGCAGGAACCCGCCAAACGCCGGCTGTCCGTCGCGGGTTACCTGATGACCGGCGTCCTGGGCATCGTCTACTTCCCGGCGGCGGTCTTCGTCTACATCGTCAGCCTGCGGGGCATGGACTTCCGCCTTGCGTCACAGACGCTTGCGGTGACATGCCTTTTCGCCGTCCTTCACAACACGAACCGGCTGGACGGTGTGATGGGCGCCCTGGTGAATTGACGGGGTGCCGGTAGCGGCGACGCTCCGGCATGCACCTGATTGCCTGCTTGCAGCAGGCGCCGCTTTTCATGCCTCAAACGCCCGGCTTCGCGCCGGGCGTTTCACGTTCCGGAGCGGGTATGCCCGGAAACGCCGTTTTCCGTGCACCAATCGCCCAATCTCTCCGAAGATCCAGCATCCTTTGGGCGCCAATACTGCGCGATCCGCCCGAAACCTTGCACGAAACGCCGTCGCCTGTGCCTCACCGGCCAGACCGCTCAGTCCTCCGGCACGGCCCCGCCAGCCCGCCGAGCCACGACATAGGTATGGATGGAGAACACCACCGCGCCAGTCTTTGGCAGGCGCACGAGGCATTGCCGTTCACTGCGGGTGAAGGGGGCCGTCTCCTGGTCGACGTGCGGACGCCGCGCCTGTTCCGAGCGCGGCTGGAACAGCGTCGGGTCGTCGTAATGCAGCAGGTTGTAGCGCCAAAGCGGCCGACCCGCCTGCACCCCGTCGAACAACCGCTGCACCCGGGCGGCCAGCCCGTCGTCATAGGCCTCGACCGGCGCATGTATCCCCACCAGCGGCCTGAGGAATTTCTCTGCCAGAAGCCAGCTTGCCGGGAAACACAGCACCGCGCCGGTCAACACATGCACGCCGTCGCGAGGCTCCATGAGGCACAGATCTTCCTGCACGATATGCCCCAGAGTGCCCAGCGGATCGGCCCTGTCGATCACCACCACGCGCCCGTCCGGACAGGCGACGCGCGGACCTACAGACACGAACCCCTCCGGCAGATGCGCAAGCACCATGTCCAGCAGCTCCTCCGCCGCCGCATGAGCGTCCGGGTCCAGCCTCAGCACCTCGCTCCGCCGCTCTGACAAAAGCTGCACCCGTTCCGCCATCTGTCCGGCATAGGCCTCGTCCACGTGCAGCCAGTCGGCCATCTCGAACGGGGCGACGCCCGGCAGGCGGCGCGGTGTCAGGACATCGTAGGGAATGCGGGTCTGCAGGATCATGCCGGCATTTAAGGTCAGCCCCGCTGACCAGTCCACCCCGAACACAGCTGAACAGAGAAAACGGACGCCCCTTCGGCGCGCCCCCGATCCCGCGGACCCGCACGGCCCGAACGCTTGCGATCCGCATGCTATGCCGCGCCAGAACCCGCCCTGATGTGGTTGGGGCGGCAACAAAAAAACGCCCCCTGAGCGGGAGCGTTTTTTGAATGGTGCGGTCGAGAAGACTCGAACTTCCACGGGAGTTACCCCACAGCGACCTCAACGCTGCGCGTCTACCAATTCCGCCACGACCGCACTGTCTAGGCTTGGTGACGCGCCTCTTAGCGAAGCCCGCCGGCAATGTGAAGAGGAAAATTGCATTGCCGTGCCGACAGTTTGCGGGAGGGTCGGGAACGCCCCGGGCCATGTGGCACCGGGCGGCCTTGCCCGCCTGGCCGAAAGCCGATCAAGGCACCACCGAAGCCCCCGCGTTGCGCTTTGCTCCCATTCGCATTACCTCCGGTGGCGCAGGCAGGCGGCACGGTCCGCCGCTTCGGCGATGCACATCAGGGAGGCGGGGCTCGGACGTCCCGGCGGGCGCATGGTGGAATGGAAGATCAGTGACGGCCTGACATCCTACGAGGAGGCGCTAGCCTTCATGGAAGCCCGCGCCGATGCAATCGCCCGCGGCGAGGCCGGTGAATGCGTCTGGCTGCTGGAACATCCGCCGCTCTACACCGCCGGCACATCGGCGAAACGCGAAGACCTGAAGGACCCCGACCGCTTCCCCGTCCACGACACGCGGCGCGGCGGGCAGTACACCTATCACGGCCCCGGCCAGCGGGTGGTCTACGTGATGCTCGACGTGGGCAAGCGCGGCAAGGACGTACGCCGCTTCGTGCAGGATCTGGAGAACTGGGTGATCGCCACGCTCGACACCTTCAACCTGCGCGGCCATATCCGCGACGGCCGTGTCGGCGTCTGGATCGAGCGGCCCGACCGCCCCGCCCTGCCCGACGGGCGCATGGCCGAGGACAAGGTCGCGGCCATCGGCATCCGCCTGCGCAAATGGGTGAGCTTTCACGGCATCTCGATCAACGTCGAGCCGGACCTGGGCCATTTCGACGGCATCACGCCCTGCGGAATCACCGACTACGGGGTGACGAGCCTGGTCGATCTGGGCCTGCCGGTGACGATGGACGACCTCGACGTGGCGCTGAGGGAGACCTTCGAGCAGGTCTTCGGCCCGCTGCCTGCGCAGGTCACCGCCTGACGTCCCCCGGGGACGCCTCAGATAACCGCGCGGCCGCGGAAGACGTGGGGCACGATCTCGTCCCGCGTCAGGCCCATCGCCGCAAGATCCGCGTCGGACTTGGCGCGCAGGGCCGCGATGGTCGCGGTGCGCTGGCGGTAGCGCCGGTCGAACGGCGTTTCGAACATCCGGGCGAGGCGCTGGCGCAGCGTGCTGCCGGTGGTGTGAACGGACATCATATCGATAGCAGTCATGGTAGCCTCCTCCTCACAAACGGTGCACGGGCAATTTTGTTGCGTGGCCGTAGTACAAAAATAGGCACTTCCGCCCAGACCGACAGTCAGGAATGCCTGACCCGGCCCGGTTTCACGTCAGCAAACGCCGCCCCGCAGGGTGTCGCACAGGCCCCTAACAGGGTCTTAACGCGGCAGCGGGCGGAGCATGTTTTCCCCGCGCCGTCGCCGGTGCGCATCCGAACGACGCCCGGCCGCTCCGGACACGACAGCAACCGAGACCCGCGGAAATAGAAAACAACACCAATGACTTGCGCGGCGCATTTCGCGCAGCCCCAAGGCATCCCGGCAGCCAGGAAGACACCCGCCGCCCCGTCGCGCACGATTCGCCTGTTGCCGCCAGACCACAGCAGACGCCCTATCCGCAACGCCCGGTCTTCAAGCGTCCGTGACAATCACCGTCAAGCACCGCCCCCGCTTCAACAAGGTGCGACAAAAAGTTTGATCGAGATCAAATCGCCGCATGGACGCAGTCGCGGACACATTCTAAAAAACGGGACAGAACACCGGACGCACGGAAAGATTCTTGCCAGGAGTCTTTTCGGGCGTCCCTGCATGGAAACGCTAGGGAGGCAGACAATGGCAGACGCCGCCATTCATGGCCACGAGCATGAAGACAACCGGGGGTTCTTCACCCGTTGGTTCATGTCGACCAACCACAAGGACATCGGGATCCTTTACCTGATCGTGTCGGCCTTCGCCGGCCTGATCTCCGTCATCTTCACCGTCTACATGCGCATGGAGCTCATGGAGCCGGGCGTTCAGTTCATGTGCATGGAAGGCGCACGCCTGTTCCCGACCGCGATCGAGAACTGCACGCCGAACGGGCACCTCTGGAACGTGATGATCACCGCCCACGGCATCCTGATGATGTTCTTCGTCGTCATCCCGGCGCTGTTCGGCGGTTTCGGCAACTACTTCATGCCGCTGCAGATCGGCGCGCCGGACATGGCGTTCCCGCGGATGAACAACCTGTCGTTCTGGCTCTATGTCGCGGGCACCACGCTTGCGGTCTGCTCGGTCTTCTCGCCGGGCGGCAACGGCCAACTCGGTTCGGGCATCGGCTGGGTCCTCTACCCGCCGCTCTCGACGACCGAAGGGGGCTTCTCCACCGACCTCGCGATCTTCGCGGTGCACGTCTCCGGTGCGTCCTCGATCCTCGGTGCGATCAACATGATCACCACCTTCCTGAACATGCGCGCCCCGGGCATGACGCTCTTCAAGGTGCCGCTGTTCTCCTGGTCGATCTTCGTCACCTCCTGGCTGATCCTGCTGTCCCTGCCCGTCCTGGCCGGCGCGATCACCATGCTGCTGACCGACCGGAACTTCGGGACGACCTTCTTCGACCCGGCCGGCGGCGGTGACCCGATCCTCTACCAGCACATCCTGTGGTTCTTCGGCCACCCGGAAGTGTACATCGTGATCCTGCCGGGCTTCGGCATCATCTCCCACGTGATCGCGACTTTCTCGCGCAAGCCGGTCTTCGGTTACCTGCCGATGGTCTGGGCGATCATCGCCATCGGCGCGCTCGGCTTCGTCGTGTGGGCGCACCACATGTACACCGTCGGCATGTCGCTGTCGCAGCAGTCCTACTTCATGCTGGCAACGATGGTCATCGCGGTTCCGACAGGGGTGAAGGTCTTCTCGTGGATCGCCACCATGTGGGGCGGCTCGCTCGACATGAAGGCTCCGATGCTCTGGGCCTTCGGCTTCCTGTTCCTCTTCACCGTCGGCGGCGTGACCGGCGTGGTGCTGAGCCAGGCAGGCGTCGACCGCGCCTACCACGACACCTATTACGTTGTGGCACACTTCCACTACGTGATGTCGCTGGGTGCCGTCTTCGCGATCTTCGCGGGCATGTACTTCTACCTGCCGAAGATGTCGGGCCGGATGTACTCCGAACCGATGGCCAAGCTGCACTTCTGGATGATGTTCATCGGTGCGAACCTGACCTTCTTCCCGCAGCACTTCCTTGGCCGTCAGGGCATGCCGCGCCGCTACATCGACTACCCGGAGGCCTTCGCCACCTGGAACATGGTCTCGTCGATCGGTGCGTTCATCTCCTTCGCCTCGTTCCTGCTGTTCTTCTTCATCATCTTCCACGCGCTCACCCGTGGCGCGCGGGTGACGCAGAACAACCCGTGGAACGAATGGGCCGACACGCTGGAGTGGACCCTGCCCTCCCCGCCGCCGGAGCACACTTTCGAGCAGCTCCCGAAGCAGGAAGACTGGGACAAGGGCCACGCGCACTGAGCGCCGCTCTGAAAGACAACCGGAAGGCCCCGCGACACGCTCGCGGGGCCTTTTGATTTCCGCCCTCCCTATGGTGCCCGGCCTAACCGGCCAGCGCACTCTCCGCCCGGCGGCCACTGGCACGAAGGCCACACCCCGACCGGCGCATGTGCTCCGGGCCTTTCTCCGGTCGGGGCGCCCGCTATCTTCCTGTCTCTCCCCCCGCCGCAGCCGGAGCCCCCGTTGTCCTACATCGTCCTCCTGATCGTCACGGCCCTGCCGTTTGCCGCCTTCCTCAGGCGCCCGGGCTGGCCGCCGATCCTTTTGCTGTGCATCCCGTTCTCTTGGGCGCTCTATGCCGGATGGCTGCACGCGATGACCGAGGTCCCGGCGCTGCGCGACACCTCCCTGCACGACACCTTCTCCACCATCCCGCTGCCCCGGCTCTTCGCCCGCGTGGCGCTGACCTTCGCGATCTTCCCGGCGGTCTACTTCGTGATCGACTTCCTTCGCGCGCTGCGCTTCGGACGCAACATGGCGCTCTGCGTGCTGACCCAGCACGGCATCCTCTCGGCGGTGGAGTTCGGGGCGCTGCACGTCCGCGGCGTGATGCCCGACGCCGAAGAGCTGCCGGCCATGTTCTGGACGCTCGAGGTGCAGCAGGCGCTGACCGCAATCGCCGGTCTGGCGCTCCTGGTCTTCGCCGTGCTGACGCTGGGGCAGATCGTCCTCCGGATCGTGCGCGGGCCCGCCCGGGCATGACCGCACCGCCCGCTGCCCTGCATCTGCGCGAAACGGTCGCAACCTCCCGGAAACACGACAGCTTCCCGCTTTGCGGACGCCATGTGGCACGTTATAGGACTGACATGCCGTACCACTGGACGACCCCCCCGCGCGCGCACGTACAGGAGATGCAGCTCTGGCCGCACAACTCCCTGTCGCCCAGGGGCTTCGCCGCCATGGTGCTGGGCTTCTTCCTCGCCGCCTCGATCCCGCTTTACGGCGTCCTCGGGACGCTGGTACTTTGGGGGCTCCTGCCGTTCATGCTGGCCGCCACGGCCGCGCTCTACTACGCGCTGCGCCGCAACCTCCGCGACCGCCGCATCCTCGAGGTGCTCACCCTCTCCCACGACACCACCAGCCTCGTGCGCACCGATCCGCGCGGCAACTCCCTGTCGTGGGATGCCAACACCTTCTGGGTCACCGTCTCCCTGCACGAGACCGGCGGCCCGGTTCCCAACTACGTCACCCTCAAGGGCAGCGGGCGCGAGGTCGAGATCGGCGCCTTCCTGTCCGAGGACGAACGCAAGGCGCTCTACACCGACCTGCTGACCGCCGTCCGCCGCGCGAAGGAGAGCTGAGATGGCCCAGGCCCCCGCAACACCCAAATGGCACCGCGCCGCCCTCTCGCTGGCCGCCCGCGCCGGGCGCGACGACATCGCCGACCGGCTGACCCCCGTCCCGTCGGAGGCCGCGGCCCTCGCCCTGCGCCACGCGCTCAGGACCCGGGTGCCCGCCATGCGCCGGCAGGTGATCTTCCTCATTCCGCTGGTCGGGCCGGAGCAGGTCGGCGACTGGCGCGCGGTGAACATCCGCCTGCGGGCGACGCTGCAATGCATGATCGCGCAGGACGATCCGCACTGGCAGGCGATTGTCTGCTGCCAGGAACGGCCGCTCCTGCCCGACGACCGCCGCATCCACTTCCTGCCGTTCGACGACCCGACTCCCGGCAATGACAAGTGGCGCAAGCTGGCCGCCCTTTACGGTCAGCTCGACCGGCTGGACACCGGCCCCTCCTACGTCATGAGCTTCGACGCCGACGACCTGATGCGGCAGGGCATGGTGCGCGAGATGCTGCGCCGGCAGGCCCCGGGCGGCTACCTCGTGCAGCAGGGGCTGGTGATGGACGATGCCACCGGGGTGATCGCCCTCGCCGATGCGCCGACCCTGCGCGAACCGATGCGCAAACCCTTCTGGAAACTCTGCGGCAGCTGCGCGGCGGTGGCCCACGATCCGGACCTGCCGCAGTCGGCGGGCTTCCTGCAGGCGATGACCCAGCATGAACACCGCATGTTCCCCTATCTCGCCGCACTGGCGGGGCACCGGCTGGCACCGCTGTCCTTCCCGGCGGTGCTCTACGTCCTGAACCACGGCGAGAACTTCGGCGCCCGGCGCGGCCGTGTCAGCTTCAAGACGAAGTTCGTCGAACGCTTCCGCATCGACGACCCGGAGGAGCTGGCCCGCATCGCGCAGGGCTTCCCCCTGCCCGAGGATCTGCCGGAAGAGCTGGCCACAATGGCGCCGCCACCGGAACAGGCGGGAACGGACCCGGACGCGCAACCGGTGTAGGGCGGGGCTTCGCGCCGCCTTCCCCTGTTAACCGTTTGCGACGCAGCGTCATTCGGCGCGCGGGCGCAAAGGTTAAGAACCGGCCGTTTCGACCCCCCGTACCGGCCGGAAGTGTCCCGCTTTCCGAACGAATTCCCGGCCCCGGGAACGGCTAGGTCCCGCGCCTTGCGCAAGGCCCGGCTTGCGCCACAAGCCCTGCCCACCGAACGGCCCGGTACCCCGGCGCGCGTTGCGTGAACGGCAGCTTTTCGGGCGGGTGCGACTCGCATGCAGGTCATCCCAAGGGCCGAACCCAAGCGAAGGACCGACCTCGCCGCACGACCGCAGGGACCGCATATATCAACCGATTTTCAGGGAAGATGACCGCGGCGTTTACCCGTGTAACCTGCCGCGCGCCACTGTCAGGACGCCAGCCGCGCCTTCACCAGCGGGCCTGCCGCCGCAAAATCCATCTGGCCGGTGTACTTCGACTTAAGCACGCCCATCACCCGGCCCATGTCGCGGATGGATTCGGCGCCGACTTCCGCCACCGCCGCATCGACCGCCGCCGAGACCTCCGCGTCGCTCAGCGCGCGCGGCAGGAATTCCTCGATCACCTCGATCTCGGCCATCTCGCGTTCGGCCAGGTCCAGCCGTCCGCCTTCCTCGTAGGTCTTGGCGCTCTCGCGGCGCTGCTTGACCATCTTGCCGAGGATCGCCAGCACTTCGGAGTCGTCCACGCCGTTTTCCTGCCCGTCTGCACGGGCCGCGATGTCGCGATCCTTGATCGCGGCATTGATCAGGCGCAGGGTGGACAGCCGCGCGGCGTCCTTCTCCCGCATCGCCTGTTTGACGGCCACGTTGACTCTTTCGCGCAATTCCATGCCGCAATCCCCGCGGTTATCCACATTCAAGACCCGACCCTATCCCAACCGCCGCGTCGGCGCAACTCCGCCAGATTTGTCCAAGACCCTGAAATAAAAGGGATTTACATTTTCAGAACGGGCTCTTGACCGCCTCCCGGTGCGGGCTTAGGTTCCGCACGATTTGCCCACAGTCCGGAGTCGCCCCATGCCGAGCCAAAAGCCCGCGCCCACCGCATGCCTCGCCCTAGCCGACGGTACACTTTTTTACGGGCAGGGCTTCGGCGCCACCGGCCAGGTCACCGCCGAGCTGTGCTTCAACACCGCCATGACCGGCTACCAGGAAATCATGACCGATCCGTCCTACGCCGGTCAGGTCGTCACCTTCACCTTCCCGCACGTGGGCAACGTCGGCGTGAACCCCGAGGATGACGAAACCGGCGATCCGGTGGCGGCAGGCATGGTCGTCAAGTGGATGCCCACCGCGCCGTCGAACTGGCGTGCCGCGCAGGGCCTGTCGGAATGGCTCTCGGCCCGCGGTCGCATCGCCATCGGCGGCGTCGACACCCGCCGCCTGACCCGTGCGATCCGCCAGTCCGGCGCGCCGCATGTGGCACTTGCGCACGATCCCGACGGCAACTTCGACATCGCGGCACTGGTTGCGGCGGCCCGCAGCTTCTCCGGGCTCGAGGGGCTCGACCTCGCCAAGGACGTCACCTGCGCGCAATCCTACCGCTGGGACGAAATGCGGTGGGCCTGGCCCGACGGCTACGTCCGCCAGACAGAAGCCCGCCACAAGGTCGTCGCCGTCGATTACGGCGCCAAGCGCAACATCCTGCGCTGCCTCGCCTCTGCCGGTTGTGAAGTGACCGTCCTGCCCGCCACGGCCACCTATGAGGACGTGATGGCGCATTCGCCCGACGGCGTGTTCCTGTCGAACGGCCCCGGCGACCCGGCGGCGACCGGCACCTATGCCGTGCCGATGATCCAGGACCTGCTGAACAAGACCGAATTGCCGGTGTTCGGCATCTGCCTCGGCCACCAGATGCTGGCGCTGGCGCTGGGGGCACGGACGATCAAGATGAACCACGGCCACCACGGCGCGAACCATCCCGTCAAGGACATGGAGACCGGCAAGGTGGAGATCACCTCCATGAACCACGGCTTTGCGGTGGACAGCCAGACCCTGCCCTCCGGCGTGCTGGAGACGCATGTGTCGCTGTTCGACGGCTCCAACTGCGGCATCCGCGTGGCCGACCGCCCGGTGTTCTCCGTCCAGCACCACCCGGAGGCCAGCCCCGGCCCGCAGGACAGCTTCTACCTGTTCGAACGCTTCGCCGCCTCCATGGCGCGCGCCTGAGGCGTTTCCGGCGGTCCTCGCCGACCGCCTTCCTGACAAAAGGCCCCGACGCCCCCGAGCGCCGAGGCCTTTTCCGTTCGTGTCCGGCGCAATACCGTCGCCGCAGCGCAAACCGGCATCAATCGCCCGGACGGGGCCCCACGCCCTGCGAGGCTCGGGTTGCCTGAGCCTCCAGGCCAAGCCGGCCGATATTCCGCCCAACCCGTTTGCGACTTGTTAACCAACCTTAAGAAAATCCATTAACGCCTTGCACTAAATAAAAAAATATACGCGTCAGCCCGGCCGTCATTAACCGCTCCTTAAACCCCATGCACGACACTCCCGGCAGGCAAAGCCGGACCCCCCATGACCCAGACCCGCCTATTGTTGACGGACGTCACCCTCGCGCAGGCTCGCGGGCCAAGGGGCCAGCCTGTCAGTCACATCCTCATGGAGGCCGGGACCGTCGCGCCGCGCACCATGCTTGTGGCACTGGCAGAGGCGGCCCGGCTGGATCAGCCCGTGTCCACCGTCGTCATGGCGGAGGCGCTTGCCACCCGGAAGGACGTCCTTCAGGCGCAGGCGCAGCACTACGGCGCCATGGCCCTGGATCGCGCGACTTCCCCGCCCGATCCGGCACTGGCGCAGCTCCTGCCCACCGACTTCTGCCTCAGACATGGCGTGCTGCCCTGGATCAAGGTCGGCGACACGCTCCTTCTCGCCACAGCGCGCCCCGAACGGTATGACGAACTGCTGCCGCTCCTGCCGCCGGACATCGGGCCGGTGGTCATGGCCCTCGCGACAGAGGCCGACATCCACGACGACATCGCCCAGCGCCACGGCGATGATCTGGCCATCGCCGCCGAGAACTGGGTCAGGCCGGAGGACAGTTGCCGCGATCTTAACACCTCCAGTCCGGCGACGACCGCGCTGGCGATCCTTGTCAGCCTCGTTTGCCTCGCCATGCTCGCCACCGCTCCGGCGCTGCTGTTTGCCATAGGCCTCGTGCTCGCCCTTGGATCGTTGATGGTGTCGCAGGGGATGAAGCTCGCCGCGCTCATCGCCGTGCCCCGTCGCCTGGCGCCGCCACGTCACGCCCTGCCCGCCGATCCGCCGGTGGTTTCGATCCTTGTGCCGCTGTTTCATGAACAGGAGATTGCCAGAACGCTCGTCAAACGGCTGTCACGGCTGACCTATCCGAAATCGCTGCTGGACGTGGTGCTCGTGCTGGAGGCGGAGGATACCGTCACCCGCGCGACCATCGAACGCACGGCCCTGCCGCCATGGATCAGGACCATCGTCGTGCCGCCGGGCCGCATCCGGACGAAGCCGCGCGCCCTGAATTACGCATTTCATTTCACCCGTGGCGCCATTGTCGGCATCTACGACGCCGAAGACGCGCCCGCCCCCGACCAGATCGACCATGTGGTCAGCGCCTTCGAGACCGCCGCGCCGGAGGTCGGCTGCCTGCAGGGCATTCTCGACTTCTACAACCCGCGCGCCAACTGGCTGTCGCGCTGTTTCGCCGTCGAATACGCAAGCTGGTTCCGCATCCTGCTGCCCGGGTTCGCCCGCATGGGATTCGCCGTTCCGCTGGGCGGCACAACCGTCTTCTTCCGGCGCGAGGCGCTGGAGGAGGTGCGGGGCTGGGACGCCCACAACGTGACGGAAGACGCGGATCTCGGCATCCGGCTGGCGCGCTACGGCTGGCGGACGGAGATGATCCGCTCCGTCACCCGGGAAGAGGCCAACAACCGCTTCTGGCCGTGGATCAAGCAGCGGTCCCGCTGGCTGAAGGGCTACGTCATCACGTGGTGGGTCCATTCACGCCGCCCGCGCCGACTGTGGCGTGACCTCGGGCCCAAGCGGTTCTTCGGGATGCAGGCGCTGTTCCTCGGGACGATCCTGCAGTTCGCCTTTGCGCCGGTGCTCTGGTCGTTCTGGCTGATCCTCGCCGGGCTGCCGCACCCGCTGGACCCGTGGATCGGGCGCGGCGGGATCCTGGCGCTGACGGCGGTGTTCCTGACAGCAGAGGGAATGACCCTGCTGGTCGGCATGGCGGCCCTGGCGCGCAGCCCGCACCGGTCGCTGTTCCCATGGGTTCCGACGCTGTTCGCCTATTTCCCGCTTGGCACCGTCGCGATCTACAAGTCCCTGTGGGAGACTCTGCGCAATCCGTTCTTCTGGGACAAGACCCAGCACGGCCATTCCTCGCCCGATGCGCCGGGGGCGGACATCCCGCCCGACACGAAGCTCTAGCGCCCTCAGGCGCCGAGCGCCTCCTGCGTGTCGAGCTTCAGCCGCGTCACGAACGCCACTGAGATATGGTCGCGCAGCGCCTGGTAGGCCGCATCCTCGTCCCGCCGGGAAATCGCGTCGACGATGGCCTGATGCTCTGCCATGGCAATCTCGCCCCTTCCCTGCGCCGCCAGCGAGGTGGTGGCCATCAGCGCCATCGACCGGTGCACGAGGTCGAGCTGCTGAACGAGGTAGCGGTTGTGCGAGGCGAGGTGGATCATCTTGTGAAACCGCCGGTTCGCCCGGCTCAGCGCGTTGGGATCGTTCATCAGCGCGCGGTCTTCCTCGACCATCTCAGTGAGGACCTGGATCTCCTCCTCCGTGGCGTGCCGGGCGGCCAGCCGTGCCGCCAGCCCCTCCAGCTCCGTCCGCACGGCGTAAAGCTCTGCCATCTGGTTGTGGTCGAGCGAGGCCACGATCAGCGACCGCCCGTCCCGCGCCAGCAGGCTTTGCGTTTCAAGCCGTTGCAGGGCCTCGCGAATCGGCGTACGCGACACGCCGAAGCGATCCGCCAGTTCGCTCTCCACGAGACGGTCCCCGGGCCGGTAGACCCCGGAATCGATGGCATCGAGGATCAGCGAATACGCGTCCTTCTGGGCGGTCTTGGGTTGGGCCATGGGGCTTCCTTGAAATCTTCCCGGCAAAATAGACCTTTGGGGCGCTAACGTACAAGCAACTTGCTTTGCCTCATTGCCGCAGCAGGGGTAAACTGCCGCAATGGACCGTTTTTCCCGACTGCGCACCTGGGTCTTCGACCTCGACAACACGCTCTACCCGCCCGCGATGCGGCTCTTCGACCAGATCGAGGCGAAGATGACCGCCTTCGTGATGGAGGCCCTGTCGGTCTCTCACAAGGCCGCCGACGAATTGCGCCACCGCTACTGGATGGACCACGGCACGACGCTGGCCGGGCTGATGACCCACCACGGCGTCGATCCGGAGCGGTACCTGACGGAGGTGCACGACATCTCCTTCGACGCGCTGACCCCCGATCCGCACCTCGCCGAGCTGATCGGCCAGTTGCCGGGACGGCGGGTGGTCTACACCAACGGCAGCGCCCCCTACGCCGCGCAGGTGCTGAAGGCGCGCGGACTGGAACATGCCTTCGACGCGATCTACGGCGTGGAGGATGCCGACTACCTGCCGAAGCCGCACGCCGATGCCTTTGCGAAGATCTTCGCCAAGGAAGAATTCGATCCGGCCGAGGCTGTGATGTTCGAGGACGACCCGAGGAACCTCGCCGTGCCGCACGGTCTCGGCATGGTGACGGTGCACGTCGCCCCCGAGGCTGCGCCAGCGGACCACATCCATCATCACACCGACGATCTGACCGGGTTTCTCGACCGCGTGAAGAAGCACACGCGGCGGTGATCCCGCTGCGGGCCGTGGCGCCCGCAGCCGCGCGATCCGTCACATGCGGCATTTCGCACGTATGCCTTGCCCGTCAAACGTATATGTCACGCAGGACAATTGCAGGAGACCCGCCCATGACCACCCAAAACGCCGCCCTGTCCCACGACGCCGCCAGGACCCCTGCCCGCGTCGAGACACTGATCCTGATGTGCGTGGCGCTTTTCGTGGCGCTTACCGCGCTTGCCACCTGGACCTGGGGCCTTCCGGCGCTGGCCATGATCGCGCTGGCGCTGGTGCCGGTGATGTACGTCGTGCTGATCCTGATCTCGGTCGGCAGATAACCCATCACGTCGCATGGCGATCTGCCCTTGCGCGCCCTAGGTTTCGGCGCAAGGAGAGTGTCCATGGATTACGACATCACGATCTCGGGCGGCGGCATCGCGGGACTGACCGCGGCCGCCGCATTTGCACAAGCCGGTTTCTCGACGCTGGTGGTCGACCCGGCCCCCCCGGTGACAGAGCGCGAGGCCGAAGGCTCCGACCTGCGCACCACCGCCTTCCTGCAGCCGGCACAGAGCTTCCTCGATGAGGTCGGCCTCTGGCAGCGGCTCGCCGGTCACGCCATGCCGCTGCAGACAATGCGCATCGTCGACGCAGGGGGCGCGGCGCCGGAGCCGCGCGTGGTCAAGGACTTCGACGCCGGCGACATCTCCGACAAGCCCTTCGGATGGAACCTGCCCAACTGGCTGCTACGGCGTGAAATGGCGGCGCGGCTCGGTGAACTGGCGCAGGTCGACTTCCGTCCCGGCACCGCCACGACCGGCCTCTTCACCCGCGAGGGCGAGGCGCGCGTCTCGCTCTCCGACGGCAGCCGCATCCGCACGCGGCTGGTGATCGCCGCCGACGGGCGCAATTCGCCGATGCGTCAGGCGGCGGGGATCGGCGTTCACACCACGCGCTTCGGGCAGAAGGCGCTGGCCTACGCCGTGACCCACCCGATCCCGCACGGCAACGTCTCGACCGAAGTGCATCGCACCGGCGGGCCCTTCACGCTGGTGCCGCTGCCGGATTTCGAAGGCCGCCCCTCCTCCGCCATTGTCTGGATGGATGACGGCCCGAAGTCCGAAAAGCGCATGACGCTCGACAAGGCGGCGTTCGAAGCGGAGATGTCGGAACGGTCCTGCCACCTGTTCGGGCCGCTGGAGCTGGCCTCGCGCCGCAGCATCTGGCCGATCATCGCGCAGGAGGCCGAACACCTCACTGGCCAGCGCCTCGCGCTTGTCGCTGAAGCCGCGCATGTGGTGCCGCCCATCGGCGCACAGGGGCTGAACATGAGCCTGCGCGATCTGGTTACGCTGCGCGACCTTGCCGTGGCACATCCCGACCGGCTGGGAGATGCGGAGATGCTCGATACCTACCACCGCCGCCGGATCACCGATATCCGGGCGCGGGTCGCAGGGATCACCGCTCTGAACCGGATCTCGCAGATGTCGTCGCAACCGCTGCGCGACCTGCGGGCCAGGGGGCTCGACGCGCTCTACGGCCTGAAACCGGTGCGCACATCGCTGATGAAGATGGGGCTCGGCGCGGGCGGCTGACGCGCCCCCCCTTCATCTTGGTGAAAAATACCTCGGGGGAGCCGCTCCGCAGGAGCGGCGGGGGCAGCGCCCCCACCCTCCTCGAACGGAAAACCGCTCAGAACACCGCGTCGACGACGCGCTTCAGCCGCGCCACCGTGCCATCCACGTCATAGAGCTTGTCGAGGCCGAACAGCCCGATCCGGAAGGTCGAGAACTCCGGACCCTCGTCCACGGCCAGAGGCACGCCCGCGGCGATCTGCATGCCTTGCGCGGCAAAGGCCTTGCCCGACTTCACATCCGGGTCGGAGGTGTAGAACACCGCGACACCCGGCGCGGCAAACCCTACTGCCGCGACCGATTTCACACCCTTCTCGGCGAAAAGGTCCCGCACCGCGTTCCCCAGCGCCCATTGCGCCTCCTTCAGGCGGGTGAAGCCGTAGGCCTTGGTCTCTGCCATGGCGTCGCGGAAGGCGCGCAGGCCGTCGGTCGGCATGGTGGCATGGTAAGCGTGGCCGCCGTCCTCGTAGGCCATCATGATCTGGCGCCACTTCTTCAGGTCCACGGCGAAACTGTCGGAGGTCGTCTCCTCCAGCCGGGCCACCGCGCGTTCGGACATCATGACAAGGCCCGCGCAGGGCGTCGCCGACCAGCCCTTCTGCGGGGCCGAGACCAGCACGTCCACGCCGCAATCCTTCATGTCGACCCAGACGCAGCCCGAGGCGATGCAGTCCAGCACCATCAGCGCGCCCACGTCATGCGCCGCCGCCGCCATACGCCGGATGTAGTCATCGGGCAGGATCATTCCGGCCGAGGTCTCCACGTGAGGGGCGAAGACGATGCCGGGTTTCGCTTCGGCGATCCTGGCTTCCACTTCCTCGATCGGCGCGGGCGAGAACGGGGCGTCGGTGGCGTTGCCGGGGCGGCGGGCCTTCAGCACCGTCGTCTCGCCGCCGAACTTGCCGGCCTCCAAGATCTGCGACCAGCGGTAGGAGAACCAGCCGTTGCGCACCACCAGAACGTCGGTGCCCTGGCCGAACTGGCGGGCCACCGCCTCCATCCCATAGGTGCCGCCGCCGGGGACAAGCGCCACCGCATCGGCGTTGTAGACTTCGCGCAGCATGCCCGAGATGTCGCGCATCACCTGCTGGAATGCCGCCGACATGTGGTTCAGCGAACGGTCGGTGAAGACCACCGAAAACTCCTCGAGCCCCTCCGGGTCGATGTTGTCGAGCAAAGCAGCCATATATCCCTCCAAAGGTCGTTGCCCCGGACCTACCGCAGCGCGCGCCGCTTGGCAAAACAACCTTTGGTCCCGGTGGTCGTGTCGCAGATGCCTCAGTGTCATTGCTGCGTCAACAAAGGGATTCACGAACCCTGAGAACCTGTTAAACTCCGCAACAATCAGAGAGCAGCCGGGCACTAAAGACCCGGCGCCGGGGCAGAGCAGAATGGCGGACACAACGATCCTCCTCAATGCGTACAGCATTGTGGGCGGCCCGAAGCTTTCGGTCGTCAACCACGGGGGCAATTTCGACGAGGGCGGCATGCTCCTCAGGGACGCCGAGTTCCTGTGGGAACACGACGACATTATCCTCATCGAGGTGACGGACGCCACCGAGGACGGCGGCGTCAGCCATGCGTCGGAAATCACCCGGATCACCGTCTACGACAACGCCGCGGACTACTTCGCCGGGACGACGAAATACGTCTACGAGGGCGACAACGGGCAGAACGGCACGATCCGCGGAAACACCGCGGGCGTCGGCGACAACTACCTGCGGTTGAACGCGAACGTCCTGACATCTGACGATCCGGACGCGCCCGACCTCAACCAGCTTTTCCTCGTCGCCGGGACCGACCTGTCGGACGTGGTCTACAACGGCGTGCCGCTGTTCATCGACCAGTACAGGGACAACGACTACAACGCCAACGACACCATCGACGGCGGCAGCAGCGAGCAGGCCGACGGGATCTTTCACGGCGGCGCGGGCGGCAATGACATCTACGTGGTGCTCTGCTTTGCGCGCGGCACGCTGATCGAGACGCCGGACGGCCCGCGTTATGTCGAGACGCTGAAGGAAGGCGACCTGGTGGTCACGCAGGACGACGGACCGCAGCCGGTGATGTGGGCCGGGTCCGACCGGCAGCCGGGGATCGGGCCGAACGCGCCGGTCCGCATCCGCGCAGGCGCCCTGGGCAACCTGCGCGACCTTGTCGTGTCACAGAACCACCGCATGCTGTTCAGCGGGCCGCGGGCGGAGCTGATGTTCGGCCAGACGGAGGTGCTGGTCGCGGCCAAGCACCTTGTCGACGGGCGGGACATCCTGATCGAGGAATGCCCGGTCGTACACTACTATCACCTGCTGTTCGAACGTCACCAAATCATCTTCGCCGAAGGGTGTCCGGCGGAGTCGCTGCATCTGGGCAGCCAGGCGCTGAAGACGGTGGGCCCCCAGGAACGCGACGAGATCATCGCCCGCTTCCCGGACCTGTCGCAGCGGCCGGACACGGGCCCCCTCTCCCGCTACGAACTGAAGCGCTACGAGGCGCTGGCGCTCAGGCGGTCGGCCTGAGCGGGCCCGATCCGGTCAGATCGCGAACAGCGGCCCCGGCCTGCGTTCCTCGGACAGCATCACGTTGGCATCGAGGTTGCCGACCCCCGGCAGCGTCATGATCCGGCGCCGCAGGACACGCTCGAAGTCCGCGATGTCGCGCGCCACCACGCGCAGCCGGTAATCGTAGGCGCCGAGGACGTGTTCCACGGTCTGCACCTCCGGGATGGCGGACACCGCGCGTTCGAAGTCCTGCAGGCTGACGCGGCCCTTGGTCGCCAGCTTCACCCCGAGGAAGACCGTCACACCGAACCCCAGCGCCTGCGCGTCGAGGTCGAGCCGCGTGTTGCGGAAAAGGCCCGCCTCGCGCAGCCGTTTGATCCGCCGCCAGCAGGCCGGTTGCGACAGGCCGAGTTCGCGCCCCAGTGCGCCCGCGCTTGCGGTGGCGTCCTCCGCCAGTGCCCTGAGCAGCGCGCGGTCGATGTCGTCGAGGTCGATCACAGCGGCAGCGTCTCCTCGTCCTTGAGGCGGGCGACGTGCATCAGCGCCTCGATGTCCTGGATGTGCGGCAGGTCCAGCAGCCGCTCGCGGTAGATGCGCTGGTAATGCGGCATGTCGCGGGCGATCACGGCGAGGCGCACGTCCACCTGCCCGAGGAAGGTCTGGATCTCAAGCACCTCCGGCACCTCGCGGGCAGCAGCGATGAAGGTGTCGAAGGCGCGCGGCTGGGTCTTGTCCAGCGTGACACGCAGGCTGACCTCGACCTCGTACCCCAGCGCGTGCCAGTCGATGACACCGCGCACCCCCTTCAGCACGCCGGTCTCGCGCAGCCGTTCCAGCCGCCGCGCCAAGGTCGAAGCGGTCACGCCGGCGCGCTCCGCCAGTTCGGTGGCGGGTGAGTCAGGGTCGGCCTGGTAGTGCCGAAGAATGCGTCTGTCCGTGTCGTCGAGCATGATTTCACCGAATACCCCTGTAGCGGCGAATGATAAAGTCTCTGTCTCGCCAATTTACCCGAAAAACGAAAACTCTCTCACCACACCGCGGCTATTGTGCCCGCCATCACAGAGGAGAAGACACATGCGCGTTTACTATGACCGCGATTGCGACGTTAACCTGATCAAGGACAAGAAGGTCGCGATCCTGGGTTACGGCAGCCAGGGCCACGCCCACGCCCTGAACCTGCGCGATTCTGGCGCCAAGAACGTTGCCATCGCGTTGCGCGAGGGTTCGCCCTCCGCCAAGAAGTGCGAAGCCGAAGGCCTGCAGGTCATGGGCATCTCGGAAGCGGCAGCATGGTGCGACGTCATCATGTTCACCATGCCCGACGAGCTTCAGGCCGAGACCTACAAGAAATACGTGCACGACCACCTGAAGGAAGGCTCCGCCATTGCCTTCGCACACGGCCTGAACGTGCACTTCGGCCTGATCGAGCCGAAGGCCGGCGTCGACGTCATCATGATGGCGCCGAAGGGCCCGGGCCACACCGTGCGCGGCGAATACACCAAGGGCGGCGGCGTGCCCTGCCTCGTGGCCGTGCACAACGACGCCACCGGCAAGGCGCTGGAAATCGGCCTGTCCTACTGCTCTGCCATCGGCGGCGGCCGCTCGGGCATCATCGAGACCAACTTCCGCCAGGAATGCGAAACCGACCTGTTCGGCGAGCAGGCCGTGCTGTGCGGCGGCCTTGTCGAGCTGATCCGCATGGGCTTCGAGACGCTGGTCGAGGCCGGTTACGAGCCGGAAATGGCGTATTTCGAGTGCCTGCACGAGGTGAAGCTGATCGTGGACCTGATCTACGAAGGCGGCATCGCGAACATGAACTACTCGATCTCGAACACCGCCGAGTACGGCGAGTACGTCTCCGGCCCGCGCATCCTGCCCTACGCCGAGACCAAGGCCCGCATGAAGGAGGTCCTGACGGACATCCAGACCGGCAAATTCGTGCGTGATTTCATGCAGGAAAACGCCGTGGGCCAGCCGTTCTTCAAGGCGACCCGCCGGATCAACGACGAGCACCAGATCGAGCAGGTCGGCGAGAAGCTGCGCGAGATGATGCCGTGGATCTCTGCCGGCAAGATGGTCGACAAGTCCAAGAACTGAGGTCTTTTGCAGACCTCTATGCGGGGCGGCCTTCGGGCCGCCCTTTTGCGTATCGCCGTTAACCGTGACGGCAGCGCGCGGTGACATTAACGCGGCGCACGGCGCAGGCGCGGCACCACATGCGGTGTGTCCACCCGGATGTTCCACCACGGCGGCAGAAAGCGTTCAGCGACCTTAACCGCCTGTAAGGGGTGAACCGGCCGATTGGACCCCGATTCCCGGCCGGTTGTTAATCTTTGCCCCCGAGTCGGTCTGAACCCCCCGTTGCGCGCGATTTTTTCGCGTTAACCCTTCGTCCGGGGCGGATGCGAAATCGGTGCGCTCCGGTCATAGCTTCTGTGCGCGGGCACGAAGTTGTTACACCATAACACCCCTACCATCTTCCGGTCATGACTTACGACATCAACACGCGCGAGGGGCTTCCGCCCGAAATGCGGACCCTCTATCGGGACCTGCCACGCGACGGCTGGCTGGATCACCCGGGCCTGAAACAAGCGACCCGCAACTGGATGGGCGCACACCTGGGCTTTCGCCACACCGGCGCGCTCCTGAAGGCCGAGACGGAGCGGTTCCTCGACAAGGAGACGCCCGCCGACCTCTACGCGGAGCGGCTGGGGTACTTCGGGCACCGGCTGGTGGTGAGCCTGCACGGGCATCACACCTGGGAGGACCGCAGCTTCTTCCCGGAACTCGAAGAGGCCGATCCCCGGTTCGCCCGCGGGCTGGAGATGCTGGAGAGCGACCACGCCACGCTGGACGAGACGCTGGACCGGCTGACCCGGCAGGCCAACCGGGTGATCGCGCTGGAAACGCTCGACCCCGCGCAGATGACCGAAGAGGCCGGGCCGCTGCACGACACGGTGACCTCGCTGACGAGCTTCCTCGAACGGCACCTGACCGACGAGGAGGACCTTGTGGTGCCGATCATCCTGCACCACCGGCTGCGCGGCTGACATGACCCGAGGGGGGCGGAGCACCTCCGCCCCTTCTTGCCGCCCGTGCGGGGCCTTGGCGCGGCATGACCCGCCCGCTATAGCGCCCCAATGACACCAGAGATCACGCCCCGCAGCTGGGCCATGGTCGGGAGCCTCGGCCTTGTCTGGGGTGCGACCTTCCTCTTCATCGAGATTGCCCTGCAGGGCATCACGCCGTTCTGGCTGGCCGCCTACCGCATCGGCTTTGCGGCGCTGCTGACGCTCGCCGTCTGGGCGCTGCGCGGCGGGGCGCTGTGGCTGACGGTCAAGCGCAACTGGCCGTCGCTGATCCTGATCGGGGTGCTGTCCTCGGGCCTGCCCTTCATGCTGCTGGGCTGGGGCCAGCAATACGCGACCTCGGGCTTTGCAGGCGTCAGCATGGCGGCGGTGGCGCTGATGGTGCTGCCGCTGGCGCATGTCCTCGTGCCGGGCGAGCGGATGACGGCGCGCCGGGCGCTGGGATTCGCGGTGGGCTTTGCCGGGGTCGTGGTGCTGATCGGACCGGAGGCGCTGCAGGCCAGCGGCGACGCGATGGAGCCGTGGGGGAGGCTCGCCTGCCTCGGCGCGGCCTGCTGCTATGCGATAAGCTCGGTCGCGATGCGCCGGCTGCCGCCGATCGACGCCATCGGGCTGGCGGCGGTGCCGCTGGTGATCGGCGCGCTTTTCGTGCTGCCGCTGGCCTGGGTGCAGGAAGGCCCGCCGCCGCTGCCGCAGGGCCAGACGCTCGTGGTACTGGCGGTGCTGGGGCTGGTGCCGACGGCGGGGGCGAACCTCCTGCGCGTTCTGGTGATCCGCTCTGCCGGGCCGGTCTTCATGAGCCTGACGAACTACCAGGTGCCGCTGTGGTCCGTCGCTCTGGGGGTGATCGTGCTGGGAGAGCCGCTGCGCGCCTCGCTTCTGGTGGCGCTGGTGCTGATCCTCGCGGGGGTGTTCCTGAGCCAGTGGGGCGCGCTCAGGCGGCTGTTCCTGCGCTGACGCCTGTCATGCAGAAAGGCCCCCGCCCGGTCGGGACGGAGGCCTTCGATCTGTCTTCGGTGCCACGGGACGTAGGGCGGGGCTTTGCGCCGCCCTGCCCCGGGTCGGTGCGCCTTACCAGCAGGACACCAGCACGGTCATGTCGGTCGCCAGCGCGGTCAGGTCCTCGGGCTCCATGATGCCGCCGGACACCTGGCTGCCCGCGGTCACGCCGTTGGCGCGCAGGAAGTCGAGGATCATCTCGCCCTTGGCGGCAAAGTTCACCTGGTCGGGCAGTTGCCGTCCGCCTTCCGTCTCGCGCGGCAGCAGCATTCCCATGACGGAGCCGCCTGCGTCGAAGACCGGGCCGCCCGCATCGCCCGGCATCGCCGAGAGCGCAAGGCGCTTGACCTGCGGTTCGCCCGACAGGCCGCGGGTGTCCTCGAGCGTGCCGAAGGTCAGGGTCGGCGCGGTCAGCACGCCGCCGAAGGAGAAGCCCGCCACCGCGACCTCGGACTGGAGCCGCTGCGTGCCGGTGGCGAACTGCGCCACGCGGCGGGGGGCCAGGGTTTCCTCGGGCCGCAGCAGCGCCACGCCCAGCGACGCATCGCGCGCCACCACCTGCGCGGTGTAGCTGCCGTTGATCGTCACGCGCTCGCACTGGGCCACGGCGTCGGCAGAGGTCAGCACGGCACCGCCCGGCGCGACGAAGAAGCCCGAGCCGTTGCCCTTGGGCGTGCGTACCTTCAGGCCCGACACGAGGTCGACCGACTGGCCGTCGTCCGACACCGTCGCCGGGTCGAGCACGCCGGGAATGCGCTGGTAGCTGTCTTGCATCAGCGCCAGCACGCGCGAGCGGCGCTCCTCGTCGTTGGCGGGCCAGACAAGGGTGAAGCCCTTGATCTCGCCGTCGCGCAGCCCGACCTCGGTGTGGCTGACGATGCGGGAGTTCGCCCCGGTCAGCAGGAAGCCCGCGTTGTCGCGGCGGCGCTCGCCCTCGACGGGGACGATTTCCAGCGTCTGCATGATCTCGTAAAGCCCGTTCAGCGTGTCGCGGTCGCCCGGCTGGGAGATCAGCAGCACCTGCGCCGGCAGGTCGGTCTTCGAGCCGTAGATCGCGAAGGGCGCCTCGTAACGGTCGAACTCCACAACGCCAAGCGGCATCTGCATGACGATGCCGGCGCGCTGGTCGACGCGGTCGGCCATGCCCATGCCGTCGAGCACGGCGTTGTACTGGCCCAGAAGCGCGGCGCGCTGGCGCGAGGTCAGGACGCCCGTGGGCTCGTAGCCGTTGGCTTCCTGCCATCCGGCCATCGAACGCCGGGTGCCGGGGCCGAAGGCGCCGTCGATGCGGCCCTCGTAGAAACCCGCCCACTGGAGCGCGATCTGCAGCATGTCGCGCGCCTCGCGGTCGAGCTCCGCCTCGGAGGCGCGGGCCTCGCGCGGGGTTTCCTCGGGGATCGCGGGGGCGGCCGGTTCGGGCGCGGCCTGCGGTTCCGGTGCGGGCGCGGGCTGCTGCTGCTCCGCCGGTGCGGGCTGCTCCTCTTCGGCAAGCGCGGCGGCGAGGTCGTCGGCGGTCAGCGGCTGTTCCTCGGTCGCGGGCGCCTGGGCCGTGTCGGTCGGCGCGGCGTCGTCCTGCGACGGCTGGACCTCGGGCTGGGGCGCCCCGGCGGTCGTGTCCTGCGCATCCTGCGGCGCGTCCAGATCGACCTGCGCCCCCACCGGCCAGAACTGGCGGCCATAGACACGCGAGGTCTCGACATAGCTGTCGGGCGGGATCGCGCCGGAGCGCATCAGCTCGCCCAGGAAGGCCTCTGCCTCGTTGCGGTCGGCATAGGGGCCCACGGCCACGCCATACCAGCCGCCGCCAAGCGAGAACCCGTTCACATTGTTCAACCGCTGGGAAAACTGGCGGACACTCGACTGCGCCCCGGCCAGCGACGTGCGCGCCTCGACCTGGATGAAGAACCGTTCTTCCTGTTGCGCGTGAACGCCCTGCCCCAAAAGAACCAGCGCAAAAACAAGGGAAATCAGATGTCTTGGCATCGGTGTCGTCGGCCTTCTCGTGCTGCCCAAATTTCGCCACCCTTACCAGATCGCGCGTTGTGTGCACGTGAAAATGACGTGAGGCGGCGCATTGACCCCACGCCTGTTGCCGCCTAATCAGACGCCCAAGCGCCGCGAGGAAGCCAGCCATGTCCGAGACCCAGCAAAAGAGCCTGCACAAACCCGCCTCCTTCCAGGAGATCATCCTGCGACTCCAGACCTACTGGGCGTCGAAAGGATGTGCGATTCTGCAGCCTTACGACATGGAAGTCGGGGCCGGCACCTTCCACCCGGCAACCACGCTGCGGGCCCTTGGCAACCGCCCCTGGACCGCCGCCTACGTGCAGCCCTCGCGCCGCCCGACCGACGGGCGCTACGGCGAGAACCCCAACCGGCTGCAGCATTATTACCAGTACCAGGTCATCATCAAGCCGTCCCCGCCGGACCTTCAGGCGCTCTACCTCGGCAGCCTCGAAGCGATCGGCATCGACATGGCGCTGCACGACATCCGCTTCGTGGAAGACGACTGGGAAAGCCCGACGCTGGGCGCCTGGGGGCTGGGCTGGGAGGTCTGGTGCGACGGCATGGAAGTCAGCCAGTTCACCTACTTCCAGCAGGTCGGCGGCCACGACTGCCACCCCGTCTCCGGCGAGCTGACCTACGGGCTGGAACGGCTGGCGATGTACGTCCTCGGCGTCGACCACGTGATGGAGATGCCGTTCAACGACCCGCAGTCGCCCATCGCGCTGACCTACGGCGACGTCTTCCGCCAGACCGAAGAGGAATACTCGCGCTTCAACTTCGACACCGCCGACACGGCGCTCCTGCTGCGCCACTTCGAAGAGGCGGAGGCCGAATGCGCCGCCATCCTCGCGCGCGGCGCAGAGGACCCGAAGACCGGCAAGCGCATCGTCATGGCGCATCCCGCCTACGACCAGTGCATCAAGGCCAGCCACATCTTCAACCTGCTCGACGCCCGCGGCGTGATCTCCGTCACCGAGCGGCAGGCCTACATCGGCCGCGTCCGCGCGCTGGCCAGGATGTGCGCCGATGCCTTCGTCACCACCACCGCGGGCGGCTACGACAGCGGCGCGGCGGCATGAGCGGCAAGGTCATCGGGATCGGTATCGTGCTCGTCTCCCTGATCTTCGGCGCGGTCGTCTATTACACGCAGGTCTACTATTACTACGAGCCGGTGCAGGCGACGGGCCGCGACGACGTGCTGCTGACCAACATGGTCACCGACGCGCCCGAAGCGATCCTCTACGACAACTTCGAGGCCATCGACGCCGACAGCTCGCCGATCCGCTACCGCGCCTGCTTTACCACGACCCTGTCGCTGGCGATGCTGACCGAGACCTACGAACCCTACGAAGGCGCCGTGCCGCGCAACGCGCCTGCATGGTTCACCTGCTTCGACGCGGAGGCCATCGCCGAAGACATCGGGGCCGGCCGCGCCCTGGTCTTCGCCGGTCAGCGCAACATCGAATACGGCATCGACCGCGTCGTCGCGATCACCGAGGACGGCCACGGCTACGTCTGGGAAGAGGTCAACGAGTGCGGCGACAAGGCCTACGACGGCACGCCGCTGGGCGAGGACTGCCCCGTCCGCGACTGACACCCCGTCCGCGACTGATCCTGGCACCGTGACTGGCACCCGGCCCGCCACCACCCGGCAGCCCCACCGCGCCCGCCGGAACAAAGCCGCGCCACCGCATCCCCCTGCCCCTTCATCTTGGCAGAAATACCTCGGAGGGGGTCCGGGGGAGGCAGCGCCTCCCCCGCGGATCGCCGCGCGGAAAGCGCGGCGAAACCCGGGCCTGCCACAACTTCCACGGAACTTTATCGCCCCGCCAAGCGCTCTCCCTGCAACAAAGGAGAGATCGACCATGTCCGAAAAAGCCCCCGCCTGGGTTCCGCCCGTCATGCGCACCGGATATTTCGCGCGCGCCGCCGTCTACGTGGTCGTGGGCGGTCTGGCCCTCATGGCCGCGGTGAAGGGGGGCGAGGCGCAGGGCACCACCGACGCGCTCGCCGACCTGCGCGGACAGGCCTGGGGCGTGGCCGCGCTCTGGGCGATCGCCGTGGGTCTCTGGGCCTATCTGGCATGGCGGCTGGTCGACGCCTGGATGGATCTGGAGGATTACGGCACCGACGCGAAGGGCATGATCGCCCGCGCCGGTCTGGTCGTCACCGGCCTGATCCACGGCGCCATCGGCGTCTCGGTCGCGGCGACCGCCATGGGCGGCAGCGGCGGCGGCGAAGGCGGCACGCAGTCGATGACCCAGAAGCTGATGACCATGCCGTTCGGACCGTGGCTCGTGGGGGCCGTCGGCCTCGCCACGCTGGGCGCAGGCATCTACTACATGCACAAGGGCTGGGCCGAGAAGTACAAGGAGCACATCCGCGTCACGCCGACCGCCCGCAAGCTCGACCCGGTCTGCAAGTTCGGCTGCATCGCGCAGGGCGTGGTGATCTCGCTCATCGGCATCTCGATCATCGTGGCGGCGATGACCACCAATCCGAGCGAGGCCGGCGGCGTGGGCGACGCCCTGCACCAGCTTCGTTCCATGGCCTACGGGCGCATCCTTCTGGGCATCGTGGCGCTTGGCCTCCTGGCCTTCGCCGTCGAGAACGCCGTGGAAGGCTGGTACCGCGTGCTGCCGCGCTACGAGGGCAAGGACGTCATGACCCTCGCCCGCCGCGCCAAGCTGAAAGCCGAGGGCAAGCTCAACGAAGCCACAGCCTGACCCCGCCCCGGTCGCAGGCGGCACCGTCTCCGCTTGCGACCCCCTGCTTGGCCCGCTAGACACCGCTGCAACGACGAAGCCCGTGCCGCCAAGGCGCGGGCCAAAGCTGTGGTGAGACGATGCCCGACCTTCTGATCGAACTCTTTTCCGAGGAAATCCCGGCGCGCATGCAGGCGCGGGCGGCCGAAGACCTGAAGAAGATGATGACTGACGGTCTGGTCGAGGCCGGGCTGACCTATGCCTCCGCCGCGGCCTTCCACACGCCGCGCCGCCTCTGCCTGACGGTCGAAGGGCTGACCGCCGAAAGCCCCACCCTGAAGGAAGAGCGCCGCGGCCCGAAGGTCGGCGCGCCGGACAAGGCGCTCGAAGGCTTCATGCGCGGCGCGGGCGTCACCCGCGACCAGCTCGAGGAGCGCGAGGACAAGAAGGGCGCCTTCTATTACGCCACCGTCACCACCCCGGGCCGCAAGGCCGAGGCCATCGTGGCCGAGCAGCTCGAGAAGACCGTGCGCGGCTTTCCCTGGCCCAAGTCGATGCGCTGGGGCGCGGGCAGCCTGCGCTGGGTCCGCCCCCTGCACCGCATCCTCTGCGTGATGCGCGACGAGGGCGGCGAACACGTGGTCGACCTGGAGATCGACGGCATCCGCGCCGGCCGCACCACCGAGGGCCATCGCTTCATGGGCGGCGCGCCGTTCGAGGTCACCTCCTTCGACGATTACGCCGCGAAACTGAAGCGCGCGCATGTGATCCTTTCGGCCGGGGAACGCGCCGAGCACATCTGGAACGACGCCACCAACATGGCCTTTGCCCAGGGGCTCGAAGTGGTCGAGGACAAGGGCCTTCTGGCGGAGGTTGCGGGTCTCGTGGAATGGCCGGTCGTGCTGATGGGCGACATCGCCGACACCTTCCTCGGGCTGCCGCCGGAGGTGCTGCAGACCTCCATGAAGGAACACCAGAAGTTCTTTTCCGTGAAGAACCCCGCCACCGGCCGGATCGAGAAGTTCGTCACCGTCGCCAACATCGAGACGGCGGACAACGGCGCCACCATCCTCGCGGGCAACCAGAAGGTGCTGGCCGCCCGCCTGTCGGATGCGAAGTTCTTCTGGGAGAACGACCTGCGCGTGGCGAAGGACGAGGGCCTGACCGCCTGGACCAACCGGCTGGAGAACGTGACCTTCCACAACAAGCTGGGCAGCCAGAAGGCCCGGATCGAACGGATCGCCGCGCTGGCCCGTGCCCTCGCCCCGAAGGTGAATGCAGAAGCCGACCAGGCCCAGCTTGCCGCGGAGGTTGCCAAGGCCGACCTGTCGTCCGAGATGGTCTACGAGTTCCCCGAGCTTCAGGGCCTGATGGGCCGTTACTACGCGGAGGCAGCCGGCCTGCCCGCCGATGTCGCCGCCGCCTGCCAGGAACATTACTCGCCGCTGGGTCCGTCCGACGACGTGCCCACCGCCCCCACCTCCGTCGCCGTGGCGCTGGCCGACAAGCTGGACACGCTGACCGGCTTCTGGGCCATCGACGAGAAGCCGACCGGCTCCAAGGACCCCTACGCCCTGCGCCGCGCCGCGCTGGGGGTGATCCGGCTGGTGCTGGTGAACGGGTTGCGGCTGCACCTCGACCGGTTCATCGACGCGCAACTGCTGCGCCACAAGATTGCGCCGTCGAACACGCACGAAAGCGAACTCAGCGACACGCTCCTTTCGGAGATCGCGTTGCACGGCGTCTTCGGTTCGGCGGTGCGCACGTTGCTCGAGTCCCGCAAGGAAGAGGCGCCGGAGTGGGTCGAAGCCATCGAGAACCACAAACCTGATGTGTCCGACGACCTCCTCTCCTTCATCCACGACCGCCTGAAGGTCCACCTGCGCGGCGAGGGCATTCCGCATGACGTCATCGACGCCTGCCTCGCCATGCCGAACAGCGACGACCTCACCCTGCTGGTGAAGCGGGCCGAGGCGCTGGCCGCGGTCATGCAGACCGAGGACGGCAGGAACCTCGTGCAGGGCTTCAAGCGGGCCAACAACATCCTCACGCAGGCCGAGGAAAAGGACGGCGTCGAATATTCCTTCGGCGCGGACGTGAAGTTCGCCGAGACCGACGAGGAACGCGCGCTGTTCGAGGCGCTCGATGCCGCCGACAAGAAGATCGCCCCGGCGATGCAGGCGGAGGATTTCACCGCCGCGATGGAGGCCATGGCCACGCTGCGGGCGCCCATCGACGCCTTCTTTGACGCGGTGCAGGTCAACTCCGACAATTCCGTGGTGCGCCGCAACCGCCTGAACCTGCTGAGCCGCATCCGCCAGACCTGCCTGCAGGTGGCCGAGCTGACGAAGATCGAGGGCTGAGGCCCGCCCCCGCCTGCCTGTCGCCCCCGGCCGGGGCCTGGCAGGAGGGGGGGCCGGGGGGAGGCAGCGCCTCTCCCCGGCGGATCGCCTTGCGCAGGCAAGGCGAGACCACCCGTCAGAACGACGCAGCGTCACGCATTCCCGCCCGCGACGACAGCCCATCTTGTCATATGACTGTCACTCCTTATTCTGCGCGCATCCAAGACAGGTGCTGCAGTGCAGAAAGCGTTCTCCGAAAACCCTGACGTCACGCTCATCACTCCGAGCGCGCCGATGGCGACGCCCACGCATGGCGGGCGGGCGAAGTGCCTGCAGCGGCTCGTGCGGCTCGACCTGCCGGTGCCGCGCACCGTCGCCCTGTCCTTTGCCGAGGTGCACCGCATCGCAGCCGGGCAGATGCCGGACATGGCCGCGCTGCTGGCGCACTTCGATCCAGACGCGCTACTGTGCGTGCGGCCCTCGTCGGAGGATCCCGACTGGGGCGGTCCCGGCGCGGTCCTGAACATCGGCATGAACGACGCGCGCTACGTGGCGCTGACCGAAAGCATCGGGCACGATGCCTCTGCCTCGCTCTACATGCGGTTCGTGCAGGGCTACGCGATCCACGTCGCGCGGCTCGACCCCGACCTCTTCGACGAGATCGAGGATGTGGGCCAGGCCGGGCTTTCTGCCGCGCTGGCCGCCTACGAGGAAGAGGCCGAAGAGGTCTTCCCCCAGGACCCGGCGGTACAGTTGCGGGAGGTCCTGCGCTCCATGGCGCGGGCGTGGGAGGGCACGACGGCCCGGCTGCTGCGGCAGGCCAAGGGCGCGCCGGTGGACGCGGGCCTTGGCCTTGTGGTGCAGGAGATGGCGCCGGGTCTGGGCAAGGGCGAATGCGGGTCGGGCGTTTTGCAGCTGGTCGATTCGGACACCGGGCTGCCGCAGATCACCGGGCGTTACCTGAGCCAGAGCCAGGGCCGCGAGGCGCTGAAGCACCGCAACACCAGCCTGTTCCTCGAAAAGGACCCGCGCGGCCCCTCGCTGGAAGAGCTGGCGCCGGAGGCCTTCCACCAGCTCAAGGCCAACGCCGAGCTGATGCGCCGCAAGCTGCGCGCCGAGATGCAGATCGAGTTCACCATCCAGAACGGACAGGTCCACATCCTCGACGGGATGCGCGTCCAGCGGTCGTCGCGGGCGGCGGTGCGGATCGCGGTGCGGCTGGTGGAGGACGGGATCATCACCCCGCAGGAGGCGGTGATGCGGATCGAGCCGGGCGCGATCTCGGAGCTGTTGCACCGGCAGGTGGCGCCGGGCGCCGACCGTCGGGTGATCGGGCGCGGCATCGCCGCCTCCCCCGGGGCCGCCACGGGCCGGATCGTGTTTTCCTCGGCGGAGGCGATGGCCTGCACCTCGCGGGGGGAGACCTGCATCCTTGTCCGGCGCGAGACCTCGCCCGAGGACATCCGGGGCATGCACGCCGCCGTGGCCGTGCTGACGGAGCGCGGCGGCATGACCTCGCACGCGGCGGTGATCGGGCGCGGGCTGGGCCTGCCCTGCGTGGTTGGGGCGGCGCGGATGAAGATCGACCTGCAGCGCAAGACGATCCTCGCCGAGGACGGCCGCACCTTCCGCGAGGGCGACATCGTCACGCTGGACGGCACGGCGGGCGAAGTGCTGGAGGGCAGCCCCGACATGGTGGAGGCCGCGCTCGACGACGCGTTCCAGACGCTGATGGGCTGGGCCGACGAGGCGCGCGACATCGGCGTCCGCGCCAATGCCGACACGCCCGCCGACGCGGCAACGGCGCGGCGCTTCATGGCGCAGGGGATCGGCCTGTGCCGGACCGAGCACATGTTCTTCGAAGCCGACCGCATCACGCCGATGCGCGAGATGATCTTTGCCGATGCGACGGAGGACCGGCAGGCAGCGCTTGCCATCCTGCTTCCGATGCAACGTGCCGACTTTACAGAGCTTTTTCGCATCATGGAGGGGCTGCCGGTGTGCATCCGGCTGTTCGATCCGCCGCTGCACGAATTCCTGCCGACCGACCGCGCAGGCCTGCGCGACCTCGCCGAGGCGCTGGACCTGCCCGTGTCGGACGTGACGCGGCGCGTGGAGTCGATGGGCGAGTACAACCCCATGCTGGGCCTGCGCGGCGTGCGGCTGGGGATCACCGTGCCGGAGATCTACGACATGCAGGCGCGCGCGATCTTCGAGGCGACGCTCGACGCCTCGCGCGAGGGGGCGCCGGTGGTGCCGGAGATCATGCTGCCGCTGGTCAGCGCGAACCGCGAGGTGGAGCTGCTGCGTTCGCGCATCGACGCGGTCGCCGCCGAGGTCCGGGCCGAGCGCGGGCGCGATTTCACCTACCGGCTGGGCGTGATGGTGGAGACGCCGCGCGCCTGCCTGCGCGCCGACGAGATCGCTCCGCACTGTCAATTCCTGTCCTTCGGCACCAATGACCTGACGCAGATGACCTACGGGCTGTCGCGCGACGACGCGGGCCGCTTCATGGGCGATTACGTGCAGCAGGGCGTGTTCAGCGAGGACCCCTTCCACGTGCTCGACCTCGACGGCGTGGGCGAGCTGGTGGCCATCGGTGTGGAGCGCGGCCGCTCGTCCAACCCCGGTGTCACCCTGTCGATCTGCGGCGAGCACGGCGGCAACCCGGAATCAATCGCCTTTTGCCGCGCGGTGGGCATGACCTATGTCAGCTGTTCGCCGTTCCGGGTGCCGGTCGCACGGCTGGCCGCGGCACAATTTGCACTTTCCGCCCAAGGTGTGCGCAAACCTCCGCGCATGTGACACATAGGGGCTTGCCCGCCTTCCTGAGCCCTCCCCCACGTAAAGCAACCTTAACACGAGTCGCCCAAGATTTATGGGGGCTTACCCCGAGTCGCCCGGCGCTCATCGCGCTGGCGATGCGGTCGCGGAATTTGCAAGGCGGCCTGCGACAAAAGCGGTGGACAAGTCGCAGATCGGCCGCAACTGGCGGCAAGAATCCGCGTCTCCGGATCGCGATGTTTACGAATTTCGGGAAATTGGCTAGGTACCGCGCCGTCCCGGCATGGATCGGGGCCACGTTCCCGTAAAAAGAGACCGCCGCGATGATCCGTGCCTTCCGTGCTGCCGCCCTGATCGGCCTGGCAATTGCTTCGACCATTTCCGCCCCGGCCCATGCCGATGCCGTCCTCAAGGCAAAGACGCTTGTCTCGCTCGAGACCAAGGCGCTGGCCCGGGCGCGCAACGGCCACCTGGAGAAACTGGTCACGCCGGTCGCCGGCGCGCAGGGCGCGGGCGGCATCACCTACTCCAACGACTGGCTGGCGCGTCAGCCGATCATCTCGACCGGCGGCGCGGAATGGCAGTGCCTGTCGGAGGCGCTGTACTTCGAAGCCCGCGGCGAAAGCGTGCAGGGCCTGTTCGCGGTGGCCGAGGTCATCATGAACCGCGTGTCCTCGCCGCGCTTCCCGGGATCGGTCTGCGGCGTGGTGAAACAGGGCACCGGCAAGAAATACGGCTGCCAGTTCACCTACACCTGCGACGGCAACCCCGAGCGCATCAACGAGCCCGCCGCGTGGAACCGGGTCGGCAAGGTGGCGCAGGTCATGCTGAACGGCGCGCCGCGCACGCTGACTCAGGGGGCTACCTACTACCACACCAACGCCGTGCGCCCGAAGTGGTCGCGCACCTTCATGAAGACGGCCAACATCGGCCAGCACATCTTCTACCGCAATCCGCGCTGAGCGGCGGCACTTCCCCGCCCGTCGACTACCGTCAACAGCCGTGCAGGATGCCGCCACAGGTCGGCGTTTGCCGCTTTCGGCCTGCCATCCCCGCGGAATGGGCCCTATAGGTGGGCCCCACCACCAATCGGGAGTCGACATGGCCTCTGAAGTCCGCCTTGCCTTTGCCCATCCGTCCGAGCGCGCCATTGCGACCGCAGGCGACGCGCCGCGCGACCGCATTTCCCTTCGCGACCATATCGTCGAGGCGGAGATCGGCGCCTTTCAGGCGGAGCGCGGCATCACGCAGCGGCTGCGGTTCAACGTGGTGGTCGAGGTCGCGCCCTTCACCGGCACCATCGACGACGACGTGGACCGTATCCTGTCCTACGACCGGGTGACGGAGGCGATTGCCCACGAACTTGCCGCCGAACGGCTGAACCTGCTTGAGACGCTGGCGGAACGCATCTCGGAACGCATCCTGCTGGAGCCGCAGGCGCTGCGCGCCTTCGTCCGGATCGAGAAGCTGGACCGCGGACCCGGGGCGCTTGGCGTCGAGATCGTGCGCGCCCGCAAGGACGTGGCCGCCCACCTCGATGCGCTGGCAGAGGACGCGGCCTCGGCCCGGCCGCATCCGCGCGTGGTCTACCTGTCGAACGACGCCATCGCGCACCCCGACCTGGGGCGCTGGATCGACGATCTCGTGGCGGACGGGGCGCCGGTGATCCTGACCACCGGGCTGCCCGCCGAGGCACCGCTGGAAACCGGCCACAGGATGACCCAGCGCCGGGTCGACCTGCTGGCGATCGAGCAGAACGCCTGGCGGCTGGCGGCGCGCGACCTGCGCTGCAAGGTGGTCTCTACCCGCACCGAACTGGACTGGGCGATGAAGAACGGCCAGACCTGCGTCTGGGCGCCGTCGAAGATCGTGCTGGACGCCACCGAACCGCCGAAGGGCTCGCCCCGCGAGGCTGTCGCCTTGTCTGCCTGGTTTGCGGGCGAGATCGAGGCCGCCGAGCTGCTGGTTGTCGGCGAAAGCCTGCCGGAAACCGCGCCGGTGCCGCTGCGCAGGGTTGAGACCGGCGCACCGCTGCTGTGACACCCGCCCCACGATCTTGCAAAGGGCGCCGGATCGGGTAGTGAGGGCGGCATGAGCAGATCCTACTACAGGCCACTCGTCCGGTTCGACGCGCCGGAGCCGGAGGGACACAGTCTTCCTGTCGCCGGCGGTCCGGGCTGGTTCGACCAGGCGGTGAAGTACGACCGCGGCCAGGCGCCCCGGACCGTGCCGCTGGAGGCGGTGCCTCAGGAGTGGCGCGACCGCATCAGTGCGCCGCGCGCGCCCGTCGCCGGGGTCGCGATGGACCGCTGCCGGGTCATGGGCATCCTCAACGTCACCCCCGACAGCTTTTCCGATGGCGGGCAGTACCAGTCCTCTGCCGCCGCGCTGAACCATGCGCGGGCGCTGGTGAAGGAAGGGGCCGACATCCTCGACGTGGGCGGCGAAAGCACGCGGCCCGGCGCCAGGACCGTCCCGCGCGAGGCCGAGATTGCCCGCGTCGAGCCGGTGATCCGCGCCATCGCGAGCGAGATCGCGGCGCCGGTTTCCATCGACACGCGCAAGTCGGTCGTGGCAGAGGCGGCGGTCGATGCGGGGGCGCGGCTGGTCAACGACATTTCGGGCTTCGTCTACGATCCGATGCTGGCGCGCTTCTGCACCGAGCGGAACCTGCCGGTCTGCGTCATGCACATGATGGGCGAGCCGGAGACGATGCAGGACGATCCGAAGTTCGAGGACGTGCTGCTGGATGTCTACGATTTCCTCGAACGGCAGATCCTGAAGCTCGAAGACCTCGGGATGCCGCGCAGCAACATCGTGGTCGATCCGGGGATCGGCTTTGGCAAGCTCATGCATCACAACCTCGCGCTTCTGGCGAACGTGTCGCTCTATCACGGGCTTGGCTGTCCGATCCTGGTGGGGGCGTCGCGCAAGGGGTTCGTGGGCAAGCTCACCGGGGTCGAGAAGGCCGCCGAGCGCATGCCCGGTTCGGTCGCCTGTGCGCTGGCCGTGGCGGCGCAGGGCGTGCAGATCGTCCGGGTTCACGACGTGGCAGAGACGGCGCAGGCGCTGACGATGCTGCGGGCCATACAAGGGAGAGGCAAGACATGAGCCGCAAGTTGTTCGGCACCGACGGGGTGCGAGGCAAGGCCAACACCTATCCGATGACCGTCGAGCTGGCGGTGGCGCTAGGCGCCGCGGTGGGCCGCCACTTCCGCAACGAACACGGCGGGGTGCACCGCGTGGTGATCGGCAAGGACACCCGCCTGTCGGGCTACATGTTCGAGAACGCGCTGACCGCGGGCCTGACCTCGACGGGCATGAACGTGCTGCTGCTGGGGCCGGTGCCGACACCTGCCGTGGGGCTGCTGACGACTTCCATGCGCGCCGACCTCGGGATCATGATCTCCGCCAGCCACAATCCGGCAGACGACAACGGCATCAAGTTCTTCGGCCCCGACGGGTTCAAGCTGTCCGACGCGGTCGAGGCAGAGATCGAGGGGCTGGTCGAGGGCGGCGTGCACGGAGCGCAGCCGCAGAACATCGGCCGGGCGAAGCGCATCGACGACGGCCGCTTCCGCTACCAGGAGCGGGTGAAGAGCACCCTGCCCTCCGGCCTGAGGCTCGACGGGATCAAGGTGGTTGTGGATTGCGCGAACGGCGCCGCCTACAAGACCGCGCCCGAGGTCCTGTGGGAGCTGGGCGCCGACGTGGTGCCGCTGGGCACAAGCCCCAACGGCCTGAACATCAACGCCAAATGCGGCTCCACCCATCCGGAGGCGGCGGCGGAGGCGGTCGTGGCACATGGCGCGGACGTCGGGCTGTGCCTCGACGGTGACGCCGACCGGATCATCCTGATCGACGAGACCGGATCGGTCGTCGACGGCGACCAGATCATGGCGCTGCTGGCAGACCGCTGGGCACAGGAAGACCGTCTGAAGGGCGGCGCGCTGGTGGCGACGGTGATGTCGAACCTCGGGCTGGAACGGTTCCTCTACGGGCGCGGCCTGCGGCTGGAGCGGACGGCGGTGGGCGACCGCTACGTGGTGGAACGGATGCGCGCGGGGGGCTTCAACCTTGGCGGCGAGCAGTCGGGCCACATCGTGATGACCGACTATGCCACCACGGGCGACGGGCTGATGGCGGGCCTGCAGTTCCTGGCGGAGATGGTCCGCGCCGGGCGCCGCGCCTCGGAACTGACGCGCAGCTTTGCGCCGGTGCCGCAGCTGCTGAAGAACGTGCGTTTCGGGCCGGGTGTGGCGCCGCTCGAGTCCGAGAAGGTGCAGGCGGTGATCCGCGACGCGGAGGCACGGCTGACCGGCAAGGGCCGGCTCTTGATCCGCAAGTCGGGGACGGAGCCGCTGATCCGGGTCATGGCCGAATGCGAGGACGACGCCCTGCTGCTGGCGGTGGTCGACGGCATCGTGGCAGAGGTCGAGGCGGTGGCGCAGGCGGAAGCCTGACCCGGGGCGCGTCCCCTCAGCCATACCCGCGGCGGGTCGTCCGGCGCGGGCGGAAGGGCGCCCGTGCCGTGGCCCAGAGCCGCGCGAGGAACCCGAAGAGCAGGCTGAGCCCCAGCCAGCCCGCGAAGAACCCCGTTCCCGCAAAGACAGCGCCTTCGAAGGTCGCCGGCACCGCCGGTTTGAAGACCTCGAAGGCGCGTTCCGCGATTTCCCGGTCGCCCATGTGGCTGGCGAGCCGCGCGCGCATGAAGGGGCCGGCGCCCTCCAGCGTGGTCAGCGCCTCTGTCAGGCGGTCGTGGCGGGCGATGTCCTCGGCCATGTTGCCGGCCTGCGTGCGGGCCAGTGGCCCTTCGGCGGCCAACTGGCGGAGGTAGTCGTCCAGCGTCATGTCGACCGCCTGCGCGTCTGCCTCGTAGCGGTCGATCTGGCGGGCGAGTTCGTCCACCGTGCCGCCGAGGCGCTGCATGTATTGCTGCGAGAATTCGGGGAATTGCGAGGCGCCCACCGCGCCCGTCAAGCCGCCCGCGAGTGCCAGTGCCCGCCCGATCATTGCCTCTGCTCCTGCCGTTTTTTACGGCCAGCATAAGGCGGCCCGCCGCGCCGCATCAAGCGGGTCGGCAATGAGAGGCGCACAGGGGTTGCAGGGAGAGCGCAGGCCCGGCACGCGGGCCTGCACGGTAATGGTCAGTGGTTGGCGTAGATCTGGCGGATGCGCTCCACCGCCTGCTCGGGCGGCATCTCCTCGCTCTCGCCGGTGCGGCGGGAGGTCAGCTCGACCACGCCGTTCTTCAGCCCGCGCGGGCCGACGGTGATCCGCCACGGCAGGCCGATCAGGTCCATGGTGGCGAACTTGCCCCCTGCCCGTTCGTTGGTGTCGTCGTAGAGCGGCTCAAGCCCGGATTTCACCAGGTCGAGGTAGATCGCCTCGCAGGCGGCGTCGGCCTCTGCGTCGCCCTGCTTGAGGTTGACGATGCCGCAATGGAAGGGCGTCACGCCTTCCGGCCAGATGATGCCCTTGTCGTCGTGCGACGCCTCGATGATCGCGCCCAGAAGGCGGCTGACGCCGATCCCGTGGGAGCCCATGTGCACCGGCACCTGCGCGCCGGACTGGTCCTGCACCACCGCGTTCATCGCCTCGGAGTACTTGGTGCCGAAGTAGAAGATCTGGCCGACCTCGATACCGCGCGCAGAGCGGCGGCGCTCTTCGGGGATCTGGTTGAACAGGGCCTCGTCGTGGGTCTCATCCGTGCGGGCGTAGCGCGATGTGAACTCCTCCAGCACGGACTGGCATTCCTCGACGCTGTCGAAGTCGATGTCGCGCGTGCCGAACTTCAGGTCGGTGATCTCGCTGTCGTAGAAGACCTCCGACTCGCCCGTTTCCGCCAGCACGAGGAATTCGTGGGTGTAATCGCCGCCGATCGGGCCGCCGTCGGCGCGCATCGGGATCGCCTGCAGGCCCATGCGCTCGTAGGTGCGCAGGTAGCTGACGAGGTGGCGGTTGTAGGCGTGCAGCGCGTCCTCCTTGGTAAGGTCGAAGTTGTAGCCGTCCTTCATCAGGAACTCGCGGCCGCGCATCACGCCGAAGCGCGGGCGGATCTCGTCGCGGAATTTCCACTGGATGTGGTAGAGCGTCAGCGGAAGGTCCTTGTAGGACCGCACGTAGCTGCGGAAGATGTCGGTGATCAGCTCTTCGTTCGTCGGCCCGTACAGCATGTCGCGGCCGTGACGGTCGGTGATGCGCAGCATCTCTTCGCCATAAGCCTCATAACGGCCGGATTCGCGCCAGAGGTCCGCCGATTGCAGCGTCGGCATCAGAAGCGGGATGTGGCCCGCGCGCTGCTGCTCTTCGTGGACGATGTTCTCGATCTTCTTCAGGACCTTGAAGCCCAGCGGCAGCCAGGAATAGATCCCCGCCTGCGCCTGCTTGATCATGCCGGCCCGCAGCATGAGCCGGTGCGAGACGATCTGTGCCTCGGACGGGGTTTCCTTGAGGACGGGCAGGAAGTAGCGGCTGAGGCGCATCGGGTCTGGACCTTGCAAAAGAGGGTTTCCACGCGGTTTAGAGGCTGGTGCGGGGGGTTTGCAAGCCTTCTGGCGGTGCATGGCCTGCGGGTGGCGTTTGCGCGGCACCCGTCCGGGCGAATTGACGGGCTGCGGGCGGTCAGTTGCCGCCCGTCAGCCCGAAGAGCCAGACCACCAGCGGCAGGGTCAGCACGGCGGCCAGCGTCTGCGAGGTGATGATCCCCGCCATGAACGGCCCGTCGCCGCCCAGTTGCCGCGTCAGCACGTAGGCCGTGGGCGCCGTTGGAATGGCGGAGAAGATCACGAGGATCAGCGCCGACACGGGCTCGAGCCCCAAGAGGAGCGCGATGACCGTGGCAAGCACCGGCATGGCCAGCAGGCGCAGCGCACCGATCCCCGCCAGCGCCGTCATGTCCTGCCGGAGCGCCTGCGGCTGGAGGGCGGCGCCGACGCACAGCAGGCCGAGCGGCAGGCTACCCTGCGCGAGAAGCGAGAAAAACGCGCCGGAGCCGAACGGCAGCCCGGTCCCGGCCAGCGCCACCGCGATGCCTGCAAGGCAGGCGAGGATCAGCGGGTTGGTGAAGATCGTCCGGACCAGCCTGCGCCAGCGCCCAGTGGCCCCGCCCTCGCTGAGCGCGAGGATCGACAGGAGGTTCACCAGCGGCACGGCGACGGCGAGGTAGACCGCCGCGCGGGACAGGCCCTCGGGTCCGGCGAGGCTCGTGATCGCTGCGACGCCAAGGTAGGTGTTGAACCGCAGGACGCCCTGCAGCGCCGGGCCGAAGCGGGCGGCGGGCGCGGGTCTGAGCCAGCGCGCGAAGGCCAGCAGCGCCGCCGCGATCAGCAGGGTCAGCATGGCCGCCGCACCGAGGCGCAGCACCTCCGGGTCGCGGATCGGCGCGCGGGCAAGGCTGGAGAACAGCAACGCCGGGAACATCACGAAGTAGTTCATGCGCTCGGCCGCCGGCCAGAAGCCTTCGGCGGGGAACCCCTTGCGGGCGAGGAGGAAGCCCGCGCAGATCAGCGCGAAGAGCGGCCAGATCGTCAGGAAGAGCATCTCAGCCCTGCCCCATGCCTGCCGTGCGTGGACCCGTCATGCCCTCTGCCCCATGGAAAAAAGAAAGCGCCATCCGCTGGGAATGGCGCAAAACCCGCATGGGGTAAAGCGTCGCCCGCCGTCCGCCGGGACAGGCGGGGCGCGCGGTACGGTCCGCTCAGCCCGTTCTGCCGGGGTGCGGCGAACGGGGGGCGACCTCTACCGACAGTGCTCCGGCAGAGGGGGCGGAGACGACGGCGTGGCGGCTGTCGGATTCGGCGTAACCGACGGCGGTGATGAGCGTCGACAAAGCGAGCACGAAGAAGACGAACAGGGGCGGTCTGGGCATCGAAGGCACCTATGGAACAAATGGTTTTGGCAGCAACAGGACAGATTTAAGCATGGCGGTGGCCGATGCGCCAAGCGCCCCGGGATCACGAGCAGGTGTGTGCGCGGAAGGCCGCCAGACTCCCGCGCCGGACGACCGAAAACCGCCGATCGTGGGGGAAGCTCAGGGTTGAATGGAGGTCAAGAGGGGCTGTTAATCCCCTGTCTTTGTTTAATTTTTTCCGAAAATCTCCGGATGCGCCGCCCTGCCCCTTGGCCTCACGGCGCCTCGTCCAGTTGGGTAACCCAGAGCTGGTTGAGGAAGGCGAGCTTGGCGATGGCCTGCGCGGTGGTCTCCACCCTCAGGTGGTCGCGGGCACGCGACAGGTGGCGTTCGACGGTCGAGGCGGCCATGCCGGTGATCTGGGTGATGTCGGCCTGCGTCTTGCCGTCGGCGATCCATTGCAGGCATTCGCGCTGGCGGGGCGTGAGCTGCGCGGCGGCGACCGGCAGCGGCAGCTGGCTGAGCTTGAAATGCGCGATATGCGTCAGGGCCAGCAGGGCATCGCTGTGGTGCTGCCAGTGGGCATCGACCGCCTCCTGCGGTACGTTCCGGGGCGCGGCAAGGCCCATCGCCCCCTTGGACCGGGGCGCACCCACCGGAAAGCTGACGGTATAGCCCGCGCGGGTGCGGCCCAGCTTGTCCATGGTGCGGATCTCCTGCGCAGACAGGCGCCCGGCGGCGCGCTCCTCATGCACCCAGCCCCACGAACACGCCCCGCTGTTGTCCCTTGTCCAGCGGTAATCGGCGGATTGCAGGTAAAGCCCGGTGGTGTGGAAGGCGATCACCTGGTCCAGCGCATGGGTCGAGAGGAACATCGCATCCGCCGGGTCGCCGATGCCCGCCCCTGTGCGGTAACGCGTGTAGCCGTAATTGATGCGTTCGAACCCCATGGCGCGGGCGGCGGCGACGAAGACCGCCCAGGCGGTTTCCATGTCCGGCGCCTCGGCGATGGCGGCGACGCGGCGCAGGGCCTCGGCCGCGTCGAGGGCCGGAAGCGGCGCGCATTCCGCCGCGGAAGGGCGCAGGGGGCTGGTCATGCAAAAACTGCTAGCCTGTCCCGGCGAAATTGTCAGGTGGGCATATCGGACTTGACACACCCCGCCTGCGGCCTTGAAACCGGCGTCTGCGCGGGCGATTGTGGCAGCGCAGCAAAAGGAGCGCCCATGGCCCTGCCGGTCCGAAAGCAGCTGAAATACTGGGGGATCGCCGCGGCGATCTTCGCCGTGACCCTGTGGTTCCTCGGCAATGTCCTGCTGCCCTTCGTGCTGGGCGGGGCTATTGCCTACTGTCTGGACCCGGTGGCCGACCGGCTGGAGCGGGCGGGCCTGTCGCGCGGCGTGTCGGTGGGGGTGATCACCGTCGCCGCGGTGCTGATCTTCGTGGTGCTGACGGTGGCGATCATCCCGATGCTGATCGGGCAGACCACCGCGCTGTTCGAGACCGCGCCGCAACTTTTCCGCGACCTGCAGGCCTTCCTGACGGAGAAGTTCCCGAACATGATGACCGACGGCGGCGTGGTGCAGCAGTCGTTGGCCTCGCTGGGCGAGACGATCAAGACCAAGGGGGCCGCTGTGGCCGAGACTGCGCTGGCCTCGGTCGGGTCGCTCCTCAACGTGCTGATGCTGTTCCTCATCGTGCCGGTCGTGGCGGTCTACATGCTGATCGACTGGGACAACATGGTGGCGCAGATCGACAGCCTCGTGCCGCTGGATCACCGCGAGACGGTGCGCAAGCTGGCCCGCGACGTCGACAGCGTGCTGGCAGGGTTCATACGCGGCATGGGGTCGGTGATGCTGATCCTCGGCACCTATTATGCCGTGCTGCTCTGGGCCGTTGGCCTGCAGTTCGGGCTGGTGGTGGGCGTCGTGGCCGGTTTCCTGACCTTCATCCCCTACGTGGGCGCCATCGTGGGCGGCGGCCTGGCCATCGGCCTCGCGCTGTTCCAGTTCTGGGGCGAGTGGTGGTGGATCGTCGCGGTCTGGGCGATCTTCCAGTCCGGCCAGTTCATCGAGGGCAACATCGTGACGCCGCGCCTTGTGGGCAGTTCGGTGGGGCTGCACCCGGTGTGGCTGCTGCTGGCGCTGTCGGTCTTCGGCGCGCTCTTCGGCTTCATCGGGCTTCTGGTGGCGGTGCCGCTTGCCGCCGCCATGGGCGTGATCGTGCGCTTCCTCGGCGACCGCTACCGCGAATCGAAGCTGTACCTCGGATTTGCCGGAAACGACGCAGAGTCGGTCTCGGCCACGGAGCGCGTCGGCGGTCCGGAGATGACGCAGGCGACGGCGCATCTGACCGTCAGCCAGCCGGGGCGTGACACCCGGTGACGGGATCGAAGCAACTGCCGCTTCCCCTGCCCGCGCGAGAGGCGCTCGGGCGGGAGGATTTCTTTGTCAGCGAGGCCAATGCCATGGCGGTCGCGCTGGTGGAGCGCTGGTCGGAATGGCCCGGCGCCAAGATGGTGATCTGCGGGCCGCGCGGGTCCGGCAAGACGCATCTCGCCCATGTGTGGGCAAAGCTGTCGGGCGCCCGCATCGTCGGCGCCGACACACTGGCGGAGGCGGAGATCCCCGACCTCGCCTCTGGCCCGGTCTGTGTCGAGGACGTGCCGCAGATCGCGGGCGACCGTCCGGCCGAGGAGGCGCTCTTCCACCTGCACAACCTCGTTCTGGCGCAGGGGCATTCGCTTCTCATGACGGCAGAGCGGGAGCCGACGCTCTGGCCGCTGGTGCTGCCCGACCTGAAAAGCCGGATCATGGGGGCGCAGGTGGCGCGGATGGGGGCGCCGGACGATGCGCTTCTGACCGCGCTTCTGGCCAAGCAGTTCGCCGACCGGCAGATCACGCCGGGGCCGGAGGTGCTGTCGTATCTCACCCGGCACATGCCGCGCAGCCACGCCGCTGCCCGGGCGGTGGTGGCGGCGCTGGACGAGGCGTCGCTGGCGCACAAGAAGCGGGTCACACGGGCTATGGCTGTCGCGGTGCTGGCGCGCATGGCCGCCACGGACGACAACGGCACCGCCTGAGCCCGCCAGCCGGGAAGACGGTTGTTTGCAGCGGCTTGCGGCCACGGCTGCGCGCGGGCAAGACTGTGGACAACAGGCGCCGGGGATCTCTGCGCCACTGTCATCAATCCGTTGCAGAACCAGAGGCATAAGCCCGTCATGACCATTGCCGACTTTCTCAAATCCCCGCTGCCGCCCGCCACCGACCTGCCCGAGCTCGACCTGCAGGGGCCGGGGCGTTACGTGAACCGGGAGCTGAGCTGGCTCGGCTTCAACTGGCGTGTGCTGGAAGAGGCCGAGAACCCGCGCGTCCCCCTGCTGGAGCGGCTGCGCTTCCTGTCGATCTCGGCCGCGAACCTCGACGAGTTCTACACCGTGCGCGTCGCCGGTCTGCGCGAGCTGGCGCACAACGGCAACACCACGCCCGCCGCCGACGGGCTGACCCCGGCGGAGCAGCTTGTCCTGATCGACGAGGACGCCCGCAACCTGATGGCCGAACAACAGCGCGTGCTGGGTGTGCTGCAGGGACAGATGGCGGAGGAGAACATCCACATCGTCGGGCGCGACGACCTGACGGAGGCGGATGTGAAGCACCTCGGCACCGCGTTCCTCGAACAGGTGTTCCCGGTGCTTTCGCCGCTGGCCATCGACCCTGCGCACCCCTTCCCGTTCATCGCCAACATGGGCTACTGCCTTGCGCTGCAGCTTGAACGGAACCGCGACAAGCGACCGTTGCAGGCGCTGCTGCCGATCCCCGCGCAGATCGACCGGTTCATGACCCTGCCCTCGGAGCCGGGCCACCACCGGGTGATCTACCTCGAGGACGTGGTGCTGCTGCACATCGATTCGCTGTTCCCGCAATACAAGGTGAAGGATCACTTCGGTTTCCGCGTGCTGCGCGACAGCGACCTCGAAGTGGAGGAAGAGGCCGAGGACCTGGTGCGCGAGTTCGAGGTCGCGCTGAAGCGGCGCCGCCGCGGCGAGGTGGTGCGCTTGACGGTCAGCGCCGGTGCGCCGAAGGCCCTGCGCGGCATCGTCATGCGCGAGCTGCACGTCGCCCCCGACGAGGTGATCGAGCTGAACGGGATGCTGGGCGTGGCCGACACCAAGGAGCTGGTGCTCGATTCCCGCCCCGACCTGCTGTGGCCCACCTTCACCCCGCGCGTGCCGGAGCGGGTGCAGGACTTCGACGGCAACATGTTCGACGCGATCAAGCAGAAGGACATGCTGCTGCACCACCCCTACGAGACCTTCGACATGGTGGTGCGCTTCCTCAACCAGGCCGCGCTCGACCCCGACGTGGTGGCGATCAAGCAGACGCTCTACCGGACGTCGAAGAACTCGCCCATCGTGGCCGCGCTCTGCGAAGCAGCGGAGGACGGCAAGTCGGTGACGGCGCTGGTCGAACTGAAGGCGCGCTTCGACGAGGCCGCCAACATCCGCCAGTCGCGGCGGCTGGAGCGGTCCGGCGCGCATGTGGTCTATGGCTTCCTCGAATGGAAGACCCACGCCAAGATCAGCCAGGTGGTGCGCCGCGAGGGCGACAAGCTGGTGACCTACACGCACTGGGGCACAGGCAACTACCACCCGATCACCGCGAAGATCTACACCGACCTGTCGTTCTTCACCTGCGATGCGGCTTTGGGGCGCGATGCAGCGAAGCTGTTCAACTACCTCTCCGGCTACGCGATGCCCGAGGGGCTGGAGAACCTGCTGATCTCGCCGCACACGCTGAAACCGGGGATGCTCGACCTGATCGAGAAAGAGATCGAGCACGCGGCGGCAGGCCGTCCGGCGGCGATCTGGCTCAAGATGAACTCGCTGATCGAGCCGGACATGATCGACGCGCTCTACCGCGCGAGCCAGGGCGGCGTGAAGGTCGACTGCGTGATCCGCGGCATATGCGGGCTGCGTCCCGGGGTGAAGGGCCTCAGCGAGAACATCCGGGTGAAATCCATCGTGGGCCGCTTCCTCGAACATTCGCGGATCGCCTGTTTCGGCAACGGCCACGGCCTGCCGCACGGCAAGAGCCGGGTGTTCATCTCGTCGGCCGACTGGATGGGCCGCAACCTGAACCGCCGGATCGAGACCGGCGTGGAGATCCGCAACGCCACGGTGAAGGCGCAGATCGTCAGCCAGATCATGGCGGCGAACCTTGCGGACACGGCGCAGAGCTGGGTGATGGAGCCGTCGGGCCGCTTTGCCCGCCATGCCGTGCCGGAGGGGGAGTTCGCGTTCAACTGCCACCGGTTCTTCATGGAGAACCCCTCGCTTTCGGGCCGCGGCTCTGCCGGGGCGAAGGACGTGCCCCAACTGACGCACACCGAGGACTGAAGGTTCAACTGTGTTAACGAAACGCGCCTCCGGCCGGGTGCCGGGGGCGGTGTCAGACGGCGGATCGAGCGCCGGGTTGACGACTCAAGACCCGGTAGGACCCGTGTCATGGGGTTGGATGCTTAGCATTGGACAGGTTGGAAAAGCCCCCTTTGTATCAACGACTTGGGCCGACATGGTGAATCCCGGATTCATCGCTGTGTCAGCACTTGGGCAGCGCGCCACATCCCTGCCCTGAAATGACCCTTCGGGGGCCGCAAATCGTTAAATGGAGATTAATCGGCGGGGCGCATGTTGCCCCTGCACTCGACCTGAGTGGCGCGGACGTGTCGTGAGGATGCGGTCCGTAGCGTCAGAAGACGGTTCTGATGCCGGAGAAGGACACCGGCAAATCCCGGCGCCAAACGCGCCACGAACCGAAAGGCGAGACTCATGTCGAGTATTCTCACGAACAACGGGGCAATTGCCGCGTTGCAGACTCTGAAAGGCATCAACCGGCAGATGGGTGCCGTCCAGACGCAGATTTCCACCGGCAAGAAGGTGAACTCCGCGAAGGACAACGCTGCCGTCTGGGCCATCTCCAAGGCGATGGAGTCCGATGTCGCGGGCTTCAAGAAGGTCTCAGACTCCCTCAGCCTCGGCCTGGCCACGATCTCCGTCGCCCGTCAGGGTGCCGAGACGGTGACCGACCTCCTGACCCAGGTGAAGGAAAAGGTCGTCGCGGCGCAGGAAGAGAACGTCGACCGCGACAAGATCCAGACGGACATCAACGCCCTGCGCGACCAGGTGGCCGCCGTTGTCGGCGCGGCTCAGTTCAACGGTCAGTACATGCTGACCAACACCGACCAGACGGCGAACTCCGGCGGCATCAACGTGCTGGCCTCCATCGACCGGTCTTTCGACGGCGTGACCTCTTCGGACATCCGCGTCCTGAAGCAGGATCTCGGCACCGGCTCCTCGTCCATCGGTGCGTCGCTGACCGCGATGACCGGCGCGAACAACAGCATCACCGGCGACGGTGACGGCGCCGCCTATGTCATGACCGGTGCTGCCACCGCGCCGACAGGCACCACGACCTTCGGCACCGCCTCGACCGACTCCGTGGCGGCGGGCACCGCGTTCTCAATCGCCATCTCGGGCGTGGCGGGCAACGGCCTTGCGGCGACCACCGACCGCAACGACATCTCCTACGTCGCCCGTGACGGCGACACGATGGCGGATGTCGTGGCGGGTCTCGCGCAGTCGTTCAACACCTACGCAGCGAACGATCTGGGCACCGACACGACAGTCAACGCCAGCGTGCAGAACGGCAACGAGATCGTCTTTACCGGCCATGACGGCACCGGCGACAACTTCTCGCTGACCATCAACCAGTACGCCGCCGATGCCTCCACCACCATCGGTGGAAGGCTGTCGGGGCTCGCCGACATCGACGTCACCACCCAGACCGGGGTGGACGCGGCGCTGGCCGGGATCGACGCACTGATCGACACCGCAATCGACTCCGCCGCAGCCTTCGGTTCTGCCGAGATGCGCATCGAGTCGCAGAAGGACTTCGTGTCCGGCCTGACCGACGCGCTCAAGAGCGGCATCGGCACGCTGGTCGACGCGGACATGGAAGAAACCTCGGCGCGGCTTCAGGCCCTGCAGGTCCAGCAGCAGCTGGGCATCCAGGCCATGAGCATCGCCAACAGCGCACCGCAGTCGCTGCTGGGTCTCTTCCGCTAACGGAACGAAGCGCCCCGGGGCGCGCCCTTCCTTCGGTGAAAGACCGCAGGGAGGGGCCCTTTCCCCGGGGCGCTTTCCCCGGCCCGCATCGGGCCGCGGGGAGAATCCGCCCGGAACGCGGGTGGTTTGAAAGGCAGGGCCCCGGGCACGTGAACGCCCCTGAGCCGCCTGCAATCGTCAGAAGACGCTTTTCCCGAAGTCGGCCGAACGGCTGGCACAACCGGCGTAAACACGCCATGCCAATATGAAAGGCGCACTCGATATGTCGAGCATTCTTACCAACACCGGCGCGATGACCGCTCTGCAGACCCTCAAGATGGTCAACAGGTCGCTGACCGAAACCCAGGGCATGATCTCCACCGGCAAGCGGGTGGCCACGGCCAAGGACAACTCCGCCGTCTGGGCAATCTCCAAGGCGATGGAATCCGACGTTGCCGGCTTCAAGCGCATTTCCGACAGCCTGAGCCTCGGTCAGGCCACCATCGACGTCGCCCGCAAAGGGGCAGAAACCGTCACCGAACTCCTGACGCAGGTGAAGGAAAAGATCGTCGCCTCCCAGGAAGAGAACGTCGACCGCAACAAGATCCAGACCGACATCAACGCCCTGCGCGACCAGATCGCCGCCGTTGTCGGTGCATCGCAGTTCAACGGTCAGTACCTGCTGGAGAACACAGAGCAGACGGCAAATTCCGGCGGCATCAACGTGCTGGCCTCCATCGACCGCTCCGGCGACGGCACGGTGTCCTCCACCGACATCCGTGTGGCCAAGCAGGACCTCGGCACCGGCTCCTCGTCCATCGGTGCGTCGCTCACCGCTCTGACCGGCGCGAACAACGACATCACCGGCGACGGCGACGCGGCGGCCTATGTCATGACCGGCGCGGCCACTGCCCCGACCGGCACCACGACCTTCGGCACGGCGTCGACCGACTCCGTGGCGGCGGGCACCGGGTTCTCAATCACCATCACCGGCACGGCGGGCAACGGCCTTGCCGCCACGTCCGGCCGCAACGACATTTCCTACGTTGCCCGTGACGGCGACACGATGGCGGATGTCGTGGCGGGCCTTGCCGCTTCGTTCAACTCCTACGCGACCAACGACCTCGGTGCCGGGTCCACCGTCAACGCCACCGTCCAGAACGGCAACGAGATCGTCTTTACCGGCCACGACAACACCGGCGACAACTTCTCGATGACCGTCAACCAGTACGATCCGAGCGCCACCACCACCATCGGTGGCCGTCTGTCTGCACTGGCGGACGTGAACGTGACGACGCAGACCGGTGCCGATGCGGCACTTACGGCGATCGACGGGCTGATCGACATCGCGATCGACTCCGCCGCCGCCTTCGGTTCCGCGCAGATGCGGATCGAGACGCAGTCGGACTTCGTCTCCGGCCTGACCGACGCGCTGAAGTCCGGTATCGGTACGCTGGTGGACGCGGACATGGAAGAAACCTCCGCCCGCCTGCAGGCCCTCCAGGTCCAGCAGCAGCTGTCGATCCAGGCCATGTCCATCGCCAACCAGGCGCCGCAGTCGCTGCTGTCGCTCTTCCGCTGATGACAGGCGCGCGCGTCCCCTGACGCGCGGCTTACGAACAAAGATCATGCCCCGCAACCCGTTTGCGGGGCATGATTTTTTAAGGAGAGTTCGAAGGAATCCGCAACCAGTCCTAGCGCGGTGTTAACATGCGCGCGGTACTGTGGGCCTGCACTCTCCCCGGGTGGCGCGACCTCGGACCCTTGGCTCGCAACATCAGAAGATGGCGCCGGAAAGCGGCGTTTGGTTTCGAGATTTGGGTGAGTGCCATGTCCAGCATTCTGACGAACCGGGGCGCGATGATCGCCCTGCAGACATTGAAGTCGATCAACGAGCAGTTGTCGCAGACACGACGCAAGGTCTCGACCGGGTTGCGGGTCGGCAACGCGCGCGACAACGCCGCCGTCTGGGCCATCGCCAAGACGATGGAATCCGACGTCGCGGGCTTTTCGCGCATTTCGGACAGCCTGAACCTCGGCATGTCGAGCGTCGCGGTCGCCCGCAAGGGGGCCGAGTCGGTGACCGACCTCCTGACCCGCATGAAGGAGAAGATCGTCGCCGCGCAGGAAGAGAACGTCGACCGCGCCAAGATCCAGGCTGATATCGCCGCGCTGCGCGACCAGATCGGGGCGGTTGTCGGTGCGGCGCAGTTCAACGGGCTGAACCTCTTGTCCAACCGGTCCATGAACGCGGGCAGCGGCGGCATCAACGTGCTGGCGTCGCTGGACCGGTCGTCATCCGGCGTGCGCGCCTCCGACATTCGCGTGGGCAAGCAGGACCTCGGGCTGACCCTGTCAAGCATCGGAACCGGGCTGACCTCGCTGGCCGCGGGCGCCAACGACATCACCGGCTTCGGCGATGCCACGGCAAGCGCGCTGACAGGTGCCGCAACGGCGCCGACGGGCGTCACGACCTTCGGCACCTCGGCGTCGCAGTCGGTTGCCGCCGGAACCGGCTTCTCGATCTGGATCAGCGGGTCGGCGGGTGGTGCGCCCTCCGACACCGCCTCCGGGAACGAGATCAACTACGTGGCGCGCGACGGCGACACCATGGCCGACGTGGCCCGCGCGCTCACCGCGCAGTTCAACCGCTACGTGGAGGCTGACCTCGGCGCGACTGCCACCGGCGGCATCGGTGCGGAGGTCAGCGGAAATACCATCACCTTTACCGGCGCCGGGACGGTCGGCGACACCTTCTCGGTCCGGGTGGACCAGTACGCGGCGGATGCGTCCAGCACCATCGGCGGCGGCCTGTCGTCGCTGATGTACATGGATGTGACCTCGCAAAAGGGGGCAGATGCGGCGCTGGCGGATATCGACAGGCTGCTGGACACAGCCATCGATGCAGCGGCCTCTTTCGGCAGCGCCGGCGGCCGCCTGGAAAGCCAGGCGGAATTCGTGAAGGGCCTGTCCAACGCGCTGAAATCGGGAATCGGCACGCTGGTCGACGCCGACATGGAGGAGACGGCGGCGCAACTTCAGGCGCTTCAGGTGCAGCAACAGCTTGCGGTGACCTCCCTCTCCATCGCCAACCAGGCCCCGTCCCTGCTGTTGTCATTGTTCCGCTGATCCCGCGCCAAGTGACGGAGAGGACGGTCCTTTCTTGACCCCCCCTCCCCCTGCCCCTAGGACTCCGCCCAAGACGGACCGTGGGAGCGCGTTTTATGGATGAAACCGAAGAGAGCCACGGTCACTGGGATCCGTTCGGCCATCCTCTGTTCGACGGACCCGAAGCGCGGGCGCTGAGCCGCGTTGGCGTGGTGGACATCGGGTCGAACTCTGTCCGGATGGTGGTGTTCGACGGCGCAGCGCGCAGCCCGGCCTACTACTTCAACGAAAAGATCCTGTGCGGCCTGGGCGACGGCATGGACACCTCCGGACACCTGAGCCCCGAAGGGCGCGTGCGTGCGCTTGAAGCGATGAAGCGCTTTCGCCTCATGGCGGAAGGGATGCGGCTGTCGGGCCTGACGGTAGTCGCCACCGCCGCCATGCGCGATGCGGAGGACGGACCGGCGTTCCGCCGCCAGATCGAGGACGAAACCGGGCTGACTGTGCACGTGATCGACGGTGCGGAAGAGGCGCGGCTCTCGGCGCAGGGTGTGCTGCTGGGCTGGCCCGGGTCCTACGGCCTTGTCTGCGACATCGGCGGATCGTCGATGGAACTGGCCGAGATCGGCGGGGGCCGCGTCGGACGCCGCATGACCTCGGCGCTGGGGCCGCTGAAACTGAAGGACCTCGACGGCGGCAAGAAGGCGCGCGACAAGCACATCCGCAAGGAGATCGACACGCTGACCGACTACATGGGCACGCAGCGCGACCGGCTGTTCCTGGTGGGCGGAAGCTGGCGGGCCATCGCGCGCATCGACATGCTGCGCCGCGAGTATCCGCTGCGTGTGCTGCACGAATACCGGATGGACGCCTCGACCGTGGCGGAAACCGTGGCCTTCATCGAGGCGCAGCCGGACCACGAGGTGCTGCGCAAGGCGGCGGGCGTGTCGTCGACGCGCATGGCGCTGGTGCCGTTCGCGGCGGAGGTGCTGCAGCAGATCGTGGCCAGCTTTCAGCCCTCCGACATCGCGATTTCCAGCTATGGCATCCGCGAGGGCCTGCTGTACGAACAGATGCCGCATGTGCTGCGCGACCGCGATCCGCTGATCGAGGCCTGCCGGTTTGCCGAAGCCAAGGACGCGCGCCTGCCCGGGTTCGGCCGGCAGCTTTACGATTTCGTCCTGCCGCTATTTCCCGATGCGTCGGAGGGGCGCCGGCGCCTGATCCACGCCGCCTGCCTGCTGCACGACGTGAGCTGGCGCGCGCATCCGGACTACCGGGCGGAAACCTGTTTCGACAACGCCACCCGTGCGAACCTTGGCGGGCTGAAACACTGGGAGCGGGTGTACCTCGGGCTGTCGCTTTTGCACCGCTACAAGAACAAGCGCGAAGGCACCCGGTTCGAAGACCTCTACAACCTTCTGGACGAGGCGCACCGGCGCGAGGCGGAGGTGCTGGGCAAGGCGATGCGCTTTGGCGCGATGCTCTGGACGCTGGAATCCTCTGCCGGTCACGCGCGCTTCGACTGGGACGGCAAGCGGCTGGTGCTGCGGCTGGAGCCGGACATGATCGACCTTTACGGAGAGGTCGCGCGCGCCCGGTTCAAGTCTCTGGCGCAGGCCATGGGCGCGCAAGAGTTCGAGGTCGTGTCAGGCTGAGGCAGTTGCGGCGTGCTGGATCACGCAGGGCATCAAATGGTCTGCGGGCCGGAGTTTTCCGGCGGGCAATGCCCTGACATCACAGCTCGATTTCGCCGTTGTCCGGCAGCGGCTCTTCGTCTTCCGGCTGGGTCTTGCGCCGGATGATGATGTCGCCGTTGGGCAGGATCTCGGGCGGCTCGTAGACCGACCAGTCCTCCACCTCTTCCAGGAGATGGCGTAGTGCCGGGCCCATCTCTGTCATGAAGGCCTTCATCTGCGGGCGCATCTCGCGGGCGAGGTCCTCGAGTTCCTGAAGCGCCGGTTCCATCTCGCCCATCAGGCCACGGAAGAACAGCCGTGCGCCCTCTTCCATCAGGTTGAAGCCGCCGTTGTCTTCTTCCTGCGCGGCGACGGGCGCGGCGAGGAGCGACAGGGCGAGCAGCGGTGCGGCGATCTGTTTCATACCGTGAAGATAGGTCGACGGGCGCAGTCCGGGAAGGGCCGTGCCCTCAGATTTCCAGGTCGAGCGTGACCGGGAAGTGATCGGAGGCGGTCAACAGCGCTTCGCGCAGCTCCGGGTCGCGCCAGCAGCGGGGATTGTCGAAGGGATGCCAGATCCGCCATTCCGGCTGCCGTGCCATCAGGTCCGGCGACACCATCACGTAATCTAGCAGCGCCTGAAGATAGCGGTTCTCCGGCTCGATAAAGAAACGCGAGGTGGCCGGTTGCGCGCTGATGCGGCTTGCCAGGGCCTCTGTCGCGTGGGGATCGTGAAGGGCCGTGTCGCCCTGCCCCATCACGATCTCGACGGAGCTGCGGCCGAACAGGCTCTCGAACTCGTCGAGGCCGGGACCGTCGTTCAGGTCGCCCAGCAGGATCACGCTTTGGCCGTCGGACAGGAGGGCGTCGATGCGGGCGCGCAGCCAGATCGCCTGCGCCAGTTGCTTGCGCCGGTTGGCGATGGCCAGCCGCATGACATCGTCCCGGTTGCGCGCGCCGTGCGGGGCCTTGGACTTCAGATGCGCCCCGATCAGGTGCAGCGCCTGGCCGGAGGCGGTGGTGACAGTCAGCTCAAGCGGCGGTTTGGAGAAGCGGACAGGGTCGGGAAAGGCGTCAATGTCGAGGTCGATCCGGAATTCGGTGTCGAACCGCGGCGCGCCTGCCGTGGCCATCGGTTCGTGCCGGGCGGTCAGCCGCGCCGGGTCGTAGAGCAGCGCGATTTCCTGCTGCGTGTCGTTGGCGAAACCGGTGATCGTGGCGGAGGTCCGCAGCCCGAAGGCCTGCGCAAAGGAGGTGAGGGCCCGGGTGGTGGACCGGCGGCTGCCGGTGTCGGGCGCCTCGATCACCATGACCGCGTCGGCGTCGAGCGCCCTGAAGACGGTGCCCAGGGCCTCTGCCTGCGCGCGGCGGGTCACGTCTCGCCGCCCGGACCAGCCTTGATCGGCCAAAAGCCGCCCCTTGTCGTCGAACAGCGAGTCGAACCATTCGACGTTGTAGGTGGCGAACCGCAAGGTGGGCGTCAGGCAGCTTCGCGGGTGGAGATTTCTTCCCACGCGCGGTTGATCGCGGCCATCCGCTTTTCGGCGATCTTCACCGCCTCTTCCGGCACGCCGCGCGCGATCATCACGTCCGGATGGCTGTCGCGCACCAGTTGCCGCCAGTGCTTGCGGATCTCCGGCAGGTCCATGTCCGGCGTGACGCCCAGCACGTCGTAGGGATCGGGCACCGCGTCGGGCACCAGCCGGCCGCGCATCGAACGGAAACGATTTTCCGACATGCCGAATATCTCGGACACGCGGGTCAGGAAGGCGTCCTCGGCCGGGTGATACTGGCCGTCCGCCATGGCGATGTGGAACAGCCCCTCCATCAGGTCGCAAAGCGCCTCGCGGTTCTCGCCGAACATGGTGGAAATGCGGCGGGCGTATTCCTCGAACCCGGCCACGTCCTGCCGGGCCAGGTTGAAGACACGCGCGGCGTTGCCCTCTTCCTCGGCCGGGATGTGAAACACCTCGCGGAAGGCGGTGACCTCGTCCCGTGTGACCAGTCCGTCGGCCTTGGCCATCTTCGCAGACAGCGCGATCACGGCGATTGTGAACGCCACGGAGCGTTCCGGCGGCGTGCGCAGACGGTCGAAGAGCGCGCCGAGCGTTTCGCCGGAGGTGAGCGCAGCAAGCGCCTGGGTTATGCGGGACCAGATCGACATGCGGGCATTTTACCGCGATGCAGCGAAACTGTCAGGGCAGGAATTACAGAATTTTCTGCATCAGCACGAGATCCATCCAGCGCCCGAACTTGAAGCCCACCTGAGGCAGGGTCGCGATGGGGGTAAATCCGATGGCGGCGTGAAAGGCGACGCCGCCGGGATTCTCGCCTGAGACACCGGCCCAGAGGCTGTGCACGCCCTCGGCGCGGGCCACTCGCTCAAGCTCTGCCATCAGCAGGCGGCCAAGGCCCGCGCCGCGCGCGTGTTCTGCCAACTGGATGGAGTGTTCCTTTGTATGAGCGTAACCGGGGCCGCCACGGAACGGAAAATAGGTGGCAAAGCCTGCAAGGCGCCCAGCGTCTTCGGCCACGATGAAGGCCGGGCCGCGCGACGCGATGTCGGCGACGATGCCCTCGGGCGTCTTGCGTTCGTTGGTGAAGGTGATGGCGGTGTGGTCGATGATCTCGTTCCAGATCGCCGCGATGGCCGCCGCATCGCGCGGCTCTGCGGTGCGCAGGATCATGCCAGGATGATTTCCGTGTCCGCGTGTCGGATCGTGGCCGCCAAGTTTGCCGGCCCCTCCACGAATCGGACCTGCGGTGCGTCGAGATAGGGGGCGAGAAGATCGCTCAGGGCGGCGGCGTCGGGATGGGTGACGGTCAGTTCGGTCAGCGCCGCGCCGGAGGCGGGCAGAGAGCGCCCCGGCGGCACCGTCGAGTGCCACTGGATCAGCGCCGGGAACAGCCCGTCGAACGGCAGGAGTCCGTCTTCGGGCACCGCCATGGTCCATGACAGTTTGCCCCGGCTGAGGGACACGGCCCGCCCGGCCATGGGCAGCGCCGCGATGGCCGCCTCGATGTCCGGCACGGCGCAGACCCACTTGTCCAGCCGCGCCTCGCCCTCGAAACCGTCGAGCCCGAACCAGCGCGCATCCGGCGGGGCGGACGCGGAGGGATCGATGGCGATCGCCTCGATGTAAAGGTCGGGATCGAGGCCCACGAGCTGGTTGTGCGTGCCGAAACGCGGATGCGTGCCGCCCGAGGACATGGGCAGTCCCAGCGCGCCTTCGACATGCGCGATGGCTTCGGCGAGGGTCTCGCCCAGGACGGCGATATGATCGAGGGTCAGCTTCACCATGGGCGGGATTTCCGTGCAGTCGCAGCACGATAGACGCGCAAATCCATGCTGCAAAGCGGAAAATCGACCCCTGTTGCGTTGAAAGCTGGGCCATGCGTCCCAAATATGACTGAATATATAATCTTTACATGAGGGAACCATCGGATGCTGCTGCGCGCTCTGGACAAGTTTTTCAGTCACGAAGCTTCGGGGGGCATCCTCCTCATACTTTCAGCGGTCCTGGCCATGATCGTGGCCAACTCCGGCCTCGACATCTTTTACGAAAAGGTGCTGGGCAGCTATTTCAGCGTGACGATCAACGGCGAGGGCCTCGAAAAGCCGCTGATCCTGTGGATCAACGACGGCCTGATGGCGATCTTCTTCTTCCTGATCGGCCTCGAACTGAAGCGCGAGCTGCTGGAAGGCAAGCTGAAGAACCCATCCGACGTGGTGCTGCCCGGCATGGCGGCCGTGGGCGGCATGGTCCTGCCCGCCGCGGTCTACCTGATCTTCAACCTGGGCAACCCCGAAACGGTCGGCGGCTGGGCGATCCCCGCGGCCACCGACATCGCCTTTGCCCTTGGCGTTCTCGCGCTTGTCGGAGACCGGGTACCTGCCTCGCTCAAGGTTTTCCTGCTGACGCTGGCGATCCTCGACGACATGGGCGCGATCATCATCATCGCCCTGTTCTACACCGCCGAGCTGAAGGTGACCTACCTGCTGATGGCGCTGCTTCCCATGGCGCTGATGTGGTACCTGAACCGTCAGCGCGTCCACCGCGTGGCACCGATCCTGCTTTTGGGCCTCGTGCTCTGGGTGCTGGTGCTGAAGTCCGGCGTGCACGCGACGCTGGCGGGTGTCGTCACGGCCTTCTTCATCCCGCTCAAGGACAAATGGGGCAAGTCCCCCCTGCACTCGCTCGAGCACGGCCTGTCGCCCTATGTCCTCTACTTCATCATCCCCGTCTTCGCCTTCGCCAACGCGGGTGTCGTGCTGGCGGGCATGGAGATGAGCCAGGTTCTGGCGCCGCTGCCGCTCGGCATCGCGCTTGGCCTGATCATCGGCAAGCAGGTGGGCGTCTTCGGCGTGACCTTCCTGATGGTGAAGACCGGAATGGCGCGGATGCCCCACGGGGCGAACTGGGCGCAGATCTACGGCATCGCCTGCCTTGCGGGCATCGGCTTTACCATGTCGCTCTTCATCGGTTCGCTGAGCTTCTCGGACCCGGCCCTGATGAACGAGGTGCGCATCGGCGTGCTGAGCGGGTCGATCATCTCGGGCATCATCGGCTTTGTCGCCCTGCGCATGTCGACCAGCAAGGCAGACACGCCGGACGAGACCGAGCGTGAGGCCAGCGCCACCGCGGCCTGAACCTACTGTGTCGGGGCCGTCCGAGAAGGTCGGCCCCGATACCGCTGTTCCTAAATATGGCCCGAGCGATAGACTTCGAATTCGTATGTTCCAGCGTTTCAAGCTCTCGGACAGAAGGCCCCATTGAGGGGCCTTCGCGGCCCCTCTCCCCAATAGCCCAACTCGACAACGCCCTGAACAGGGCGCATCGATAACGCCTTGGGCGTTGGGTTTAAGGCCAATCTGGGTTTTGGAATGCCGGATTTGATGCGACGCGCGTGTTCTGCGCCGGACGCTCGATCCAGCAGGATGCGCCCCGCCGCTGCTTGCGGGGATGCGCAGCGCCGGGTTCGGCGCGAGTAGCTTTGCCTTCCAAAGCGATTGTGCGCGCCCCCAGACCGGGGACGCGCGAAGGGTGTCAGGCCGCCGCGTCGGACCGCGCCTGCCGGATCAGCCGCAGGATGTCCTGCGCCGCTTCCGGGATGTTGGTGCCAGGGCCGAAGATCGCCTTGACGCCTGCGTTCTTCAGGAACTCGTAGTCCTGGTGCGGGATGACGCCGCCGCAGATCACGATGATGTCGCCCGCCCCTTCGGCCTGCAGCGCCTTCACCAGTTGCGGCGCAAGCGTCTTGTGACCGGCGGCCTGGCTGGAGATGCCCACCACGTGCACGTCGTTGTCGATGGCGTCCTGCGCGGCCTCTTCCGGGGTCTGGAACAGCGGGCCCACGTCGACGTCGAAGCCGATGTCGGCAAAGGCGGTGGCGATGACCTTGGCGCCGCGGTCATGGCCGTCCTGCCCCATCTTGACCACCAGCATGCGCGGGCGGCGGCCTTCGTCCTCGGCGAACTGCTCCACCGATTTCTGGATGGCGGCAAAGCCCTCGTCGCCCTCGTAAGCCGCGCCGTAGACACCGGCGAGGGTCTTCACCTCTGCCCGGTGCCGGCCGAATTCCTTTTCCATCGCCATGCTGATCTCTCCTACGGTGGCACGTGCGCGCGCCGCTTCGACCGCCGCGTCGAGCAGGTTGCCGCCCTCTTTGGCGCGGCGGGTCAGTTCGTCGAGGGCCGCGGTGCAGGCTGGCTCGTCGCGGGTGGCGCGGATCTTCTCCAGCCGGGCGACCTGGCTCTCGCGCACTTTGGCGTTGTCGATGTCGAGGATGTCGAGATCGTCCTCCTTCTCCAGCCGGTACTTGTTGACGCCGACAATCACATCGGTGCCACGGTCGATGTCGGCCTGACGGCGCGCGGCGGTTTCCTCGATCCGGAGCTTCGGCATCCCGGATTCGACGGCGCGGGTCATGCCGCCCATCTCGTCCACTTCCTCGATCAGCGCCCAGGCCCGTTCGGCCAGTTCGTTGGTCAGGCTCTCGACGTAGTAGGAACCCGCCAGCGGATCGACGACCTTGGTGACGCCGGTTTCCTCCTGCAGCACAAGCTGCGTGTTGCGCGCGATGCGGGCGGAGAATTCCGTCGGCA